>NZ_LMVQ01000044.1 GCF_001545925.1 Mycobacterium sp. NAZ190054 | reverse complement strand
ACGGCCACCACTCAGCCCGAACACTGACCTCAATGATCTATCTCTGCCTCGGCGGACTGCACCCTCAGCTACCCACAAGAACCTGAGGAGCCGCACATGTGTGCGAGTCTATCGGTGGGGTGTGACGGAACCGGGACGGTCGCGGCCGGCTGTGGATCAATCCGGATCTGTGGACAAACGCCACGGATCACAGCTGCGGAATGACCTCAGAGGCCAGCAGTTCGAGCGTCTGATCCGAACAGCGGTCGTGGGTGAACAGCACGATCTGCCCGAAGCCCAGCTCGACAAGAGCCCCGAGCCGGTCCACCATCTCGGTGGCGGTGCCGATCAGGCCGGTGTCGTGGAGCCCGAAACCTTCCGCGCCGAAACGCTTCTCGGCGAGACTGCGCACCGCCGGCAGGGAGGCTTCGTCGGGCGCCAGCGCCATCACCGCCTCGATCGACAACACGATGGTCTGCAGGTCGCGGCCGATGTCGTCGCAGAGCGCCCGCAACACCGCGAGCTTCGCTTCGATCTGGCCCAACGCATAGGTCGGCACATTCCACACGTCGGCGTACCGCGCCACCAACGGCAGCGTGAACTTCTCACCGGCCCCGCCGACTACGACGGGTGGCCGCGGCTGCTGCGCTGCTCCCGGCTTGATCGGCATGTCGGTTACGGTGAAGTGCTTGCCCGCGAAGTCGATCCGCTCGTCGGCGAAGGCCTGGTGCAGGATCTGAAGCGTCTCGCCGAGTTGTTCGGACCGTTCGGCGAAGGTGCCCCACGGCAGCCCGGCGCGGCGGTGTTCGTCCTCGATCGAACCGCTGCCGATTCCGAGGCTGAGACGGCCGCCGGAGATCTGATCCAATGTCGTCGCCATCTTGGCCAGTGTCACCGGGTGGCGGAACTGGTTGCACAACACCATGTGCCCGACCCGCAGCCTTTCGGTGCGGCTGAGCAGCGCGGTGGCCACGGTCCAGGCCTCCATCGACGGGTAGTCCGGCATGCCCGGCCCGTACAGGTGGTCGTAGAGCCACAGCGAATCGATGCCGAGCTCCTCGCACCGCCGCGCGCGATGGAGCAGATCGGCGAACGAAAAGCCCATCTGGGGCAGGTAGATGCCGATCTCCGGCCTGCTCATGACCCTCCCCGACCTCGGTGCGCTGTACATTCCGCCGCCTGCATGGTAACGACATTCTCGCAGAGTGAGAAGCAAGTTCTGACGACAACGACGTGGAGGGCTGCCCATGCGGTTCGCGATCACCCATCCGATGCACAGCCATCCCTACAATCCCGAACTCGTCACCGGAGCCGGGATCGCGCAGGTGGCCGCGGCCGCGGAGAAGGCCGGGTTCGCCGGCTTCGGCTTCACCGACCATCCCGCACCGAGCCAGCGCTGGCTGGAGGCGGGTGGCCACGACGCGCTCGACCCGTTCGTGGCGATGGGATTCGCGGCGGCCCACACCACGACGCTGCGGCTGATCCCGAACATCGTGGTGCTGCCGTACCGCAACCCGTTCGTGGTCGCCAAAGCGGGCGCGACGCTGGACCTGATCTCCGAGGGACGGTTCACCCTGGCCGTCGGGGTCGGCTACCTGAAACGCGAATTCACGGCCCTCGGCGTGGATTTCGACGAGCGCGCCGAACTGTTCGAGGAGGCCTTGCAGGTGATCCGCAGTGTCTGGACCGCCGATGACATCACCATCGAGGGCAAGCACTTCAGCGCCAAGGGCATCACCGCGCACCCTCGGCCGTCCAGCACGCCGCATCCGCCGATCTGGGTGGGCGGCAATACTTCGGCCGCGCGGGCGAGGGTCGCGAGGTACGCGCAGGGCTGGTGTCCGTTCCGGGCTCCGGCGGTGCTGGCGCAGACCGCCCGCACGGCACCGTTGGAGACGGTGGACCATCTCAAGGCCGGGGTGGATGACCTGCGCCGCCGCCTGGAGGAGGTGGGCCGTGATCCGTCCGGCATCGACGTCACTTTCACCAACGACGCGGGAGGGTCGCCCGGCTCCGCGGATTTCAACGCCGACGAGTTCCTCTCGGGTGCAGCAGAACTCGAACGGGCCGGAGTCACCTGGATTCAGGTGACGGTGCCGGGGGACAGCCTCGCGCACGCGCTGGAGACGATCGAGGAGTTCGGCGGTTCGGTCATCGCGGAGCGGTGAGCGCGGGTCCGACCCACCGGTGCAGAAAGGCCCGCAACGCTGCCCCGTTCCGTGGCGGCTCGTGGGGGGCGATGACCATGGACTGGATGATCCGCAGCAGGAACTCGATGAGCTCGTCGAGGTCAGCGTCGCTGCGGTAACCGAGGTCATCCCAGTGGATCCGGCTGTGGCGCAGGATGATCCGGCAGCGCTCGATCACCGAGGGGGACAGCATCCGGCGGCTGAACTGGTTGGTGCGGTCGTTCTCCAGCAGCAGCGTCAGCAGTGGCTCGTCGGGCAGCCGCTCGACGATGAACGCCACCACCTCGACCAATTGACCCGCGACGTCGTCGATATCGGCGGTGAGCTTCTCGATGCGTGTCACGAAGCCGTCCATGGCGATCTCGGCGGCCGCGGTGAAGAGCTCCTCGGTGGTGGCGAAGTAGCGGTACACCGTCCTGCGGGTGATGCTGAGCTCGTCGGCGACGTCGGCCAGGCTCGTCTGTGCGGGACCCCGCCGTTCGATGCACCGCAGCGCCGCGTCGATGATGCGCTTGCGGGCGTCGTCGTCGTCGCGCGGCGGCGACCCGGCCCAGCCTTTCCTGCCCATGATGATTGACTCCTTCACCGCGTGTAGGTGATCATTACAGAAGATACGCTAGATGTCACGGTGTGTAATGTGGTTCCGGAGGTTCTCGATGACTGAGCTCGTGGTGCGTCGTCCCCGATTCGACTTCACCGGCGAGGTTCCGTGGCGGTGGAATCGTCAGAACCCGGCGTTCTCGTTCTTCATGAATGCGACCTCGATCATCGCGGTCTGTTTCGAGCAGATGATCGTCGCGGCGGTGGGGGAGGCCCGACCGCTGATCACCGACCCGGCCGTCGCCGAGGAGGCGACGGCGTTCCTGCGGCAGGAAGCGCAGCACTCGGCCAGCCACCGCAAACATGTCAACGCGCTCATCGCTCAGTACCCGGGCCTGCAACACACCCTCGACGCCGCGATCGCCGAGTATGAGGCCCTGACCGCGACGACGCCGCTCGCGTACCGGCTGGCCTATATCGCCGACCTGGAGGCGACGTTCACCCCGACGTTCAAGATGATGCTCGACAACGAAGCTTCGCTGTTCCGACCGGGCGACGAGCGGGTCGCATCGCTGTTCCTGTGGCATTTCGTCGAGGAGGTCGAGCACCGCAGCTCGGCTCTGGTGATCTACGGCGAGGTGGTCGGAAAGCCCTGGTACCGGCTGCGTATGGTGCCCGCCGTGGCCAAGCACCTTCTCCGCGTGATCGCGGTGATCGCCGACGGCGTCAACACGCATGTGCCGGAGGCCGAACGGGTGGTCGACGCCCGCACGCTGCTGCCGGGGTATGGACTGCGCACCGCGTTCAGGCAGAAGACACCGGCGGCCTTCGCCGGCGTCCCACTCGGCGAGAAGCTGATCGCCGGTGTCCGAATCCTGTTGAGCCAGACACCGTTTCACAATCCGGGAAACGAGCCGTTACCGGATTTCGCCGACGAGTGGTTCACCCGCTGGGAACGAGGCGACGACGTCACGCACTGGTACACGTCGGCGCGGACGAACTGAAGAGCCATGGCCGAACAGTGCAACCCGACCTTCGACCTGATCGCCTCGGCGCTCGGCGACTTCAGCTGTCAGGGAGCTTCTGCCGTCGGACACCTGCGTCATCCGCTTGCGCTGTCGAACTGGACCCTGCCGGTGATCGAGCTGATGATGGTCGCCGTCGCGGTGGCCGCGCTCGCGCATTCGATCCAGCGGTGGCGCCGTGACGGTGATCCGGTCAACCTGTCGCTGTGGTGCGCGACGGTCATCTACCTGTTCGTCATCGAGATACCGCTGTACTTCCCGGATGTCTTCGGCGTCGCCGACTCCCTCGGAGTCGTGTTCGTCCACAACGCGTTCACCGTGCAGTTCCTGTTCGAGCGGTTGCCTCTCTACATCGTCGCGCTGTATCCGGCAGTGGTGACCATCGCCTACGAGATCGTGCGGACGCTCGGGGTGTTCCGCGACCGCGGCCCGGTGATCGGCGCGTTGGTGTCGGGTTCGTCCACCACTGCCTGTATGAGGTCTTCGACCAATTGGGGCCGCAACTGCGGTGGTGGGCCTGGAACACCGACAACACGATCAACCGGCCGATGCTGGCGTCGGTGCCGATGACGAGCGTGTTCATCTTCGCGACGCTGGGTCCCGTCATCGTCACGCTGCTGGTGCTGCTCCTCGTCGGCCGCAACGACGGCACTGATGGCGGCGGGCTGCTGTGGCGCACCGCATTGGCCGGCACGCTGACCCCGGTCGGCCTTGTGGTGCTGAGCATTCCGACTTCACTGTTCGGCGGCTTCACCGGGGGGTCACCGAACATCACCGCACAGGCTGTCCTGTTCACGGTCGAACTAGCGGCGGTCGCCGTACTTGCGGCGACGACGCTCGCACTCCAGTGGCTGCGCATCCGTGCCGGGACCACCGAGGCCACCGCGCCCAGTGTCTTCGTGCGGGTGCTCGGTCCGGTCTATCTGGCGGTGCTGGCGCTGTTGTGGGCGAGCGCGCTGCCCGCGCACCTGGACGCGGTCGACGGCTTCACCTCCGACGGGACTCCGGTGGGCAGCCTGCCCTACGCCGGTGCCGCCTTCGCGGTGGCGGCATTGTGCCTGGCGGCCGCGCTCAGCGCGAAGCGGAGCGCACGAGCGTCGGTCACGTCCCGGCGATCCTGACCAGGGTCTTGCCGATGTTGGCTCCGGTGAACAGGCCGTTGAGCGCGTCCACGCACGACTCGATGCCGTCGTAGATGGTCTCGCGGTGGGTGAGCAGGCCCTGCTCTTCCCAACTGCGCAGCGCGGCGAACGCCTCGTCGAAGCGGCCCCATTCGTCGAGGGCGTTGAAGCCCTGCATCAGGGCGGTCTTGGCCAGCAGGTTGACGTAGTTGGCGGGTCCGGGGTGCTCGCCGGTGAGGTAGCTGGAGATCACCCCGCACAGGACGACCCGGGCCTTCTGCGCGAGCCTGCCGAGCACCGCGTCGAGGATCGGGCCGCCGACGTTGTCGAAGTACACGTCCACCCCACGCGGGCAGTGCTGCTTCAGCGCTGCGCGCAGGTCGTCGTTGCGGTAGTCGATGCAGGCGTCGAAACCGAAGTCCTCCACCACCGACCGGCACTTGTGCGGACCGCCGGCGATGCCCACCACCCGCGCGCCCGCGATCTTGGCGATCTGCCCGGCCACCGATCCGGTGGCTCCCGCCGCGGCCGACACCACGACGGTTTCGCCCGGTTGCGGACGGCCGATGCCGGTCATGCCGAAATACGCGGTGGCGCCCGTCGGCCCGTAGACCGACATCACCGCGAGCTGATCGACCTTCTCGGCCGGGCCGGGCACCGGCGTGGTGAACAGATCGTCCCGGACGATCGTGTACTCCTGGAACCCGGTCAGCGTGGTCATGATGTCGCCGACGGAGTATGCCGCACAGCGGGATTCGACCACCTCGCCGATCCCGGCGGCGCGGATGACCTCGCCCAGCGCCACCGGCGGCAGATAACTCGGTTGGTCGTCGAGCCATGTCCGCACCGCCGCGTCGATACCCACGTAGGACGTGCGCACCAGGGCTTCGCCGTCGCCGGCTTCGGGCGCGGGTGCGGTCACGAGTTCGGTGTCCCCGGTGGCGACCAGCCCGTGCGGGCGGCGGCGCAACACGATCTGGCGGTTCGTCAGCGTCGGCACCCGGCAGAACCTACCGAAGCCGTGCCGGCGCCGAGGGATGTTGCACTAACACCGCCACAACGCCTCCTGCGCCGTCGACGCGATCAACGTGCCGTCGGTGTCGTAGAGCGATCCCCGCACCAGGCCGCGGGAGCCGCCGACGTTGAGCGGATGCACCTCGTAGCGATGCCAGTGGTGCGGCGTGAACGGGCGGTGGAACCACACCGAGTGATCGAGGCTCGTGGCAAATGCGGACGATCCGGCTTCCGGCTCCAGCGGCGCCCCCGGCGGCCGGGCCACCGGCACCGGACCGAAGTCGGACGGGAACGTCAGCGTGCACGCGCGGATCAACGGGTCGTCCTCGATCTCGTCGCGGGTGCGGATCCAGAACGGTGGGACGGCGAAGACCGAGTCGTCGTCGTGCCTGGTGCGGACCTCGAAGTGCTCGGCGAACTGGACGTCGGATTCCTTCGGGCGTGCGTCGATCAGTGTCACCGACGACGGCGGGCCGGGGTGCGCGTCGGGTCCCGGTTCGGAGACGTGGAACGACGCGATCATCTCCAGGATCACCGCTCCCTGCTGGACGGCGGTGACGCGGCGGGTGTCGAAGGAGCGCCCGTCCCGGGTGCGTTCGACGTGGAGTTCGACTTCGACGCCGTAGCGGCCACCGCGCACGAAGTACAGGTGCAGCGACTGCGGCAGCTTGCCGGCGTCGACCGTGGCGCCCGCGGCGCCCAGCGCCTGCGCGGCGATGAGGCCACCGAACAACCGTACGCCGGGGCCGGCGGCCGTCGGGCAGGTGACGAACACGTCGTCACGGCGGTCGAACCGGAGGAGATCGGCGATCCAGCTTTTCTTGACACCTGTCACAGGTAGCCGACCCTATCGGGCGGCGAACCAACCTTCGCCGTCAGGCAGCTGTGCGGTCACGTCGACCTTGTCGGCGTCGAAACTGAGCATGCCCGTGATCGGCAGGGCCTCGGGCGGCGGGTCGGCATAGCTCCATGCCGCATCCTCGACCACCGTGGTGCCGACGACCGCGGTCCAGTACGTGGCGTAACCCTTGTAGTTGCAGTAGCTGGTGGTCTCCGAGCGCCGCAGCAGGTCGGTGCGGACCAGGCCGGGGTCGACGTAGAGCCGCGGCTGCAACGCCGTCTCGAACACGATCACGGTATCGGCGGTGTCGACCAGCACGGTGCCGGCGACGGCGACCTGCAGCGCGCGCGAGGTGGGGCGACAGTCGACGCGGTGGTACGGGTTGGGCGGATAGTGCACCAGCTGCCGGCCCTCTTCCAGCCAGACGTCGACCGCCGTCCACGGCACCACGGCGTAGCCGGGCATCTCCGGGACCGGGGTGCTCCGCAGGTCGCCGATGTCGGCGCCGCTGAACGCGTAACTGAGCGGCTCACCCCTGCGGTGCACCATCACCGCCCTCTCGGTGTCGATCACCGTGCGCCCGTCCAGAACCGCCTGCACGCGCCGCGGATGCGGCTCGATGTAGACCAGGTCGCCGGCCACCGGCGGGCTGAACCGGCCCGCGCGGTCCCGGCTGAGCGGACCGCTGCCCGCCACCAGGCTCATCGAAGCGCTCCGGCGACAACAGGTTTGGCGGAACTCACAACGGCGGCCCTTCGCTCGGGGGACTTCAGGTGAGTTTACAAACCGCCGCCGCAATGTCACAGCGGTCGGCGAGGGCGGCTGCGGACGTGGCGAAAATCGACGAAACGGGTACCACCTTGCAGGCCGGGTGGACGACGAACGGGGTGGCAGGTGAGACGACTCAACGGCGTGGACGCGATGATGCTCTACAGCGAGACGCCGGAAATCCACATGCACACCCTGAAGATCGGCGTGCTCGACGTGTCGGCCGTCGACGGCTTCGACTTCGAGTTCTTCCGCCGGGCCGCCCTACCGCGGTTGCACGCGTTGGCCCCGCTGCGTTACCAGCTGGTGGACATCCCGCTGAAGTTCCACCACCCGATGTGGGTGCAGATCGCCGAGATCGACGTCGACTATCACATTCGCCGGGCGCGGGTGCCGGCCCCGGGCGGCCGCAGGGAACTCGACCAGCTGATCGGTGAGATTGCGAGCGCGCCACTGGACCGCGGTCACCCGCTGTGGGAGATGTACGTCGCAGAAGGCTTGGCAGACAACAAGATCGCGATCATCCACAAAGTCCATCACGTCCTCGCCGACGGTGTCGCGTCGGCCAACCAGCTGGCGATGGCGATCCAGGCGCGTGAACCCGAGGTGGGCGGGCAGTTGGCCGCCGCGCCGGCGGACTCCACGGCGCCGCGGAATCTGCTCAAGGCCGCGGCCCGGGATCACGTGCGCCAGTTGCGACGGCTGCCCAGGCTCGTCAACGAAACCGCCTCCGGCGTCGCGCGGGTACGCCGGCAGGCCCGGGAGCGGGGCCGCCACCCCGACTTGGCGCGCAATTTCGCGCCACCGCCGAGCTTCCTCAACCATGTGGTGACACCGGGCCGGCGTTTCGCGACCGCGCCGCTGGCGCTGGCCGACGTCAGGGCGACCGCCCGCCATCTGGGCGTCACGCTCAACGACATCGTGCTCGCGACGGCGGCGGGAGCGCTGCGCGAACTGCAGTTGCGCTACGACAAGAAGGCCGACGCACCGTTGATCGCCGGCGTCCCGGTCAGCTTCAACACCTCGCCCGACCGTCTGATGGGCAATGAATTCACTTACATGACACCGTCTTTGCCGGTCCATGTGGCCGATCCCATCGCGCGGGTGCGGCTCACCGCGACCGCGACAGCGATCGCGAAGGACAACCACAACCTGCTGGGGCCGACGTTGTTGCCGTCCTGGCTGACCTACCTCCCGCCGGCCACCACGCCGGGCATCTTCCGGGCGCAGGCGCGCCGGGTGGAGTCGGCGATGGTGATGAACCTGACCATTTCCAACGTCCCGGGGCCGAAGGAGCGGGGCGTCATGGACGGCGCGGTCGTCGACGAGATCTACTCGGTCGGGCCCGTCGTCGCCGGCAGCGGAATGAACATCACGGTGTGGAGCTACGTCGACCAGCTCTCGATCTCGGTGCTCACCGACGACCGGACGCTGAAAGACCCGCACGAGGCCACCGACGCGCTGATCGCCTCGTTCGTCGACATCCGCACCGCAGCCGGTCTCCCGGCAGAGCTGACACCTGTCGAGAAGACAATGCCGGTGGCTCCGGTCCTCTGACGAACGGAACGTGTTGCTCGGCCCATGCTTTCGCGGCGCCGCAGGTACCTGTGCGCGCGTCGAAATCCGATCGAGACTTTACAGATACACTCGTAAGTGTCACGCTGTCTGGAG
This sequence comes from Mycobacterium sp. NAZ190054, assembly GCF_001545925.1. GTDB lineage: Bacteria > Actinomycetota > Actinomycetes > Mycobacteriales > Mycobacteriaceae > Mycobacterium. The sequence continues at coordinate 6,061 of NZ_LMVQ01000044.1, read as the reverse complement.
TGCCACGTGATGCGCACCGAGGAAGTGGGAGGCAGACGGTGACAGCTCGGACGTACCAGACAGACGACCTCGCGCAGTTCGAACGCAGGGGATCCGGGGTCCGCGTCGCCGGTGAGACCCTGCACACCTACGACCTCAGCGTGATCGCCGCCGACGTGGACGGTGTCGTCGCCGCGGCGGGAGGCTGGCTGTGCGACCGGGCGCGGGCCGGCTGGCGGGTCACGGTGACGGTTCCGCCCGGCCACGACGTGCGCGCCCTGACCATCCTGGGCGTCCACGTCGAGGTGCGGGAGTCCGCCGTCGAGGCATTGAGTGAGCAAGCCGCCGTCGCCGTCGACGTCCGTGTCCTGCGGCGTGACGAACAGATGCGGGAAGAAGTGCGGCGTCTCGTCGACGCCGCCCGGGCCGAGATCACCGTCTGGGGCGACTCGGCACCGTTCGATGCGGACGGCCGATTCGACCGGGTGCGGCACCGGCTCAGCGCCGCCGCGCGCGCGTTCAAGGCGCGGGCGGTGCAGACGACCGGGCAGACGGCGGCGGATCTGACCGTCGAGGATTTCGCAGCGCGGCGCTGTGGTATCCGCCCGACGGCGCCGACCTGGTGCCGCTCGCGGAGCGCTAGTGCCGTCGCGGCGGTTCGGTTCGGTCGGTGGGGACAGTCTGGGTGCGTGCCTGCCCCGGCACCGCATCGTCGTGCTCGCCTCCGCCGTGGCGCCGGTCGTGGGATCCGTCGGCGGGTTCCTGTGCGACCGCGCGCGGCAGGGCTGGGACGTCAGCGTGCTGTTGACCCGGCCCGCCGACACCGGGCCGCTGGCCATCTTGGGCGTGTCGACACGACCGCCGGATGCGGACCTGGAGGCGGACATCGACACGGTGGTCGGCGAGATCCCGGCGGGCGCGACCTTGGCAGTGGAAGCCGGGATGTTCGACAGCGACGCCTGCGTCCGCCACAACGTGGCGAAGATCGCCACTCAGGGACGCGTGACCGTCGCCGTCTGGGGCCGTCCTGCCGCGCCGGCCGAACTGCGACACGGGTTCGAGCCGGTCGCTCACCAGCCGAGCGCGGCCGCCGCAGCGTTCAAAACCCATGCGCTGCGCGCCGTCTCGACGGCCGAAGGCGCCGGCACCGAGATGCTGTATCGGCTGCGCGCCGGATCCTTCCGGCACCTGCACCCGGCGTGAGCCGCTACTGGGTGTCGCGGTAGCGGTGGATGTACCAGCTGCGGGCCACGAACCCGAGCAGCAGGGCCGCGAACCCGACCATGAACCAGTCCTCCACGTGGCCGGTGTGGTTGCCATGGATCATCAGCAGGAGGAAGCCCGCGGCCAGCAGACCGCCGATCTGGTAGAAGCGGTAGTTCTCCGTCGACCAGCCCCATTCCGCAGACGGCACGTCCTCGACGTCGACACCAGTGCGTCGTTCCACCTCGGTGCTTGCCACGGCTGCTCCTCACGGTCGGGCGGTCAGTCAACGGTAATTCTGACACAGGCCTACTACGGACGGCCGTAGACCTCGGCAGGCTCGGTAGGCTGCCGGTTCATGGCAGCTCAGGTCCTGCGGGACAAGGTCGTCTTCGTCACCGGCGCCGCGCGGGGTCAGGGCCGGGCTCACGCCGTGCGCTTCGCCGAGGAGGGCGCCGACGTCATCGCGTTCGACCTGTGCGAGCAGCTCGGCAGCGTCGCCTATCCGATGGCCACGCCTGAGGACCTCGACGAGACGGTGCGGCTGGTCGAGAAGACGGGCCGCCGGATCGTGGCCGAGCGCGGCGACGTCCGTGACCGCGACCGGCTCGCCGAGGTGGTGGCCCGCGGCGTGGCGGAGCTCGGCCGCCTCGACTTCGTGCTCGCCAACGCCGGCATCCTGCCCGTTGCGGGCCCGCAGGGCCGGGACATCTCCGCGTTCACCGACGCGGTCGCGGTGATGCTCAACGGGGTGTACTTCACCATCGAGGCCGCGCTGCCCGCGCTACTGCGCAACCCCGACGGCGGCGCGATCGTGATCACCAGTTCGGCCGCGGGGTTCACGTCGGTCAGCACCGAATTCGCGACGATGAGCCACGGCGCGGCCGGCTACACCGCCGCCAAGCACGGCGTCATCGGCGTGATGCGCCACTTCGCCCGCTCGCTGGCCGAGAAGAACATCCGGGTCAACTCCGTCCATCCCGGCGGAGTCGCCACTGCGATGGTCCTCAACCAGGCCACTGCCGAGTGGGCCGGCGAGCACCCGTCGTTCAGCGCCGCACAGCAGCCGTTGCTCCAGCTGCCGATGATGGAGCCCGGCAACGTCAGTGACACGATGGTCTTCCTCTGCGGGCCGTCGGGCCGCTACCTGACCGGCGCCGCGATTCCACTGGATGCGGGCCAGACCCTGAAATAGCCGAGTTGTACCGGCGCAGCGCCTCGGCGCGTTCTGCCCCGTGGTCGACGATCGGCTGCGGATAGTCGTCGGGGCGGTGGGCGCCGAGATTGTGCACCTGGTCCACGCCCGCCAGTTCCGGCACCCAGCGCCGCACGTAGTCCCCGGACGGGTCGAACTTCGCGCCCTGTGTCGTCGGGTTGAACACCCGGAAGTACGGTGCGGCGTCGGTGCCGCAGCCGGCCACCCACTGCCATCCGTGCTGGTTGTTGCAGATGTCGCCGTCGACGAGTTGGTCGAGGAACCAGCGCGCACCCCACTGCCACGGCAGATGCAGATCCTTGACCAGGAACGACGCCGCGATCATCCGCACCCGGTTGTGCATGAAGCCGACCTCGGCCAGCTGCCGCATCCCCGCGTCGACGATCGGAAAACCGGTCCTCCCGTCCTTCCAGGCCTGAAAGGACTCTGCGGCGTCACCGTCGTCGTCGACCTCGATCGCGTCGAAGTTCCGGTTCCAGTTCCACCACGTGCTGTCCGGCCACGCCCGCACCACCGAGGCGTAGAAGTCCCGGAAGGCGAGTTCCCGCAGAAAGGCCTGCGCGCCGTCGTCGGGCCCCAGGTCGGCGGCCATGGTCCGGGGATGGATCGCGCCGAACTTCAGATGGGCCGACATACGGCTCGTCGCGGCCAGGTCGGGCCGGTTGCGGTCCTCTGCGTAGCCGGCGAGCCCGCCGTCGACGAACTCCCGCCACGCCCGCAGCGCCGCTTTCTCACCGGCCGGTCGCTCGAGCCCGACACCGGCGTCGGGGATCTCCACGGCGCGTGCGCCCGTGACGTCGTCCGGGTCGATCCAGCGCGCCGACGCCGGACCCGATCCGGCCGAGGCGCGCCAACCGTGCCTGCGCCACGCGTCGAAGAACGGTGTGAACACCTTGTACGGAGTGCCGTCGTCCTTGGTCACGCGGCCGGGGGAAACCAGATACGGGGAACCGGTCGCCATCAACTCGACGTCGCCGAGCGCGTCGCGCACCAGGGCGTCGCGGCGCCTGCTGAACGGGGTGACGTCGTCCGAGACGTGCACCGCTGTCGCTCCGACGGCGGCGGCCAGCGCGGGGATCCGGGTGCGCGGATCACCTTCGGTCACCAGCAGGCGCCCGTCGAGGCTCTCGCGCACGTCGCGCAGCGCGTCATACAGGTACTGCAGCCGCCGGGGACCCGATGACGCCGTCAGCCGCGGGTCGAGCACGTAGCACGCGAGCACCTCGGTGTCGCCGCCCGCGGCGGCCAGCAGGGCAGGCAGATCGGCCAGCCGCAGATCGCGGCGGAACCACAACACGACGGGCATGTCGTTGATGCTGCCCCCGAACTCCGATAGTGAAACAGGGGTCGGCAAATGTGAAAGGGTCGGTTCTGTGCAGTTCTGGTCGGGCGCGGCGTTTCTGAAGGCGACCGAGGCGGTGCCGTTGGCGCGGATGCTCGACGAGTGCGGCTTCGACGGCATGGTGACCTCGGATCACATGCTCTACCCGCGCGAGTTGGGCTCCGTCTACCCCGACTCGGCAAGCGGCGCACCGCCGTGGCAGCCGGAGACGGAATGGCCGGACCCCTGGGTGCTCACGGGCGCGGCGGCGGTCACCACCCGGCTGCGGTTCTCCAACGCCGTGTACATCGCACCGGCGCGTCCTCTGCTGGAGGTCGCCAAACAGGTCGCGACCGCGGCGGTGCTGTCGGGCGGACGCGTCTCGCTGGCGGCCGGTGTCGGCTGGATGCGCGAGGAGTACGCGCTGATGGGCCAGGACTTCGGCACCCGCGGCAAGCGGCTCGACGAGATGATCCCGGCGCTGCGGGCGCTGTGGCGCGGCGGCTGGGTGTCCTGGAGCGGAGAGCATTACCAGGTTCCGGAGATGATGATCGAACCGCACCCGCCGGGGCCGGTGCCGATCCTGGCCGGCGGAGAGTCCGACGCCGCACTGCGGCGCGCCGCCCGGTTGTGTGACGGGTGGGTCGGCTACGCGTATCGGTGGGACGATGCCGTCGGTTACGCCGGCCGGCTCACCGAGCTGCGGCGCGAGTACGGGCGTGCCGACGAACCGTTCGAGGTGCTGCTGGCGCTGATGGAACCCCCGACACCGGAACTGTATCTGCGGGCCGAGGAGGCCGGAATCACCTCGGTGATGGTCGCGCCGTGGCTGGGCGCCGAGGACGGCGGACCCCGGGGTGTGGAGCGCTTCCGCAAGCCGATCGAACAATTCGCCGAGACCGTCATCGCGAAGGTCAGGGCCTGACCGTCGCCCGACGGAGGCGGCGCGGGGCTGCCAGAATGCGGGGATGACCACCGGGCGTGCCGACGACTACCCGCGGGACATGGTCGGTTACGGCCCGCATCCACCCGACCCGCGCTGGCCCGACGGTGCCAGGATCGCGGTGCAGTTCGTGCTGAACTACGAGGAGGGCGCCGAGAACAGCGTGCTGCACGGCGACCCGGCTTCTGAGACCTTTCTGTCGGAAATCATTGGCGCCGCACCTTTTCCGAATCGCCACATGAGCATGGAGTCGCTCTACGAATACGGTTCCCGGGCCGGGCTGTGGCGGCTGCTGCGGGTGTTCGACCGGCGGGGGCTCCCGCTGACGGTCTTCGCCGTCGCGATGGCGCTGGCGCGCAACCCGGAAGCGGTCGCGGCGTTCCGGCGCCGCGGCGACGAGCTCGCCTGTCACGGATTGCGTTGGATCAGTTACCAACTCGTCGAACCCGAGATCGAACGCGCACACCTGGCCGACGCGGTCGAGTTGATGACCGAGCTGACGGGGGCGGCGCCGCAGGGCTGGTACACCGGACGGGACTCACCGCAGACACGTCGCCTGGTCGTCGAGCACGGCGGCTTCCTGTACGACTCGGACTCCTACGCCGACGACCTGCCGTACTGGACCAGCATCGCGGGCGCCGACCACCTGGTGGTGCCGTATGCGCTGGACACCAACGACATGCGGTTCGCCATCGCGGGGGGATTCCCCAGCGGGGACGAGTTTTTCGCGCACCTGCGTGACGCGTTCGACGTGCTCTACGCCGAGGGGGTGGCGGGTTCGCCGAAGATGCTGTCGGTGGGGCTGCACTGCAGGCTGGCCGGGCGGCCCGCCCGCACGGCCGCGCTGGAACGCTTCCTGGATCACGTGCAGTCACACGACGGGGTGTGGATCGCGCGCCGCATCGACATCGCCAGGCACTGGATCGAGCACTTCCCGCCACGCTGACAGCGACCCGCGACGTCACACTTGCAGATCTGTGACCGGTGAGCGGCACAATGGGTCGGTGAGCGAGAGCGGAGCGCGACTGCGTGTACTGATCCTGGGCAGCACGGGCTCCATCGGCACCCAGGCGCTCGAGGTGATCGCCGCCAACCCCGACCGCTTCGAGGTGGTCGGGCTGGCCGCCGGCGGCGGCAACGTCGACCTGCTCGGCAGCCAGCGTGCCCAGACCGGCGTGACGAACATCGCCGTCGCCGACGAAGCCGCGGCGGCCGCGTTGGGCGGCGTCACCTACGCGGGTCCCGACGCGGCCACCCGGCTGGTCCGGGCCGCCGCCGGGCGGTGCGACGCTGGTCTGACATTCCGGCGGCCGATGGCCGCGGTGAGACGGCCGTCGAAAAATAACCTCACTGAGACCCTTGTCACAGCCGGGGGAACCTACCTACTGTGTGTTCACTA
>NZ_LMVQ01000043.1 GCF_001545925.1 Mycobacterium sp. NAZ190054 | reverse complement strand
GGCGGCATGCAGCTGCTGGCCACGATGGACAGCACCATCGCCATCGTCGCACTGCCGAAGATCCAGGACGAACTCAGCCTGTCCGACGCCGGCAGCAGCTGGGTCATCACCGCCTATGTGCTGACGTTCGGCGCTGCCGTTGCTGTCGGTGGCCGTGTTCGGAGTGCTGTGGCAGGTCGCCGCGTCCAGCGGTGTCTGGAACCAGACCTTCGTGCCGTATCCGGCGACGGTGTGGCATGCGTTCGTCGACGTGTCGACCACCCACGACGGGGTGCGCGGTTACGCGGGCTACCTGTTGTGGGAGCACCTGTACATGACGCTTCGGCGGGTGCTGGCCGGCGTCGTGATCGGTGTGGTGCTCGGGGTGCTGCTCGGCCTGGTGATGGGCTCGGTCGGCTGGGTGCGCAGCGTGCTGGAGCCGTGGCTGACGTTCCTGCGCGCGCTGCCGCCGCTGGCCTACTTCTTCCTGTTGGTGATCTGGCTGGGCATCGACGAGGCGCCGAAGGTCACGCTGCTCGCACTGGCGGCGCTGCCGCCGGCGGCCGTCGCGACCACCGCCGCCGTCGTCGCCACACCGGTCGGATTGCGGGAAGCCGCGCAGGCGCTGGGCGCGTCCCGACGCCAGGTCATCCGCGACGTCGTCGTCCCCTCGGCGCTACCCGAGACGTTCACCGGCATCCGGCTCGCCGTCGGCATGGCGTACTCGTCGGTGGTGGCGGCCGAACTGTTCAACGGCATCCCCGGTGTCGGCGGATTGGTCAAGGACGCAAGCAATTACAACAACACCCCGGTCGTGCTGGTCGGGATCTTCGCGATCGGGTTCTCCGGTCTGGTGATCGACGGTCTGCTGCGCGCCGCCGAGAGGCGCGCTGTTCCCTGGAGAGGAAAGGTCTAGCAGGATATGAGAACCAAAGCCCTTCTCGTCGCTGTCGTCGCGGCCGTGACGGCGCTGGCGGGCTGCGCGGTAGACAACGCAGGGCAGCGCGGTGACGACTCCGGCAAGCCGACGATCCGGATCGGCTACCAGACGTTCCCGAGCGGCGATCTGATCGTCAAGAACAGCGGGCGGCTCGAGGAAGCGTTGCCCGACTACAACATCAAGTGGACCAAGTTCGATTCGGGCGCCGACGTCAACACCGCGTTCGTCGCGGGGGAACTCGACTTCGGCGCGCTCGGTTCCAGTCCGGTCGCACGCGGCCTGTCGGCGCCGCTGAACATTCCGTACAAGGTCGCTTTCGTGCTCGACGTCGCCGGTGACAACGAGGCTCTGGTGGTGCGCAACGAGGCCGGCGTGGACAGCATCGCGCAGCTGAGGGGCAAGCGGATCGGGACACCGTTCGCGTCGACCGCGCACTACAGCCTGCTCGCCGCGCTGGACCAGAACGGCCTGTCCGCCGACGATGTTCAGCTCGTCGACCTGCAGCCGCAGGCCATCCTCGCCGCATGGGAGCGCGGTGACATCGACGCCGCCTACACCTGGCTGCCGACGCTGGACGAACTGCGCAGGACCGGCAGGGACCTGATCACCAGCCGCCAGCTCGCCGAGGCCGGTAAACCGACGCTCGACCTGGCGACCGTCTCCGACGAATTCGCTTCGGCCCACCCCGATGTCGTCGATGTCTGGCGCCGGCAGCAGGCGCGTGCTCTCGACGTCATCCGCGAGGATCCCGAGGCGGCCGCCAAGGCCGTCGCCGCCGAGATCGGGCTGTCCCCGGAGGACGTGGCCGGTCAGCTCAAGCAGATGGTGTTCCTCACCCCTGCGGACATCGCCTCGACGGAATGGCTTGGCTCCGAGGGCAATCCGGGAAACCTCGCGGTGAATCTGGAAAGCGCTTCGCAGTTCCTGGCCGATCAGAAGCAGATCCCGGAGGCAGCGCCGTTGACGCCGTTCCAGGACTCGATCTACACCAAGGGCCTGCCGGATGCCCTCGATCAGTGACGGTGCGGTCCGGATCGATTCGGTCTCACACCGTTACGGCGCCGGACGGCATGAGGTCACCGCGCTGGGCCCGGTCGACCTGACCGTCGAGCCGGGATCGTTCCTGGTGCTCGTCGGGGCGTCCGGATGCGGGAAGTCCACGCTGCTGCGGCTGCTGGCGGGGTTCGAGGAACCCACCCAGGGGTCGGTGCGGGTGGCCGGTGCCCGGCCCGCGCCCGGGGTGACGGCCGGCGTGGTGTTCCAGCAACCCCGCCTGTTCCCGTGGCGCACCGTCGGCGGCAACGTCGACATGGCGCTGAAGTACGCAAAGGTGCCGCGGGACAGACGGATCGAGCGCCGTGAGGAACTCCTCGACCGGGTCGGGCTGGGCGGCACCGCCGAGCGGCGGATCTGGGAGATCAGCGGCGGTCAACAGCAGCGGGTGGCGATCGCGCGGGCGCTCGCGTCGGAAACTCCGCTGTTCCTGCTCGACGAGCCGTTCGCCGCGCTGGACGCGCTGACGCGCGAACGGCTGCAGGAAGACCTGCGGCAGGTCAGCGCCGAATCAGGGCGCACCACGGTGTTCGTCACGCACAGTGCCGACGAGGCCGCGTTCCTCGGCTCGCGCATCGTCGTGCTGACCCGCAGGCCGGGGCGGGTGGCGCTCGACATCCCGGTGGACCTGCCCCGGAGCGGGGTGGATCCCGACGGGTTGCGGCGGTCCCCGGAGTACGGGGCGCTGCGGGCAGAGGTCGGCCGCGCGGTCAAGTCGGCCGCGGCCTAGCCGTCCGCCCCACATCTCGAAACGGCACCGATCAGGCATCGACATCGAATTGGCCGTGCGTCGGATGCGTTGTCCCCCGCAGGATGTCGATGTGAGCAGGGTGGTCGAACGCGGGCTCGCCAGATGTCCGCGATGTGTCGCGGTGGCGGATTACGTCTTCATCGAGTCGGAGCGCAACGTCGTGCGCTATGAGGTGCGATGCCGCAAGTGCGGGGAGTGCTACGGCGAGGAGAGCCGCCCGGGCGCACCGCTGCAGGGCGCCGCCGAGGAGCCGCTGATCCAGTGGCCGCCGGACTGTGAGCCGGTGCCGCCGCGGGACTGGCGTGACGATGTGCGCGCGAAACTCTCCGTCGCGACGCAGCGCGGCAGGGCCGAGATGGATGTGGTGAACAGGCGCGCACACCACCTGCTGGAGTACGGCCGCACGTGGATGAACGAACGCCGTTCGCAGCGGAAGGTGGATCAGACCGGCGGATAAGCCGGGGGCGGATACACCCCGCGCAGGATCCACGCGAACCAGTTCATGCCGTACTCGAGCTCGTCGCTCGCGTCGTAATCCGGATTCGGGTCCACCGTGCCACCTCTCCGTCATCGGCCACACCACGTCGGCCCGGTTTGGACGAGTCTAGACCCGCCACACCCGTCTGAACACCGCCTCGGCCTAGACTGCACCAACCAGTTAGTGGACCGCCGCGGCGGTCTCCGTGCCTATAGTGAGTCGCCATGTCTGAATCCGTCACGAGCAACGGGATGTCCCGCCGCGAGGAGTTGTTGGCGGTGGCGACCAAGCTGTTCGCCGCGCGCGGCTACCACGGCACCCGGATGGACGACGTCGCCGACGCCGTCGGCCTGAACAAAGCGACGGTCTACCACTACTACGCCAGCAAGTCGCTGATTCTCTACGACATCTACAAGGGCGCCGCCGACTTCACGGTGGACGCGCTGCACGACGATCCGACCGCGTCGGCGCGGGAGACGATCTACCACTTCACCCGCCGCCTGCTGGTGGGCATCGCCAGCGACATCGAGCGCGCCGCGGTGTACTTCCAGGAGGGGCCCTACATCACCGAGTGGTTCACCGAGGAGCAGGTGGACTACATCCGGGAGAAGGAGGCCCAGGTCTACGAGCACGTCCGCGACGTGATCGACCGCGGCATCGCCAGCGGCGAGTTCTACGACTGCGACTCCCACGTGCTCGCGCTGGGCTACATCGGCATGACCCTCGGGTCCTACCGGTGGCTGCGCCCGCACGGGCGCCGGACGGCGCAGGAGATCGCGGTGGAGTTCAGCAGCGCACTGCTGCGCGGGCTGATCCGCGACGAGACCGTGCGCCGGAGTTCACCGCTGGGCGTGGACGTCGACGCCGTGGAGGCCGGGGTCCCCGAGGAACCGCGCTAACAGGGTCGCGGTCGCGGGTATCGCGTCGCCGGCGATGACCTCGTAGCCGTGGGTGCTCAACGTCGGCAGACACACCAGTCCTGCCTGCGCGGACAGCCCGCCCGCCTTGGCGTGCGACGCATCCGATTCGAACGCGCCCAACACCGCGGGTTGCGGTGCGAGGCCGAGCTCCTCCGCGGCGCCGACGAGCCGGTCCGCCACCGCCTTGTCGTAGACGCACTCGGCGTCGCTGTAGGCCACGATGGGCCCGCCGTCGAGCGTGGTGCCGTACTCCGGTTCGGCCGGCCCGACCTCGATGGCCAGCGTCAGGTCACCGGGCAGCGTGCGACTGGCGTAGGAGCCGCCGAGCCCGCCGAGCTCCTCGTTGGTGGTGAACACGACATAGACGTCACCGGCCGGCGCGCGGCCGGCGCGCAGCTCCCGGACAGCGCACAGCAGCGCGGTGACGGCCGCGCGGTCGTCGAGGAAGTAACAGCCGAGGTGGCCGGCGATGTCGATGAGCGTGCGTTTGCTCTGGTGCACGCAGACGCGGGTGCCGGGGCTGACCCCGGCCTCGCGCAGCTGCGTGCGGTGCAGACCGGTGAAGACGTACACGTCGGGCCAGTCGAGCGCCTTGTCGCCCTGGTCGGGTTTGGTCTGCCAGATCCGCGGCGTCTCCTGCGTGGTGTGCTCGGAGCCGAGCGCGAGCACGCCGCACAGGGTCTCGTGCTCGCCCAGCAGGGCGACCGGGCCGAGACCGAAGTTCGCCGGATACATCGTCCCCAGCGGGGTGAGGTGCAGCGTCCCGTCCTCGTCGATGCGTTTCACCAGCATCGACAGTTCGTCCATGTGGGCCATCGCCCGCACCGGCGGCCCGTCGCCGCCGCGGATCACGCCGACGAGGTTCCCGGCCGGATCCACCCAGGAATCGTCGACCAGCGGCGCCAGCTCCCGGCGACAGACGTCGCGCACCGCGTCTTCCTGCCCGCACGGGCCGTACGTCGCGAGCAGTTCCTGCAGCAGATCCCGGAACGCCTGACCTCTTCCGCTCATGACTGTCCCCGTTGCCACGTACCAGGCGCCCCAAACGCGGGTACTCCGCGCCGGTGACGGTTCGCATCGGCACGTCAGGGTGGGCGTACAACCACTGGCGCAATGTGCTCTACGAATCCGGGCTGCCGACGACGCGGTGGCTGGAGCGTTACGTCGCCCACTTCGACACCGTCGAACTCAACGGCAGCTTCTACCGGTGGCCGCAGGACGCGCAGTTCGAGCGGTGGCGGGATCAGCTGCCGCCCGGCTTCGTGATGGCGGTCAAGGCCGCGCGGGGGCTGACGCACGCCCGCCGGCTGCGCTCGCCCGAGGTGTGGATCGAACGGCTGGAACGCGGCTGGCGGGCGCTCGGTGACCGCGGCGGTCCGCTGCTGGTGCAACTGCACCCCGCGCTCGAGCGCGACGACGCCCGGCTGGATCACTTCCTCGGCGCGATGCCCGATCCGATCCCGGTCGCGGTCGAATTCCGGCACGCGTCGTGGGATGACGCCGCGGTGTACGAACTGCTGGAGAAGCACGGCGCCGCCTATGTCGTGATGAGCGGGGCCGGGTTGCCGTGCATCCTGAAAGCGACGGCGCGGTTCGTCTACGTGCGGCTGCACGGCCCCGACCCGCAGGCCATGTACGGCGGCTCCTACACCGCCGGCGACCTGAGAGGGTGGGCCGGGCGGATCGCCGAGTGGGAGGCCCAGGGGCGCGACGTATACGTGTATTTCAACAACGACCTCGGCGGCCACGCGGTCCGCAACGCGTGGGACCTGAAAGCCGAGCTGAGTCGCCGATCGGAGGGCTGAGCATGTGGACCGGCGTGTGGCACTGGTTGCTGACCACGGGCCTGCACATCGCGATGGTCGTCATCTTCGCCCTGCTCGCGACGCGGGCCATCAGGTGGACCGCCGACCGGATCAGCCGGCGCATCGCCGAGCGCGACGTGCGGGGCACGACCGTGCGCTCCGAGAGCGTCAAACACCGGCAGGCGGTCGCCGCGGTCATCTCGTCGGTCGCGATCGCGGTGCTCTACATCCTCGTCGCGCTCGACACCGTCAACCAGCTCGGGCTGCCCGTCGGGTCGCTCGTCGCCCCGGCCGCCGTCCTCGGCGCCGCGCTCGGTTTCGGTGCGCAGCGGCTCGTCCAGGATCTGCTCAGCGGCTTCTTCGTGATCACCGAGAAGCAGTACGGCTTCGGCGATCTGGTGGAACTGACGGTCAGCGGCGGCGGTACGGCGACGGGCACCGTCGAGGCCGTCACGCTGCGGGTGACGAAGCTGCGCACCAGTGAGGGCGAGGTGTACACGGTGCCCAACGGGATGATCGTCAGGGCGCTGAACCTGTCGAAGGACTGGGCCAGCGCGGTCGTCGACGTCCCGGTGCCGGCCAGCGTCGACATCAACCGGGTCAACGACGTCCTGCGTTCGGTGGCCGCGGCGGCGATGGAGGACGACAAGCTGCCCCAGCTGCTGCTCGACGAGCCGCAGTTGATGGGTGTGGAGCGCATCGAGGTCGACACGGTCAGCGTGCGGATGGTGGCGCGCACGCTGCCCGGCAAGCAGTTCGAGGTGGGCCGGCGGCTGCGGGAGCTCGTCGTCGCCGCGCTGCGCCGGGAGGGCATCGCGACGGCGGCGTGACCGGCCGGGCGGACTCGCTATGCTCTGCCGATGCCGTTGGTGAGTAAGACAGTCGAGGTCGCGGCCGCGGCCGAGACGATCATGGCGATCGTCGCCGACTTCGAGAGATATCCGGAGTGGAACGAGGAGATCAAAGGCTGCTGGGTGCTCGCCCGCTACGACGACGGGCGACCGAGCCAGCTGCGCCTCGACGTGGTGGTGCAGGGCCAGTCCGGCACGTTCATCACCGCGGTGTACTACCCGGGCGTGAACCAGATCTACACGATGCTGCAGCAGGGTGACCACTTCACCAAGCAGGAGCAGCGGTTCTCGGTGGTGGCCATGGGCCCGGCGATGTCGCTGCTGACCGTCGACCTCGACGTCGAGGTGAAGATGGCGATCCCCGCCGCGATGGTCAAGAAGGTGGTCGGGGACGCGCTGGACTACCTGGCCGACAACCTCAAGGCGCGCGCCGAACAACTCGGGTCGTAGCAGCCGACCGGGTGACCTCAGCTGTCTCAGCTATCCACAGTTGTCAGGGGCTCACTCGCACTTCCTCTGAGATTTGCGGGTAGGTGTGACGGCTGTGGCGTAGTGGCCGAACAACTCGGGTCGTAGCCCGCGCCGGGTCAGCTCCAGAGCCCGACCTGCTCCAGCCACGCGATCAACCGTGCCAGCCCGTCGGTGAACTGGCCCCGGGTCAGGTCGACGACGGTGTCCACGTCGCGCCGGCGCAACGCGTCGATCAGCTCCGCATGGCTGGCCACCGCGACCGGCCCCCACGTCTCGTCGGCCGCGAACAGCTGCGGCGGCAGATAACGGGTGGCGTGCAGCAGGAACCACGCCAGCTTGATCCGGCCGCCGGCGCGGTTGAACGCCCGGTGGAACGTGAACTCGGCGAGCGCCACCTGGTCCGGGTCGCGTAGCTCGACCGCGGCAGCCAGTCGGTCGTTGAGCCGGGCCAGTTCGTCGATCTGCTCGTCGGTGATCCGCAGCGCGGCGGTGGCGGCCAGTTCCTGGGCGATCGTCGACTGCAGCCAGAAGATGTCCTCGATGTCGCCGCGCGACAGCGGCACCACCCGGTGTCCACGATGGGGCTCCAACTCGACCATGCCCTCGCCGCGCAGCGTGCGCAGTGCCTCCCGCACCGGGGTGATGCTGACGCCGAGGCGCGCGGCGGTCTCGTCGAGCCGGATGAACGAATCCGGCCGCAGCGCGCCGGTCATGATCTCGGCCCGCAATCGGGCGGCGACCTCGTCGGAGAGCTGTTCCCGCCGCACCGTGCCCGTCGGCGCCCCGGCAGCGGCGTTCGTCGACATCTCTGCCTTTCCGGCCGGTCGGGCGGGGCGCCGGAACGGGTTGTCCTGGCGCTGCCGAGGTCATAGTGTGACCGGGGCAACATCATGTTTGATCAAATATCAGCCTCGCGCAACCCGTCGATGGAGCAAAGACGTTGACCGATCTGATTCAACAACCCGGCCCCGCCAACGAGCAGCCTTACCTGGCGCGCCGGCAGAACTGGACCAATCAGCTCGCCCGGCATGCGCTGATGCAACCGGCGGAGCCCGCGCTCCGCTTCCTCGGCAAGACGACGACCTGGGCCGAGTTGGACCGTCGGGTCAGCGCGCTGGCCGGCGCGCTGCACCAGCGCGGTGTCGGTTTCGGCGACCGTGTGTTGATCCTGATGCTCAACCGCACCGAGTTCATGGAAGCGGTGCTGGCCACCAACAAGCTCGGTGCGATCGCGGTGCCGGTGAACTTCCGGATGACCCCGGCCGAGATCGCGTTCCTGGTCTCCGACTGCGAGGCCGCGGTCGTCATCACCGAAGCGGTCCTGGTCGACGTCGCCACCGCGGTGCGTGACATCGATCCGAGGCTTGCGACCGTGATCTCCGCCGGCGGCGGCGCCGGGGACGGAGTCCTCGACTACGACGAGGTGCTGGCCGAGGACGCGCCGTGCCCGGCGGTCGACATCCCCAACGAAGCGCCCGCGCTGATCATGTACACCTCGGGCACCACCGGACGGCCCAAGGGGGCGGTGCTGACGCACACCAACCTGAACGGGCAGGCGATGACGCTGTTGTTCACCAACGGCGCGGACATCAACCACGACGTCGGCTTCATCGGGGTGCCGTTCTTCCACATCGCCGGTGTCGGCAGCATCGTCTCCGGCCTGCTGCTCGGCCGGCCCACGGTGATCTACCCGCTGGGCGCGTTCGACCCCAACGAACTGCTCGACGTGCTCCAGGCCGAGAAGGTGACCGGCATCTTCCTGGTCCCGGCGCAATGGCAGGCGGTGTGCGCGGCGCAGCAGGCCAACCCCCGCGAGCTGAAGCTGCGCTTCCTGTCCTGGGGTGCCGCCCCCGCCTCGGACACGTTGTTGAGGCAGATGTCGGAGACCTTCCCCGGGGCGCAGATCCTCGCGGCGTTCGGGCAGACCGAGATGTCGCCGGTGACCTGCATGCTGCTGGGCGACGACGCGCTGCGCAAACTCGGCTCGGTCGGCCGGGTGATCCCCACGGTGTCCGCGCGCGTCGTCGACGAGGACATGAACGACGTGCCCGTCGGACAGGTCGGGGAGATCGTCTACCGCGCACCGACGCTGATGGCCGGCTACTGGAACAACCCCAAGGCCACCGCCGAAGCGTTCGCAGGAGGCTGGTTCCACTCCGGTGACCTGGTCCGACAGGACGAGGAGGGCTACATCTGGGTCGTCGACCGTAAGAAGGACATGATCATCTCCGGCGGCGAGAACATCTACTGTGCGGAGGTCGAGAACGTGCTGGCCGCGCACCCCGACATCGTCGAGGTCGCGGTGATCGGGCGCGCGCACGAGAAGTGGGGCGAGGTGCCCGTTGCTGTGGCGGTGGTCCGGAGTTCGCTGGGAGCAACGCCGGATGCGGGCATGCAACTGGCGGATCTGGAGCAGTTCCTCAACGAGCGGCTGGCGCGGTACAAGCATCCCAAGGCGCTCGAGATCGTCGACGCGCTGCCGCGCAATCCCGCCGGGAAGGTGCTCAAGACGGAGCTGAGGACGCGCTTCGGCGCGGCCCAGCCGGTTGACGCCGACGAAAGTTCCACTCCGACAACGGTTTCAGCCGCGTCCCGGCGCGGTTAACGGCGGGGAAATCTATTTGCCGACGGTTGGGAGGCCAATCGCACGGATGCGGTACGCGCGGCCCACGCCATCGGGTACAGTCCTGAGACCTGTCTTACTACCGACCGGTAGGGAGACTGCGCTCACAAGATCGGGGACCAGGCTGGAAGGGAGCGTGCGACAGATGCTGCCGGTGCGCTACGCCAGCTGCCAGTGCGTCGCGGGAGCCGATCGGTGACGACGAATTCGAACCTGACCGGCTATGTCCGGGAACAGGTCAGGCCGGGCCTGGAAGCCGTCGGCGGCTTCGTGCGCATGTGCGTGCTCGTCGGCAAGGCGTCACTGCGGCCACCGTTCCAGTGGCGGGAGTTCATCCTGCAGAGCTGGTTCCTGATGCGGGTGGCGTTCCTGCCCACGCTCGCGGTGTCGATCCCGCTGACGGTGCTGCTGATCTTCACGCTGAACATCCTGCTCGCCGAGTTCGGTGCGGCCGACGTGTCCGGTGCCGGCGCGGCGATCGGCGCCGTCACGCAGCTCGGCCCCTTGGTGACCGTGCTCGTGGTGGCCGGCGCGGGCTCCACCGCGATCTGCGCCGACCTCGGCGCGCGCACCATCCGCGAGGAGATCGACGCCCTCGAAGTGCTCGGCATCGACCCGATCCACCGGCTCGTGGTGCCGCGCGTGATCGCGTCCACCTTCGTGGCGATCCTGCTCAACGGCGCGGTGATCACCGTCGGCCTGGTCGGTGGCTTCATCTTCGGCGTCTACCTGCAGAACGTCTCCGCGGGCGCCTACGTGTCGACGCTGACGCTGATCACCGGCCTGCCCGAGGTGCTCATCTCGATCATCAAGGCGGCCACGTTCGGCCTGATCGCCGGGCTGGTGGGCTGCTACCGCGGCCTGACCGTCGCCGGTGGCGCCAAGGGTGTGGGCACCGCGGTCAACGAGACCCTGGTGCTGTGCGTGATCGCGCTGTTCGCGGTCAATGTCGTGCTGACCACGATCGGCGTCCGATTCGGAACGGGGAGCTGACGTGACGAACACCGCCGCAGTGCTGCGCTCCCGGTTCCCGCGCGGAGTCGCGGCCGCCGAGAGGTGGGCCGGCGCCCCGGCCCGCGGGCTGGACGCGATGGGCCACGTCGCGGTGTTCGTCATCACCGCGATCGGTTCGATCGGGCACGCGCTGCGCTACTACCGCCGGGAGATGCTGCGGCTGATCGCCGAGATCGGCATGGGCACCGGCGCGATGGCCGTCATTGGCGGCACCGTCGCGATCGTCGGTTTCGTGACGCTGTCGGGGTCGTCGCTGGTGGCCATCCAGGGTTTCGCGTCGCTGGGCAACATCGGCGTCGAGGCGTTCACCGGGTTCTTCGCCGCGCTGATCAACGTGCGCATCGCCGCGCCGGTGGTCGCCGGGCAGGCGCTGGCCGCCACGGTCGGCGCCGGCGCCACCGCCGAACTCGGCGCTATGCGCATCAGCGAGGAGATCGACGCCCTCGAGGTGATGGGGATCAAGTCGATCTCGTACCTGGTGTCGACGCGCATCATGGCCGGCTTCGTGGTGATCATCCCGCTCTACGCGATGGCGATCATCATGAGCTTCCTGTCGGCGCAGGTGACAACCACGGTGTTCTACGGCCAGTCCGTCGGCACCTACGAGCACTACTTCCGCACCTTCCTGCGCCCCGACGACGTGTTCTGGTCGTTCATCCAGGCGGTGATCATCTCGGTGATCGTGATGCTCAACCACTGCTACTACGGCTTCTACGCCAGCGGCGGACCGGTCGGTGTCGGCGAGGCGGTGGGCCGGTCGATGCGTGCCTCGCTCGTCGCGATCGTGTGCGTGGTCCTGTTCGCCTCGTTGGCGCTCTACGGCGTCGACCCGAACTTCAACCTGACGGTGTAGCAGCCATGACCGCACCCATGAACACCCGACGTCAGCCGCCGTACAAGATCGCCGGCGCGGTCCTGGCGCTGCTGACGGTCATCGCGCTCGTCCTGGTCTACATGCAGTTCCGCGGCGACTTCCTGCCGCGCACGCAACTGACGATGATCTCCGCGCGATCGGGCCTGTCGATGGACCCGGGAGCCAAGGTCACCTACAACGGCGTCGAGATCGGACGCGTCGGCAACGTCGAGGAGACCACCGTCGACGGGGAGCCCCGGGCCCGGATCACCCTCGACGTCGACCCCAAGTACCTGGACCTGATCCCCCGCAACGTCAACGCCGACATCAGCGCCACCACGGTGTTCGGCAACAAGTACGTGTCGTTCACGACGCCGGAGAACCCGCAGTCCGCACGCATCGCGGCCTCCGACGTCATCGACGTCACCGCGGTCACCACCGAGTTCAACACCCTGTTCGAGACGGTGGTGTCGGTCGCCTCCCAGGTCGACCCGATCAAGCTGAACCAGACGCTGACCGCGACCGCGCAGGCGCTCGACGGCCTCGGTGACCGGTTCGGCCAGTCGATCGTCAACGGCAACGAGATCCTCGCCGAGATCAATCCGCAGATGCCGCAGATCCGCCGCGACAACCAGCTGCTCGCCGACCTCGGCGAGGTCTACGCGGACGCCGCACCGGACCTGTTCGACGGCCTGCAGAACGCGGTGACGACCGCCCGCACCCTCAACGCGCAGCGCGGCGACGTCGACCAGGCGCTGATGGCCGCCGTCGGCTTCGGCAACACCGGCGGCGACGTGTTCGAACGCGGCGGGCCCTACCTGGTGCGCAGCGCCGAGGACCTCATTCCGACCACGGCGCTGCTCGACGAGTACAGCCCGTCGTTCTTCTGCATGTTCCGCAACTACCACGACGTCGAACCCAAGATCAGCGCGGCGCTGGGCGGCAACGGCTACTCGCTGAAGACGCACTCGCAGATCCTCGGCCTCGGCGCGGGCAACGCGTACGTCTATCCGGACAATCTGCCCCGCGTCAACGCCAAGGGCGGACCGGGCGGGCGGCCGGGCTGCTGGCAGCCGATCACCCGGGATCTGTGGCCGGCACCGTTCCTGGTGCTCGACACCGGCGCGTCGATCGCCCCGTACAACCACATGGAGCTCGGACAACCTCTGCTCACTGAATACGTCTGGGGACGCCAAGTCGGGGAGCACACGATCAACCCATGAAAATCACCGGTACTGCGATCAAGCTCGGCGCCTTCTCGCTGGTGCTGCTCATGTTCACCGCGATCATCGTCGTGGTCTTCGGTCAGATGCGGTTCGACCGCACCACCGGGTATTCGGCGATCTTCTCCAGCGCCAGCGGTCTGCGGCCCGGACAGTTCGTCCGGGCCTCGGGCGTCGAGGTCGGCAAGGTCAAGGGCGTCGAGCTGATCGAGAACGGCTCCAAGGTCAAGGTCGACTTCAGCGTGGACCGCTCGTTGGAGCTGTTCGACGAGACCACCGCCTCGATCCGCTACCTGAACCTGATCGGTGACCGCTACCTGGAACTGTCCCGCGGCGAGAGCAACACCCGCATGGGCGCGGGCGGCACCATCCCGATCGAGCGGACGCAGCCGGCGCTGGACCTCGACGCGCTGATCGGCGGGTTCCGCCCGGTGTTCCAGTCCCTGGAGCCGGAGAAGGTCAACACCATCGCGCAGTCGATCATCACTGTCTTCCAAGGGCAGGGCGGCACCATCAACGACATCCTCGACCAGACGGCGTCGCTGACCGCGGCGCTGGCCGACCGGGATCAGGCCATCGGCGAGGTGATCAACAACCTCAACACGGTGCTGGACACGACGGTGCGCCACCAACAGGAGTTCGACGACACCGTGAAGAACTTCGAGGTGCTCATCACCGGGCTGAAGAACCGCGCCGATCCGCTCGCGGCCTCGGTGGCCGACATCAGCGACGCCGCGGGCACGATCGGCGATCTGCTGGCCGACAACCGGCCGCTGCTCAAGGACACGGTCAGCAAGGTGGAGATCCTCAACCAGCCGCTGGTCGACCAGCGCGATCAGCTCAACGACCTGCTGGTGCAGATTCCCGACGCGCTGGCCATCATCGGCCGGTCGGGCGGGGTCTACGGCGACTTCTTCAACTTCTATGCCTGTGATGTGACGTTGAAGCTCAACGGATTACAGCCGGGTGGCCCGGTCCGCACGGTCAAGGTCTGGAGCCAGCCCTCAGGTAGGTGCACGCCGCAATGAGAGTCCTGGAGGGTTCCAACCGCGTCCGCGGCGGGTTGATGGGCATCATCATCCTGGTCATCGTCATCGGGGTGGGCCAGAGCTTCGCCAGCGTGCCGATGCTGTTCGCCGCGCCGGCCTACTATGCGGAGTTCAGCGACACCGGCGGCATCAACACCGGGGACAAGGTCAGGATCGCCGGCGTGGACGTCGGCACGGTGCGGTCCCTGGAGATCGACGGCGACCGGGTGCGGATCGGCTACACGCTGGGCGGCACCGAGATCGGCACCGAGAGCCGGGCCTCGATCCGCACCGACACCATCCTGGGCCGGCGCAACCTCGAGATCGAACCGCGCGGCTCGGATCCGTTGCGCGCCAACGGGGTGCTGCCACTCGGGCAGACCACCACGCCGTACCAGATCTACGACGCGTTCTTCGACGTCAGCAACAACACCGCCGGCTGGGACACCGAGACCGTCCGCGACTCGCTCAACGTGCTGTCCGAGACCATCGACCAGACCTACCCGCACCTCAGCGCGGCCCTCGACGGGGTGGCCCGGTTCTCCGACACCATCGGCAAGCGCGACGACCAGATCAAGCAGCTGCTGGCCAACGCCAACAAGGTGGCCGGTGTGCTGGGCAACCGCAGCGAGCAGATCAATCAGCTGTTCGTCAACGGGCAGACCCTGCTCGCCGCGGTCAACGAGCGCAACTACGCGGTGAGCCAGCTGCTGGAACGCGTCGACACGTTCTCCACGCAGGTCCGGGGCTTCATCGACGACAACCCGAACCTGAACCGCGTGCTCGAGCAGCTGCGGGTGATCAGCGACGTGCTGGCCGAGCGCAAGCTCGACCTGGCCGACACCCTGTCGTCGCTGTCGAAGTTCATGGTGTCGCTCGGTGAGGCGCTGGCGTCCGGCCCCTACTTCAAGGTGATGCTGGTCAACCTGGCGCCCTACTGGATCCTGCAGCCGTTCGTGGACGCGGCGTTCAAGAAGCGCGGCATCGATCCGCAGGAGTTCTGGCGCAACGCCGGCCTGCCGGCCTTCCGGTTCCCCGACCCGAACGGCGTCGGCTTCGAGAACGGCGCCCCGCCGCCGGCCCCGACCCCGATCGAAGGCACCCCGGAGAACCCGGGACCCGCCGTCCCGCCCGGCTCGCCGTGCTCCTACACCCCGCCGGCCGACGGGCTGCCGACACCGGGCAACCCGCTGCCGTGCGCGAGTCTGACCCAGGGCCCCTACGGGCCGGTGCCCGGTGGGTATCCGCCGCCGAACGTCGCCACGGTGATCCACCCTAGGCTCAGAGCCCGCCCCGGGCATTCTTCAGCCGTTCGACCAGGTCGGCGGAGCCGTCGAGGTTCACCCGCGCCTCGTCCCGGCCGGCGGCGAACATCAGCAACTCGCC
>NZ_LMVQ01000042.1 GCF_001545925.1 Mycobacterium sp. NAZ190054 | reverse complement strand
CCCGCGCCAACCGCCGCGTCGGCCGGGCCTGGACGCTCAAAGAACAACTGCGTGACCTCTACCGCTTCGAGCACGAACCCGGTGTCGCCCGTCAACTACTCAAGGCCTGGATTACCGCCGCCCGTCGCACCTGTGGCGCCCGAGCCTGCGTCGCCGCCGGAACCGGAGCCCACGCCGGAACCGGAGCCCGCGTCGGCCGGTGCCGAAGACTCGATCTACCAGACGATGCTCTCCGAATGGCTGATCGACCCGCACGAGCTGTCGCACAGCACCGACCTGGACTGGAAAACGGTGTGGGACCACGGCTGGTCGGCGGCCGAAGCGGCGGCCGCCGCCCCGGTGCACGAGCACACCGCCGAGGGGCTGCCGATCCGCCGGCCGGGTGCTCGCTTCGTGCCCGGTCATGCCGACAGCGAGCCGGTAGCATCGGCCGCGCGCGACCCCGAAGCCGTCCGCGCGAGCATCGGCAGCCACTTCGGCGGTGTGCACGCCGGCCGGCGGCACGCCAAGGAAGCCGGAGGAACCGACTCGCTATGACGTCGCTCGACTGGTTGGTGGCCAGGTTCGCCCGCGAGGTGCCCGGGGTGTCACACGCGATCCTGGTCTCGGCGGACGGCCTGCTGATGGCGGCCAGTGAACACCTCCCGGGGGAGCGGGCCGACCAGCTGGCGGCTGTCGCATCGGGCTTGGCGAGCCTGTCGACCGGCGCCGCGCAGCTGTTCGACGGCGGTTACGTGCTGCAGTCGGTCGTCGAGATGGAGAACGGGTATCTGCTGCTGATGCGGGTCGGCGACGGGTCCAGCCTCGCGACGCTCGCCGCCCGCAACTGTGACATCGGCCAAATCGGTTATGAAATGGCAATTCTCGTCGAACGAGTCGGTGCCGTGGTCCAGGCCTCGCGACGCACCACCCAGCATCCGTGAGCCGATCATGGGAGCGCACGACAAACCGGAACGCGACGCTGCCGAGCCCAGTCTGGTACGCCCGTACACGCTGACGGCGGGCCGCACCGACGCGTCTGTGCAACTTCCGCTCGAAGCCCCGGTCGGGGTGGCCGCCACGGCGCGGCCGTCACCTTGGCCGGCCAACGATGTCCGCAGCCAGATCCTGGTGCTGTGTGCCGACCGCCCGTCCGTGGCCGAGGTTGCCGCGCATCTCTCACTGCCCCTCGGCGTGGCGCGGGTGCTCGTCGGGGACCTGGTGGTGCAGGGTTATGTGCGGGTACACACCACCCTGGGGGAGGCGGCGACCGCCGACGAACGACGAGAACTGATCGGAAGGACACTGCGTGGCCTCAGGGCGCTCTAAGGCATCGATCAAGATCGTGGTCTCCGGTGGTTTCGGCGCGGGAAAGACGACCTTCGTCGGCGCCGTGTCGGAAATCGTGCCGTTGCGCACCGAGGCGTTGGTGACCGACGCGTCGGAGGGCGTGGACGGGCTGGAGGCGACGCCGGACAAGTCGACGACCACGGTCGCGATGGACTTCGGGCGCATCAGCCTGGACGAGGACCTGGTGCTGTACCTGTTCGGAACCCCGGGCCAGCGCCGGTTCTGGTTCATGTGGGACGACCTGATCCGCGGCGCGATCGGCGCGATCGTCCTGGTGGACGTCCGAAGGTTGGCCGACAGTTTCGCGGCGGTGGACTTCTTCGAGGCGCGCAAGCTGCCGTTCCTGGTCGCGGTCAACGAATTCGACGGCGCCCCGCGTCACCCGTTGTCGGCGGTGCGTACCGCGCTGGCGCTGCCCGAGCACGTCCCGCTGATCACGGTGGACGCCCGCAGTCGGGAATCGGCCAAGGCCGCGCTGATCGCGATCACCGAGTATGCGTTGACCCGGCTGGCTGCGACCGGCTGAATGGATGCCCACGAAAGCGACCGCGAGTTCGAGCGGCAGGACTTTCGCGACGAGGATCTCAGTCGGCTGCGCACCGAGCGGGTTGTGTTCACCGAGTGCGACTTCACCGGTGCGGACCTCTCCGATTCCGAACACGTCGGATCGGCGTTCCGTAACTGCACGTTTCGCCGGACATCGCTGTGGCACAGCGCTTTCCGGCAATGCAGCTTTCTAGGTTCGACGTTCACGGAGTGCCGGCTGCGGCCGCTGACGGTCGTGGAGGTCGACTTCACACTCGCGGTGTTGGCCAATGTCGACCTGCGTAAGACCGATCTGTCGGACTGCCGGCTGCGCGAGACCAGCCTGGTGGGTGCGGATCTGCGGGAGGCTGTGCTGGCGCGTGCGGATCTGAGTGGAGCCCGGGTGCAGGATGCCCGTCTGGATGGCGCGGACCTGCGGGGTGCCCGGGTCGATCCCACGTTCTGGACCACCGCGAGGCTGCGGGGCGCCAAGGTCGACCTCGCTCAGGCGATGGCGTTCGCTGCGGCACACGGGCTCGACATCGCGGGTTGACCGCGTAAGAGCTGGTCAAAAAACCGCACGTCAGTGCGTGTTTAACGGCACAGCCGGAAAAGTCGCATCCGGCGTGCGCCTTTTCTAGCGTCGGTGTCGGACCACCAACCGAAAGGACCTCCGATGACCGTCACCGTCGTTCCCGCCGAACTGGAAGCTGCGCACGCGCAGATCATCTCGGCGACATTGCCGTTGATCGGCGCGCACATCGACGAGATCACCACGGAGTTCTACCGCCGGATGTTCGATGCGCACCCGGAACTGTTGCGAAACCTGTTCAATCGCGGCAATCAGGCCCAGGGTGCGCAGCAGCGTGCGTTGGCGGCGTCGATCGCGACGTTCGCCACCCACCTCGTCGACCCGGCGTTACCGCATCCGGCCGAACTGCTCTCGCGGATCGGGCACAAGCATGCGTCGCTCGGGGTGACCGCCGACCAGTACCCGGTGGTGCACGAGCACCTCTTCGCCGCGATCGTCGCAGTCCTCGGCGCCGACACCGTGACCGCGGACGTGGCCGACGCGTGGGACCGGGTGTACTGGATCATGGCCGACACGTTGATCGCCCTGGAACGCAACCTCTACCGCGAGGCGGGCGTGGCGGACGGTGACGTGTACCGCCGGGCGAGGGTGGTGTCGCGGATCGACGATCCGTCCGGAGCGGTGCTGATGACCGTGCGGCCGCTCGGCCAGCCGGTCGCCGGTTTCCTTCCCGGACAGTATGTTTCGGTCGGTGTGACGATGCCCGACGGTGCTCGGCAGCTGCGGCAGTACAGCCTGGTCAACGCCGCGGGGCAGGACGGGCTGACCTTCGCGGTCAAGCCGGTGGCGGCCGGCGCCGGAACCCCCGCGGGCGAGGTGTCGTCGTGGATCGCGGCCAACGTGTGCGTGGGCGACATACTCGACGTCACGGTGCCGTTCGGCGATCTGCCCGCACCGGACGGCAGCAGGCCGGTGGTTCTCGTCTCGGCCGGCATCGGAGTCACGCCGATGATCGGCATCCTGGAGTACCTGGCCGCGTCGGCGCCCGACACCGTGGTGCGCGTGCTGCACGCCGATCGCAGCGACCAGACCCACCCGTTGCGCGAGCGCCAGCTCGAGCTGACCGCCGCGCTGCCCGACGCGCGCCTGGATGTCTGGTACGAGGACGGCCTGACGGCCGGTGTGCCGGACGCTCACGCCGGGCTGATGAACCTCGCCGGCATCGAACTGCCCACCGGCGCCGAGGTGTACCTGTGCGGCAACAACGGTTTCGTGCAGGCGGTGCGCGCGCAGCTCATCGGCCGCGGTGTCGCGGGGGAGCGGCTGCACTGCGAGCTGTTCTCACCGAACGACTGGCTGCTGGGCTAGGGCCTGTTCTGGGCCGGTGTCGGCACGACCCCAGAACGCCTGCAGCACAGCACGTTCGGGCTTGGCCGTGGCCAGGCTGACGCCCACCATCAGGACCAGAGAGACCGCGAGGGACCAGAAGATGGGATCGGCAGCCAGCATCGGGTCGAGTACCTGGGCGAAGAGCAGGTAGGCGACGCCGCCGCCCAGGCAGGACGCCACCGCTCCCGGGGTGTTCGCGCGCGGCCAGTAGAGGCCGAACAGCAGCGGGAACAACAGGCACGACGCCAGGCCGCCCACTGCGAAGAACACCAGCGAGGTCAGGAGCTCCGGCGGGTTGAGCGCCAGCAACACCACCAGGGTGCCGATCACGCCCATGGACGCGCGGTTCAGCACCATCCTGCGCCGCGGGTCCACGTCGCCGTTCTTCGCCTTGACGTAGATGTCCTCCACGAGGCTCGAACACACCACCAGAAGAACCGAATCCACGGTGGACATGATCGCGGCGAACGGTACGGCGAGGAAGATGCCGGCCGCCAGGGACGGGAAGAGTTCCTTGGCCAACAAGGGGATCACCTGATCAGGCGCCTCGATCTCGCCGAGGAAGTGGTGACCCGCGGCGCCGGCGAACCAGATGACCACCGTGAAGGTGATGGCCGCGACGGTACCGATCACCATCGCCTTGTGCAGGGCACGTGAGTCCTTGAAGGCGAACCCGCGGACGGCGGCATGCGGCATGGACAGCAGCGCGATACCGAGCAGCAGACCGCCCGAGGACAGGATGAACAGCGAGCCGAGCTCGCCGCCGCCGTCGGGGCTGATCAGTGCCGGATTCGCGGCCTCGACCGAGTCGACGATCGGGCCCAGCCCACCGGCCATCCCCACGATGAGCACCACGAGCAGGACGGAGCCGAGGGCCATGAAGATGCCCTGGACGAGATCGGTGATGGACGCGGCGCGGAAGCCGCCCAGGACGGTGTAGGCGACGGTGATGGCGCCGACGGCCAACGCGCCGAGGTGGTACGGCACCCCGGCCATGGCTTCGAGGACACGGGCGCCGCCGACCACCTGGGAGACCATGAAAACGGTCAGGAACACGGTGATCAGGACGGGAACCACGTAGCGCATCACGGCTCCGGGATAACGGGCCTCGAGGATCTGCGGCAGCGTGTAGGCCTTGATCTTGCGGCCGACGATCGCGATGCGCTTACCGAGCAGGCCGAGACCCACGGCGATGGAGCCGGACTGCAGGGCGCCGATGACGAGCCAGGAGAAGCCCACCGAGTAGGCCAGGGCGGGGGTGCCGAGAAACGACCCGGCGCTGCCGAGCGAGGCAGCGAACGTCAGGGCGAGGGTCCAGCCGCCCAAACTCCGTGAGCCGACGTAGAACTCCTCGGAGAACTCGCTGGCCTTCTTGCCGGCGATGACGTTGAACCCGTACACGCCGACGAGCAACACCACGAGCAGGTAGACGGCGAACGGAAAAAGCAGTGTCCAATCCACGGGGTCGTTCCTCTCAGCGCTGCGCCGCGGCGTCCGCGGTGTCGGGGTCGGGGTCGAGCGGCATGTCCTGGTAGGTGAACCGGGTCATCGCCCACACCGACACGACCAGAGCGACCGGAGCGACCACCCCGGTCCAGAACAGATACGTGGGAAGGCCGAAGATCCGCCCTTCCGGGTCCAGCGCCCACAGCGCGGCCGCCGCCACCACAACGACGATGGTGTACACGCTGAACAGTCCGAGCGCCGACATCGCCTCCTTGAAGCACTGTCTGTTACGGGGATCCTCCTCGATCCCATACTCCTGCAAGAGTTTTGACATGATCTTCCTCTCTGGTTCAGGCTCGGTCGGCAACGTTGTCGGCGGTGAGGTGCCGGGCGAGCCAGTGGGCGGCGGTCAGGGCCGCCTCGTCGGCGCCGGGCCGTGCGAGCAACTGCACGCCGAGCGGCATCCCGGTCTCGACGTCGGTCAGCCCCGGCACCACGACGGCGGGCAGCCCGAGGGCGTGCCAGCACCTGGACTGATCGGGGTTACCGGTGGCGGTGCCGACGGGTGCGGGCCCCGTGGCCGCGGGTGCGAGGACCACGTCGGCACCCGTTTCGTCGAGGGCGGCCCCCAGCGCCCCACGGACGGTCATCGCATGCCGGGCCGCGTCTTGCTCCTGCGTCGCGGTGATCGCGGAGCCGCGGGTGAGGAGGGCGCGCAGCAGATGACCAGGCTCGTCACCGGCGCTGAGCAGATGGCCGAGGGCTCGATGGGCGCCGGCGGCCAGGAGCGTGGAATGCACGTCCGACAGGTCACCCAAGCCGTCGATGCACGGCAGCGGCGAGACCCGCGCGCCCGCCGCTCGGGCACGTGCGACGGCCAGGGTGAGGGCCGCGCGCATACCGTCTTCGACACCGCCGAAGGCGGACCCGTCGAACACCGCGATGCGCGGCGCCCGTGTGAGGTCGGCGACCGTGACCCCGTAGAGCGCCGCGGTGACCGTGACGAGTTGCTCGACCGTGCGGGTCATCAACCCGACGGTGTCAAGAGCCCCCGACAGCTCCTGGATGCCCGCGGTCGGCCAACGGCCGTAACTGGTGACCAGCGCCGCGATGCCGCAGTACGAGGCGGGGCGGACGGTGGACGCGGCGGTCTGGGTCGCGACGGCCAGGTCCGCCATACCCGCGGCGACGGCTGCGGCCGAGCCACTCGAGGAACCGCCGGGCGTCCGGGCGGTGTCGTGCGGGTTCCGGGTGGGGCCCGGGTCGAAGTAGGCGTACTCGGTGGTGACCGTCTTACCCAGGATCGCGGCGCCGGCGACCCGGATGCGGGCGACGACGTCCGCGTCGTTCGCGGCGGGCGCGGCGTCGTCTCGGGTCGAGGAACCGCAGCGGGTGGGCAGCCCTGCGACATCCACCAGGTCCTTCACCGCAGCCGTCATGCCGTGGAGGGGCCCGGGCCGTTCGAAGGCGGCGGCCCGGTCGAGCTGGGCTGCCTGCGTGCGGGCGCCGTCGGCGTCGACCAAGACCCAGGCCCGCACCGCCGGTTCCCGCTCCCGAATGACCGCTAGCGCCGCTTCCACGGCGGCGGTGGACTGGCCACGGCTCAACATTGGTCGGCCGGCCAGTCACGTGGCGGTGCGTGGTGGGTCAGCCGCTCGGTGAAGTCGACCGCGCGGCGGTGTACACCGGAGTCGACGACATACGGTGCCACCAGACGCCCGCCCTGGTAGACCGCCGAAGGAGTTTCGAGTTTCGAGACGTCGCGCACGGCGTCGCCGGGGGCGACCATGATGTCGGCAAGTTTGCCCGCCTCGAGGGTTCCGACGTCGGCGGCGACACCGCAGGCCCGGGCTGCTACCGAGGTGACCGCCTTGATCGCGTGGGTCGGCGCCATGCCGGCGCTCACGGCGAACTCCACACAGTGCTGCAGCGTGCCGAAGCCCATGTCCTGCGGGCCGGCGTCTGTGCTCAGCGTGATCCTGCCCTCGAACCCGTCGCTCAGCATCGATCCGAAGACCTGACCACGCATGTCGATGTAGGCCTCGAGTTCTGCGAGCTTGGCGCGTTCGTATCCGGTGAGTGCGGCGGTCTCGGCGTTCTTCGTCCGCAGCATGCGCATGGTCTCGTATCCGCCGACAAGGGCCGTGTAGGACACGAAGCTGCCGGCCCGGAGCATCTTGTCCGCGACCCTGCCGTCGTACACCATCCGACCGTGGCCGGTGATCCCCTGCCCGAAGGACACGGGTTCACCGGGCACGAGGAAGTCGGCGTGCTCGATGCAGTCGAGCCCGGCGTCGATCGCGTTCTCGATCGAGGTCGTGGAGCGGCAGTGCGCAGTGGTCAGTCGCCCCAAGCCGTGCGCGGTTTCGACCGCGACCTGCATCTCACGGATCGTGTATGACGAGTAGTACGGCGAATTGCCCGCCGTCGCTCCGCCGCTCGCCATGATCTTGATGTGATCGGCGCCCTCGGCGGTGAGCACCCGCACGGCGGCGCGGATCCGGTCGAGACTGTCGGCGACACCGTTGCACCAGTGGAAGTGCCCGGCGGAGTGGGTGATCGGGCGCCCGGCCAGCAGGAGGCGGGGGCCGTCGATGAAACCGCGGTCGATCGCATCCCGCACGGCGAACACGATCGTGTTGCGCCCGCCGTTGTCGCGAAGCGTGGTGACCCCGGCCGACAGATGGCGCTGAAGATTGTTGACCGCGATCAGTGCCATCAGCTCGTCTGAGTCGCGGACCTGCTCCTCGTAGGCCTTGCCGTCGCCACTGAGCGTGATGTGGCAGTGGGTGTCGATCAGCCCGGGCAGGATGGTGGCATCGCCGTAGTCGTACACGGGAAGCCGAGGATCGCCGCGGTAGTCGGATCTCGTTCCGACGCTGACGATCCGGTCGTGCCGGATCTCGACGTACGCGTCGTCGATCACCGTGTCACCCGTCGCGGTGAACGCGCGCCGTGCGCTCAGCACGTAGTGGTCGGGAAGTAAGTTCATGACAGATGCGTGTCGTGTAAGTTCGTTGGCGCTCAATCGGATTCGTTCGCACCATGGTCGGCGATCCGAATCGGACTGCTGCGCTTCACCATCACATCTCCTCATTTCCGGGCATCGAGCGTGCACATTGCTACCAGCTCGGAAGTTTCGCCGCATTCACCCGCAGGTTAAGCATTTGTTTCGCACGCCAATCGGGCGCTGAACGCCGTCGTGACGTCGCGTTTTTCGCGGCAGGAAACATGTAACGCCGCAGCCCGACCCGAAATGGACCGGCTCGGGGTGACGTTCCGTGTGCGGCCCGGTGAGTTCCGCCGCGGTCAGTCCGCGGCGACCCGGCTGTCGACGATCGTCCGGTCGCCGCGGTGCCGGGTGAACCCGAATTCGACCGGCATCCCGTCCGGCCCGCTGACGACGTACTCGAAGAGGAGGATGGGCGCGCCGGCCAGCGTCTCGAGAACCTCGGCAGAGGCCCGGTCGGCGACGATCGCCTCGATGACCAGCTGTCGCATCACATTCGGCCCACGGGTCAGGTCTTCGAGAATCTCGGGCAGGAATCCGTCCAACGGGTGCTCACGGATCTTCGGGACCCTATCCGCCGCCACCCACGTGGAGCGGATCCGCTGTGGGGATCCCGCGACCGAGAACAGCGATTCGACGTACAGGACCGGGTCGCCGGCGGAGATCTCCAGTCGCTCGGCGACGGGGATCGGAGCGGCGAGCTCGTCGCGGACCAGCGCGGTGACGGAAACCGCCGTGCCGCTCACCTTGAGCAGGAGTGTGTCGTCGTCCTCGTTGATGTGGATCAGGTCCGGTGTGCGAAGCATGCTGAAGGCGACCGCGGCTCCCCGCGTCAGCGTGCCGACGCCGCGGATCCTCTCGACCATGCCCTGCTCCTGCAGGATGTTCAGCGCGCCCCGCAAGGCGTTGCGTGTCGTGCCGTATCGCTTGATCAACTCCCATTCGTGCGACAGCGACCCGCCGTAGACACCGGCGTGGATGTCGGCCCGGACGAGATCGGCGACCCGGCGGGCGGCTGCCCCCCGCCGGAACTCAGCCGAATCGGCCAGTTCGCCGCGCCGGCCGTCACGGGTCTCATCCATATCGTGAATATCTTGCACGGTGCTCGCCCCGCCGATGTAGCGGACCGCCCGCATCGGACACGTTCCTGCCGGACGTTCCAGAACAGCGTCCCGGGCAGCGTCTACTACGTGGATGTCCGCTGAGCGGACAATCGGGCTGCAGTGCGTTGACTCAGCGCTCGATGGCGCGAGTGACCAGGTCGGCGATCATCCGGCAGTAACCGGGATCGACCGGCCTGTCACTGTAGAGGGCGAAGGTGTGCAGCGGCGCCGTCAGCAACTGGAGCACGATCCCCGGTCTGACGCCGTCGCGCAGTTCGCCGCGAGCGGCGGCCCGCTCGAAGATCACCTCGATCGTGGCGGTGCGCATGGTCCAGAACAGCGCCCGGGTGTCGTAGTCGGCGGCCGGGGTCTTGGTGTCGACCACCGCCATGCGTGCGATCCGTCGCCCCACCGGTTCGTTCACATACGCGGCGATGGCAAGCGCCAATTCGGTCAGGTCCTCGCGCAGCGAACCGGTGTCGGGCACGGAGACGATGGTCTCGCTGTAGTGGAGCAGCGCATCAAGGATGAGTTGACGGTCGCTTTCCCAGGTCTGCTGCAGATACTCGGTGCTCAGCCGCGACCGATGCGCCACGCCTTCCATGCTGAAGCGGTCCACGCCCCACTGCTGAAGTTCAGCTAATGCGGCGTGGATCGCGGCTTCACGCTGTGACGCGTCTGCGTCGGACACCTGGTACTCCCCTGTATGGCCTGCATACCGAGCCTACGAGACCGCGAGCGATTTACCGCGGAATCAGGGGATTTCCTTGCAAAGGAACAGAGAACCCACAGTCCAGGAAACTTGTGCGGGTCTACTGCCAAATTTACGCAGCCTTCAATCGGATCCGCCAGCGCACGAACGCGAGGTACGCCACGCTGATCACCACGAGCATGCCCACGTCGAACAGCCATGCGCCGGAGGTGTGTTCCCAGTGGCGGTCCTGGGGCGTCAAGGGCCCGGGGACGAGCCGGATCAGGTCGATCGTCGACGCCGATGCCGCGAAACCCCATCGCGCGGGTGTGAACCACGACATCTGATCCAGCACGATCCTGTCGGTCACCGGGATCATCCCGCCGGAGAACACCAGCTGCGACATGATCGCCACGACCAGCAGCGGCATGATCTGCTCGGCGGACTTGGCCAGAGCCGACAGCGCAAGGCCGACCATCGCCGCGGCCACACACGTCACCGCGATGTCGGTGAACAGTTCCAAACTCCGGTTGCCGAGCACGGCGCCGCTTTCCACGGCGCCGGGGCCCCAGCCTTTACCCGCGATCGCGATCGAGGTGACGATCGCCGACTGCACGATCGCGAACGCGGTGAACACCACCACCTTGGCCAGCAGATAGGCCGACGTCGAGAGGCCGACCGCCTGTTCGCGCCGGAAGATCGCCCGCTCGCTGATCAGTGCACGAATCGTCAGCGCGGTGCCCATGAAGATCGCGCCGACGTTGAGCATCACCAGGATCTGTCCGGGTTCGTTGGGGGCTTCGCCGCCCTCCATCGCCGTCTTGGGCACGCCGAACCCGACGTCGCCGGGCACCGACAGCGACAGCACACCCATGATGAACGGCAGCAGCATCAGGAACGCGAAGTAGCCCCGGTCGGAGATGACCAGCCGGATCTGGCGCCGTGCGATCGTGGAGAGCTGCCGGCTCAGGCTGGTGCGGGTCGGGGTGCCCAGCTCCGACGGTGTCAGCGCCGGCGGCTGGGGTGGCGGCGGCCCGTGCTGGGCCAGATAGCGCTGCGCGGCGGCGTCGGGATCACCGGCGACGGTGCTGAAGATGTCGGCCCAGTTGGTCGTGCCCATGGACGGGCCGATCTGGCCGGGCGGCCCGTAGAACGCGGTCTTGCCGCCGGGCGCCAGCAACAGCACCTGGTCGCACACGTCGAGGTAGGTCAGCGAGTGGGTGACGACGAGCACCACGCGGCCGGCGTCGGCGAGCTGGCGCAGCATCGTCATGACCTGGCGGTCCAGCGCGGGGTCGAGACCCGAGGTGGGTTCGTCGAGGATCAGCAGCGACGGGCCGGTCAGCAGTTCCAGCGCCACCGACGCGCGTTTGCGCTGTCCGCCGGACAGTTTGTCGACCCGGGTGTCGAGGTGTTTGGTCATCTCGAGCTCTTCGAGCACCTCGTTGACGACCTGTTCGCGGTCGGCCTTCGTGGTGTCCGGCGGCAGGCGCAGTTCGGCGGCGTACATCAGTGCCTGCCGGACGGTCAGCTGCCCGTGCACGACGTCGTCCTGCGGCACCATCCCGATCCGGGAGCGCAGCGACGCGTACTCGGCGTGCACGTCATGGCCCTCGAAGGACACCTGACCGGTGGTCGGGTGTGTGTAGCCGGCGACCAGCCGCGCGAAGGTGGACTTGCCGGCACCGGACGGGCCGATCACCGCGGTCAGCGTGCCCGGGCGCGCCGACATCGAGATGTTGTCCAGCAGCGTCTTGTTGTTCTCGATCGTCCAGGTGACGCCGTGGACCTCGAGACCCCCGGTTGCGGTCGCGGCGGCGGTCTCGGTGCGACGCACCAGCGTGCCGTCGCGGAACACGAGGTCGACGTTGCCGATCGTGACGGTGTCGCCGTCGGTGAGGATCGCGCTCTCGACCCGGGATCCGTTGACGAACGTGCCGTTGATGCTGCGGTTGTCGCGGATCTCGGTGCCGGAGGGCGACGGCACCAGCGTCGCGTGATGACGCGAGGCCAGCACGTCGGGGATGACGATGTCGTTGTCGCTCGCCCGGCCGATCTTGATCGACCCGGGGGGTGCTTCCGCGGGCCGGCCCGGCCGCAGGATCTTGAGCATGCTGGTGGCGAGGTTGCCGTCGCCGCCGGACCGGGGTGCTGCGGCCGGCCCCATCACGGTCACCGACTCCATCGCCGGGGACGAGATGGGTTGTCGGACGGGCCGCGACGGCGGGGCGGTGGGCCACGGTGCGCTCGGCGGATAGGTGCCCGGACCGGTCGGGTACGGGCGGTGCACCGGCGGGCGCCCGGTCGGCGGTGGAGGAGGCTGCGACGGCCGGGTCGCGCCGGTTCGGCCGGCCACCGGGACTGCCGCCGTCGGAGGCGGCGAACCCGCCGAGCCCTGATGGCGGCCGACCTCGAAGACCAGCAGCGGGCCGTCGGGGTTGCCGATGTGGACCTGGGCGCCGTCGGCGATCTCGGCGGCGGGCACCCGCCTGCCGTTGACGTACATACCGTTGAGGCTGCCGTTGTCGATCGCGACCCACCGGCCCTGGTCGAACCGCAGCACCAGATGGGCGCGCGAGATCAGCGGGTGGGCGATCCGGACGTCGGCCCGCAGGTCCCGGCCGACGACGACGTCGTTGCCGGCCGCGAAGGTGCGAGTGGATCCGTCATACCGAACGGTCAGCGCAGGGGTTGCTGGTCGGCTCATCGCGGGCAACTCTATCGGTAACCGGTCACGCCGGTATGTGCCACCTGACGGTGTCGGTGATCTGTTGCAGCGCTGTTATCTGCTCGTTCCTCACGGTGATCACGTGGGCGAATGCGGCGTCGACCCGTGCCGGGCTGTCGCGCGCGGATCCACGGTAGGTGCCGAGCACCACCACGCGACCGTCCCGCGGTCCGACGCTCAGATACTCGTGCGGGACGACCTCGACGTCGTACGCCGCATCGATGCGTCCCCACACCTCGGTGACCATCGCGACACGCCCATGGTGTTCACCACCTACCCCATGGGGCATGCCCGTACTCACACGACCTTCGAAATCGTCTGCGAGCAAGGCGAATAGCGCGTCGGCGTCCTTGTCGGAAAGCGCCCGGTAGAAGCGTTGTGCGACGTTTTTCGCAGTGTTCACGGCTCCTCCTCTCTTAATAGAGAGTATTCTCTATTTTAGGGTGGAGCAATGCCGCGGCCCGCTCGATACACCGTCGATGTCCTGCTCGACGCCGCAGCGGAGCTGCTCGCGGAGGAAGGCCCTGCCGCGGTGACGATGTCGGCGGTTGCGCGCAGCACCGGCGCCCCGAGTGGCTCGGTGTACCACCGGTTCCCGACACGGGCGGCGTTGTGTGGCGAGCTGTGGGTGCGTACCGAGGAGCGCTTCCAGGACGAGCTGGTCGAGGCGTTGTTGACCGACGGCGACGCCCAGCAGCGCTGTGTGGCCGGCGCGCTGCGGATCCTGCAGTGGTGCCGCGACAACCCGGTCGAGGCACAGGTCATGCTCGCCGGTCCGCACGAGCTCGACATGGGCGAGTGGCCCGAGACCGTGACGAGCCGGCGGAAACGCTTGCAGCGCAGGCTGCGTAAGGTGCTCTCCGACCTGCCCGACGACACCGCGCGGGTCAACGCGGCGATCATGGACGTGCCCGCCGCGATCGTGCGGCGCCACCTGAGGGCGCGTCAGACGATCCCGGCGAGCGCCGACGCCATCGTCGCGGACTGCGCCCGCGCGCTCATCGCCCCGAGCTGACCGGGGATGGCGAACCGGTGCGCACGCAGTAGGTGTGGCTGTAGATCGTCGGCATGCACAGGTTGCAGTGGTCGCAGATCGACTTCACGCTGCGGTCGGCCTGGATCCGGTTGAGCAGATCGGGTTCGGCCAGCAGCGCGCGCCCCATCGCGACGAAGTCGAAACCCTCGGCCATCGCGCGGTCCATCGTCTTCCGGTTGGTGATACCGCCGAGCAGGATCAGCGGCAACGTCAACTCGTCGCGGAACTTCTTGGCGTCCCGCATCAGAAAGGCCTCGTGGTACGGGTACTCGCGGATGAACTTCTTACCGGTCATCCGGATACCCCACGACAGCGGCGGTT
This sequence comes from Mycobacterium sp. NAZ190054, assembly GCF_001545925.1. Classification (GTDB taxonomy): domain Bacteria; phylum Actinomycetota; class Actinomycetes; order Mycobacteriales; family Mycobacteriaceae; genus Mycobacterium. The sequence goes on along the minus strand of NZ_LMVQ01000042.1, from coordinate 1,398 downwards.
TGAAGGCCCGGGAGAACTCCTTGACCGGGGCGCCGCCGCGGAACAGGAACATCGGGTTGAGCAGCGAGCTGCCCGCGGTCAGCTCGAGAGCGTCCAGGCCGCCGTCCTCTTCGAGCCACTTGGCGGTCTGCAGCGACTCCTCCAGCGGGATGCCGCCGCGCACCCCGTCGGACATGTTGAGCTTCGCGGTCACCGCGATCTGGTCGCCGACGGCACGCTTGACCGCCAGCACCACGCCGCGCGCGACCTTGGCGCGGTTCTCCAGCGATCCACCGAACTCGTCGTCGCGACGGTTGATCAGTGGTGACAGGAACGAGCTGGCCAGATAGTTGTGGCCGAGGTGGATCTCGACGGCGTCGAACCCGGAGTCGATGGCCAGCCGGGCGGCGTGGGCGTGAGCTTCGGTCACCTCGGCGATGTCCTCGCGGCTGGCCTTCTTGGCGAACCGCATCGACAGTGGATTGAAGAACCGCACCGGTGCCAGGGCCTGCGCCTTGTTGGTGCGGGCGTTGGCCACCGGTCCGGCGTGTCCGATCTGCGCGCTGATCGCCGCGCCCTCGGCGTGCACCGCGTCGGTGAGCCGGCGCAGGCCCGGCACCGCGTCGGGCCGCATCCACAGCTGCCAGCCGTCGGTGCGGCCACCCGGGGCGACGGCGCAGTAGGCGACCGTGGTCATGCCGACCCCGCCGGCCGCGGGCAGGCGGTGGTAGGTGATCAGGTCCTCGGTGACCAGCGCGTCAGGAGTGGCGGCCTCGAACGTCGCGGCCTTGATGATGCGGTTGCGCAGGGTGACCGGGCCGAGCTTGGCCGGACCGAACACATCGGGCGGGGCTGTCATGTCGCCGAGCATGCCACGCCCTCGTGCCCGCAGAACACTGCCTGTCAGAATGATGCGCGTGGGTGCGATCACTTTGGACGGCAAGACCACGCGCGACGAGATCTTCGTCGACCTCAAAGAACGCGTCGCAGCCCTGACCGCCGCCGGGAACACGCCCGGGCTCGGCACCGTGCTGGTCGGCGACGATCCCGGGTCCCAGGCCTACGTCCGCGGCAAGCACGCGGACTGTGCCAAGGTGGGCATCAACTCGATCCGGCGTGACCTGCCCGCCGACATCAGCCAGAACACCCTGCTCGAGACCCTCGACGAGCTCAACGCGAACCCGGACTGCACCGGCTACATCGTGCAGTTGCCGCTGCCCAAGCACCTGAACGAGAACGCCGCGCTGGAGCGCGTCGATCCGGCCAAGGACGCCGACGGTCTGCATCCGATGAACCTGGGCCGGCTGGTGCTCAACGAGCCGGCGCCGCTTCCCTGCACGCCGCGCGGCATCGTGCACCTGCTGCGGCGCTACCAGGTGGAGATCGCGGGCGCCCACGTCGTGGTGATCGGCCGCGGCG
>NZ_LMVQ01000041.1 GCF_001545925.1 Mycobacterium sp. NAZ190054 | reverse complement strand
CACCCCGGGACCCCGGCACTGACGTACCGCGACGAGACGGTCGGCTACGCCCAGTTGTGGGACCGGGTCCGGGGGACGGCAGCGGGGTTGGCACACCTCGGCGTGTGCAGGGAGCAGCGTGTCGCCGGGTTCCTGATCGTTCCGGTCCCGCGGAACGCGGTGGCGGTGCTGGCGTCAGACGTCGCTGTCATCACTCCATGCTAACGACCGCTGTGATCCAGCTCGCATTCGGGTTGACGCCTGTCAAGTCCGGCGACGGTCGTCGCGACGCACACCAGCGCGCTGCCGAGCAGCAGCGCACCGATCGCGTCGGTGAAGAAGTGGTAGGACACGGCCTGCCCGACCACCCCGAGCGTCATCGCCACCGCCGCGACGACGAGGACCCACGTGGTCGCGCCGAGCAGCAACACCGCCGTCGCCAGCACCACGAACGTCGTCGTGGTGTGCCCGCTCGGAAAACACAGTTCGCCGTCCTTGAGCCGTCCGAACAGCCGTTTGCCCAGCCGGGCGGCCAGGACCGCCAGCGGCGGTGTCACCGCGGTGACCGCCGCCAGTCGCCACTTGCGTTGCACCAGTGCGGCCACGAACACCACCGCGCAGAGCGCGACGACCACGCGACCGTCGGTGAACACCAACAGGTATCCGAGTTCCGGGTGGCGTCCGCCGAGTTGCTGGAACCACTGGTCGACCGGTGTCGAACCTTTGCCGACCGCCAGGCCGAGCAGGACGAGGGCTACCACAGCGACCGGCGGCCACCACCTGATCAGCGTGGTCAGCGCACCAGTCCCCGGATGTAGGCCGCCTGACCGAGATGCTGGGCGGCGTCGTCGATGATGCTGACCAGCCGTGCGCTCGCGGTCACCGGCGGGGTCCACCGGCGGTCGACGACGCGGGCGAGTTCGTCGGCGGAGACGGACGCCACATACTCCAGCGAGAGCTTGTGCACCGCGTGGTAGTAACCGCCGAGCAGGTTCGCCGGTGCCCGGACCTTGGCCACCTCTTCGGGGGTGTGGCCGTAGCCGTGCGCGTCGCGGGGAAGGTCCAGCGCGAACTTGTCCACCCAGCCGTCCCGGAACCACACCTGCTCGACATCGGCGATGTCGCACAGCTGCGCGTCCTGGATCCGGGCGCTGTGCCAGATCAGCCATGTGATGGTGTTGGCCTCCGGCGTCGGCCGGTGGTAGGCCACCTCGTCGGTCAGCCCGTCGGTGAGGTCGTCGACGTGCTCGATGAGGCGCGTGAACGAATCGCGGAGCAGTTCCCTGGCGGCATCGATTTCGGCCATGCCGCCAACCTACGCCCCGTGGAACACCGCCTCGACGTTGTTGCCGTCGGGGTCACGGACGAACGCGCCGTAGTAACCCGGGTGATACTCGGGCCAGAGCCGCGGTGCGTGCAGCGATTCCGCGCCGGCCTCGACCGCCGCGGCGTGGAAGGCCTGCACGGCCTCGACGCCGGAGGCGCGGAACGCGAAATGGGTTTCCCGGTTCGGGCCCGCGGCGTCCCCGGCACTCATGTCGGCGATCCAGAAGTCGGGTTTCCCGTCGGCGCCGTAACCGATGGCGATCCGGTGATCCAGCTGCCGGGTGTAGCCGAGGACCCCGAGCACCTTGTCGTAGAACGCCTTCGACTTCTCCCAGTCCGCGCAGTTGATTCCGAAGTGGTCGATCATGCGGTGACCGTACATTCTGGGTATGACATCCGACCTTGTGATCCGCGGGGGAACCATCGTCGACGGGCTCGGCGGCGAGCCGTTCACCGGGGACGTCGCCGTCCGGGACGGCGTCATCCGCGAAGTCGGCAGGGTCGGTTCCGCGGGTACCCGCGAGATCGACGCGACCGGGCTGCTGGTGACCCCCGGCTTCGTGGATCTGCACACCCACTACGACGGGCAGGCGATCTGGTCGGACCGGTTGACGCCGTCCTCGGCCCACGGCGTCACCACCGCCGTGATGGGCAACTGCGGCGTCGGCTTCGCGCCCTGCCGGCCCGCCGACCACGACGTGCTCGTCGACGTGATGGCCGGCGTCGAGGACATCCCCGGCGTGGTGATGGTCGACGGCCTGCCGTGGCACTGGGAGACGTTCCCGGAGTTCCTCGACGCGCTCGAGGCGCGGCGCAGGGACATCGACGTGGCCGCGTTCCTGCCGCACTCGCCGCTGCGGGTGTACGTGATGGGCGGGCGGGGCGTCGACCGCGAACCGGCCACCCCGGAGGACCTGGCGATGATGCGCAAGCTGGCGGCCGAGGCGGTGCAGGCCGGCGCGCTGGGTTTCGCATCGTCCCGCTTCACGCTGCACAAGACCGAGAGCGGCAAGCCGATCCCGAGCTACGACGCCGACCGCGCCGAGATCGAGGCGATCGCCCGCGGCGTCGACGACGCCGGCGGCGGGCTGATCCAGTTCGTCCCCGACCTGGTGGCCGGCGACTACGAACCCGTGCTGCAGACGGTGTTCGACGTGGCCGCCGACGTCGGTCTGCCCGTGACGTTCACGCTGGCGATCGGCAACGCCGGTGACCCGTTCTTCCTCGACGCGCTGCGGATGGTGGAGAAGGCCAACAGCGACGGCGGGCAGATCAGCGCGCAGATCTTCCCCCGCCCCATCGGGCTGATGCTCGGACTGGAGCTGTCCGGCAACCCGTTCGTGATGTACCCGTCGTACCGGGAGATCGCCGGCCTGCCGCTGGCCGACCGGGTGGCCGCGATGCGCAGACCCGAGGTGCGCGAACGCATTCTGAACGACAGGCCAGAGTCTGACGGCCACCCGCTGATGTTCGCCGCGCAGGCCTGGAACTACATGTTCCCGCTCGGTGATCCGCCGAATTACGAACCCTCGCCGTCCGATTCGATCGGTGCCCGCGCGCAGGCCCGGGGTGTCAGCCCGCTGGAGGAGGCCTACGACCGGCTGCTCGACGACGGCGGCCACGCCATGCTGCTGGTCACGCTGGCCAACTTCCGTGCCGGATCGCTGGACACCGTCGCGGAGCTGATCCGTCGCGACGACGTGGTGCTCGGACTCGGTGACGGTGGGGCGCACTACGGAATGATCTGCGACGCAAGCTTTCCGACGTACATGCTGACGCACTGGGTACGTGACCGCGCGACGGGCCGGCTGTCGGTCCAGGACGCGGTGCGCGAGCTGACGTCGGTACCCGCGCGGGTGGCCGGACTGGCCGACCGTGGCCGGATCGCCGTCGGCTACAAGGCCGACCTCAACGTCATCGACGCCGACGCGCTGCGGCTGCACAAGCCCGTCGTGGTCAACGACCTGCCCGCGGGCGGGCGCAGACTCGACCAGACCGCGGACGGCTACGTCGCCACGATCGTCTCCGGCCAGGTGATCGCCGAGCACGGCGTGCCCACCGCGGCCCGCCCCGGCAGGCTCATCCGGGGCCGGCAGTCGGTGCGGAACCCGACGCCGTAGCGCCCGCATGCGGTTCTCGACATGACCCCATACCAGTTCCGTTATGGGCGTGGAGCCCGTGTGACGTTCGACATGAGGTCGACCTACACACGAGGAGGGGTTCATGTCATCACGTCGAGTACTGATCACCGGCGCGTCGAAAGGTATCGGGCTGGCCACCGCGCGCAGGGTGGCCGCCGCCGGTGACGTCCCGATCGGTCTGGCCCGCACCGCGCCCGCCGCTTTTCCCGGCGAGTTCCACCGGGTGGACCTGGCCGACCGGGCGGCCACCGCGGAGGTGCTGGAGCGCGTCGTGCAGACCGCTCCGGTCGAGGCGGTGGTCAACAACTTGGGCTTCGTGCGCTTCGGCCGGATCGGCGAGATCGACCTGGACCATCTCTTCGACACCTACGACCTGAACGTACGCACTGCCGTGCAGGTGGTGCAGGCGGTGCTGCCGGGCATGCTCGCCGCGGGCTGGGGCCGCATCGTCAACGTGACCAGCCTGACCACGCTGGGCACCCCGGAACGCACGCCCTACGCCGCGGCGAAGGCCGCGCTGGAAGCCTGCACCCGGATCTGGGCCAATGAACTGGCCACCACCGGTATCACCGTCAACGCGGTGGCACCGGGGCCCACCGAGACCGAGATGTACCGTCAGAGAAGCCCGTCCGGATCCGAGCGGGAGGCGCGGTTCCTGGAGACCATCGCGATGCACCGGGTGGGAACACCGCAGGAGATCGCACACGCGATCTACGCACTCCTGCACGAGGACGCCGGCTACATCACCGGTCAGGTGATCCGGGCCGACGGCGGCGGAAGTATCGCGTCATGAGCCGGGCGGCCGTCCGTTCCGTCGAATTCGACGGCGTCCGCGCCGTTTACGCGGTCGACGGCGCACTGACGACGCGGCCCGAGATCTTCTTCCCCGACGTGCCCGCCGAGAATTTCGCCGGTGCCCTGGATCCCGCCGGTGACATGACGATGGGTGTGGGCGGTCTGCTGGTGGAGCTGCCGGACACCACGATGCTGATCGACGCCGGAGTGGGGGTGTTGTCAACGGATTTCGTCTTCGGTCACGCCGAATGCGGCACGATGCCCGATGTGCTCCATGCCCTCGGGGTCGGGACGGGCGACATCGACGTGGTGGCCTTCACCCACCTGCACTTCGATCATGCGGGGTGGGCATTCGTCGGAGGTGTCAAGACCTTCCCCCACGCGCGCTACGTGCTGGCCGCGAAGGAGTGGGCGGCGTACGCCGATCGGGAACCAGAAGACGGTGCCGCGGTCGCATGGCACACCGTCACCGGACTGGCAGCATCCGGTGGCGACACCGAGTTCGTCGACGACGGCGCCGTGGTGGCGCCGGGAGTGCATGCGCTGGTCACCGGAGGACACACGCGGGGCCACACCGCCTACGTCGTCTCCTCCCGGACCGGTCGACGACTGGTCGCGTTCGGCGACGCCTTCCACAGCCCTGTACAGATCGGCCGGCCCGAACTGCTGTCGGCCGCCGACGCCGACGCGGCCGGCGTCCTCTCGGCGCGGCGGCGGTTGTTGACCGAACTGACCGAGCCCGACACCCTCGGCTTCGGAATTCACTTCGGTGACCAGGCGTTCGGCCGGGTGCGCACCACGGCATCCGGTGCGCAGCGGTGGGAACCGGTACCCACCACGGTCCTGGCATAAGCATCGACCCGTTGAAACCTGAAAGGACACAAAATGATTGAGACAATCGCCGGAGTTCCGATACCCGACACCGCGCTGGTGCGCGACGCCACAGAGCTGGTGCGCGAGGTCACCGATGACCTGCTGTACCACCACTCCCGCCGGGTCTACCTCTGGGGCAGCCTGCACGGGTCCCGTCTCGGCACCGTTCCCGACCCGGAACTGTTGTACGTCGGGGCCATGTTCCACGACCTCGGGCTGACCCAGAAGTACGGCCGCGTCGACCAGCGTTTCGAATTGGACGGCGCCGACGCCGCGCTCGATTTCCTGCGTGGTCACGGCATCTCCGAACGCGACGCCCGCAACGTGTGGCTCGGTATCGCCCTGCACACCACCCCTGCCATACCGGGACGGTTGGAACCCGAGGTCGCGCTGGTGACCGCCGGGGTGGAGACCGACGTGCTGGGCCTGAACGTGGGTGACCTCTCGTCCCGCCAGATCGACGAGGTCCTCGCGGCTCATCCCCGTGTCGACTTCAAAGCAGGCATCCTCGGTGCGTTCCACCAGGGGATGAAGGCCAGACCGGAGACCACCTTCGGCACGATGAACGACGATGTGCTGGCGCATTTCGACCCGACGTTCGAGCGGACGGACTTCGTTTCGATGATCGGGGCGAACCCCTTACCCGAACAACCCCGTCACGACCGGGAGATCTGATCGAGGAACGCCCGCGCCGGCGCCGACGCACTGGCCGAGACCGCGAGCCCCAACTGCCGGACCGTCCTGGGCACCAGGGCCCGGGTGACGACGCCGTCGGGCAGTGCGGACAGCGCGGCGCTGGGCATGATGCTCACCCCGAGGCCGGCGCGGGCCATTTCCAGCACGGCCGAGATCGACCGCGCCTCGAACGCCACGTCGAACTCGACGCCGAGGGTCTGGGCGATCGGCGTGAACACCGCCGCGCAGCCGCCGGTCGACCGGATGAACGGTTCCTTGGCCAGGTCCGCGTAGTCGATCTGGCGCAGCGCGCCGAGCCGATGCCCCGCCGGCACCACGGCCACCATGTCCTGTTCGCCGAGAACAGCGGAATCCATGCCTCGGGCGGGCAGGCTGACCACGCCGGCCTCGGCGGCGCCACCGTCCAGCCAGTCACGCACCTCTTCCTCACTGCCTTCGAGCAACCGCACCGTGACGCCGGGATGACGCTGCCGGAAGATCTGCAGATGTGGCTCCAACAGCGACGCGGTCACGCTGGGCAGACTCGCCACACTGAGCGTGCCCGTCAGCCCATCTGCGGGCACAGTGCTGCCGGCGCACATTGCGGCTATGTGCCGCAACGCTTCTCGGGCGTGGGCCACCGCCACCGAACCAGGTTCGGTGAGCAAAACACCGTCTCGGCTGCGAATCAGAAGAGGTGTGCCCAGTTCCTTCTCCAGCGCCGCGACCGCCCGGCTGACCGCCGGTTGCGACATACCCAACTCGTAACTCGCGGCGGTGAACCCACCCTCGTCGACAACGGTGACCAGCGCTTTCAACTGCAATAAGGTCGGCATGGGCACTCCTGCATCACCCTCAGGTAGCCGAACATATCACTTTTGGCATACCACACCGGCCGCGTAGCCTGCACCACATGAGCGTCAAGGTGGATCTCGACCGGCTCGCCGAGGTTCTCGGCGACTTTCCGTTCGCCTATCTCGTCACCGTCGGAGACGATTACCGGGCGCACACCGTCGCGGTGACCCCGGGGCTCACCGACGGGGCCCTGCGGATCGACTCCGTCGGGAACAGCACGCGCCGTAACGCATCCGCCCATCCCGCCGTCACGCTGGTGTGGCCGCCGCGCGCGCCGGGCGGCTACACACTGATCGTCGACGGCCGGGCCGAAACCGCGGGCGACGGCCTGGTCGTCCACCCCGCCGGGGCGGTGCTGCACCGCCCGGCGGCGCCGGGGACCCCCACCGCATCCGACTGCGGGGACGACTGCGTGCCGCTGCGCGGGTGACGGACACGAAAAAGCCCGGCGCTGCTTGACGCAACGCCGGGCTTCTTCGTTCGGGCTTCTTAGAAGTCCATTCCGCCCATGCCACCGGTCGGGTCGCCGGCGGGTGCGGCGGCCTTCTCCGGCTTGTCGGCGACGACGGCCTCGGTGGTGAGGAACAGCGCCGCGATGGACGCCGCGTTCTGCAGCGCCGAGCGGGTGACCTTGACCGGGTCGGCAACGCCGGCGGCCAGCAGGTCCTCGTAGTCACCGGTCGCGGCGTTCAGGCCGTGACCCGCGGGCAGGTTCGACACCTTCTCGGCGACGACACCGGGCTCCAGACCACCGTTGAAGGCGATCTGCTTGAGCGGAGCCGACAGCGCAACGCGCACGATGTTGGCACCGGTGGCCTCGTCACCGGACAGACCGAGGTCGTCCAGCGCCGGAGCCGACTGCAGCAGGGCCACGCCGCCACCGGCGACGATGCCCTCCTCGACGGCGGCCTTCGCGTTACGGACGGCGTCCTCGATGCGGTGCTTGCGCTCCTTGAGCTCCACCTCGGTGGCAGCGCCGGCCTTGATCACCGCAACACCGCCGGCCAGCTTGGCCAGGCGCTCCTGCAGCTTCTCACGGTCGTAGTCGGAGTCGCTGTTCTCGATCTCGGCGCGGATCTGGGCCACCCGGCCGGCGATGGCGTCGGAGTCACCGGCGCCCTCGACGATGGTGGTCTCGTCCTTGGTCACGACGACCTTGCGGGCCTTGCCGAGCAGCGAGACGTCGGCGGTCTCCAGGGACAGGCCGACCTCTTCGCTGATGACCTGGCCGCCGGTGAGGATCGCCATGTCCTGCAGCATCGCCTTGCGGCGGTCACCGAAGCCCGGGGCCTTGACGGCGACGGACTTGAAGGTGCCGCGGATCTTGTTGACCACCAGGGTCGACAGCGCCTCGCCCTCGACGTCCTCGGCGATGATCAGCAGCGGCTTGCCGGACTGGATGACCTTCTCCAGCAGCGGGAGCAGGTCCTTGACGGTCGACACCTTGGAGCTGACCAGCAGGATGTAGGGATCCTCCAGGACGGCTTCCTGGCGCTCGGCGTCGGTCACGAAGTAACCCGAGATGTAGCCCTTGTCGAAGCGCATGCCCTCGGTGAGCTCCAGCTGCAGGCCGAAGGTGTTGCTCTCCTCGACGGTGATGACGCCCTCGTTGCCGACCTTGTCCATCGCCTCGGCGATGAGCTCGCCGATCTGGGTGTCGCCGGCCGAGATCGCGGCGGTCGCCGAGATCTGCTCCTTGGTCTCGACCTCCTTGGCCGACTTCAGCAGCGTCTCCGTCACCTTGTCGACGGCCTTCTCGATGCCGCGCTTCAGGCCGAGCGGGTTGGCGCCGGCGGCCACGTTGCGCAGGCCCTCACGGACCAGCGCCTGGGCGAGCACGGTGGCGGTGGTGGTGCCGTCGCCCGCGACGTCGTCGGTCTTCTTGGCGACTTCCTTGACCAGCTCAGCGCCGATCTTCTCGTACGGGTCCTCGAGCTCGATCTCCTTGGCGATGGACACACCATCGTTGGTGATCGTGGGGGCGCCCCACTTCTTCTCCAGGACCACGTTGCGACCCTTGGGGCCCAGCGTCACCTTTACCGCGTCGGCGAGGCTGTTGAGGCCCCGCTCGAGGCCGCGACGGGCCTCTTCGTCATACGCAATTGTCTTGGCCATTGCGAAGTGTTTCCTCCGGATTGGGGATGCACGTCTCGTGGTCGGAGTCGATGCCCGCGACGGACGGCTGGGGCTGTGCTCGCAGATGCGGCCCCCGCCTCACCGGTCCGACCTAGCACTCACTGGTCGCGAGTGCCAGTTGCATTCTTAGCACTCGACCCTCGTGAGTGCAAGGTTCAGTCACCCTGTCGCGGGACCCGTAGGCCGTCTTCGATCACCCGTGCCACCCGGGCCGCCACCTCACCGCTGTAGAGCTGCGGCACTTTACAGAAGACGAGCAAGGCCTTGATCTCGGCGACTCCGACATCGGCCCGGGCCGCGCCCGCCTGCTGCGCCGCATCCAGCAGGTCCCCGAGCAGGGTGAGAAATGCCGCCTCGGCCCCCGGCGCCGCGGTCTCCAGATCGACGCCGTAGCCGACGAGCGCGTCCACCAGACCGTGGTCGGTGGCTGCGGTGCGGACCATCTCGCGCAGGAACGCGAACAGGGCTTCACCGGGACCGACGGTGACGAGCAGCTCCCGCGCCCGCGCCTCGATCCGGCGGAACCGGTCTTCGGCCACCGCGGCGAACAATGCCTCCTTGGTCGGGAAGTGCCGATACACCGTGCCGGCCCCGACACCGGCCCGCCGCGCGATCTCGTCGATCGGGACGGCCAGCCCCTCGGCGGCGAACGTGTCGTAGGCGACCTCGAGCACGCGCGCGCGATTGCGCGCGGCATCGGCCCGCAGCGGGCGCATCGAAGCCACCGCGATTTCCCTCCTGGCGAACACGAAACGGGGCGTGCGTTCCGTATAGTCGGACACATCCGGGGCGCTTGCCCGTTTACCGATTGTACGAGCCTCCAGGAGACAGCCATGACCGTCTGGACCGCCGCCGACATCCCCGACCAGAGCGGCCGCACCGCCGTCATCACCGGGGCCAACACCGGCCTGGGCTTCCATACCGCCAAGGCGCTGGCCGCCCGCGGCGCGCATGTGGTGCTCGCGGTGCGCGACACCGAGAAGGGCAAGCAGGCCGCGTCCCGCATCGGCGGTGACGTCGCGGTCCAGGAACTGGATCTGACGTCGCTGGCCTCGATCCGGGCCGCCGCCGACGCCCTGAAGACCCGCTATCCACGCATCGACCTGCTGATCAACAACGCCGGTGTGATGACCACCCCGAAAAGGCACCACGGCCGACGGCTTCGAGCTCCAGTTCGGCACCAATCACCTGGGCCACTTCGCGCTGACCGGCCTGCTGTTGGAGAAGCTGCTCGACGTCCCGGGCGCGCGCGTCGTGACCGTCAGCAGCAACGGCCACAAGATGGGCGGCGCCATCCACTGGGACGATCTGCAGTGGGAACGCAGCTACAACCGGATGGGCGCCTACACCCAGTCCAAGCTCGCCAACCTGCTGTTCACCTACGAACTGCAGCGGCGGTTGGCACCACGCGGTGCGACGATCGCCGTCGCCGCCCACCCCGGCACGTCGACCACCGATCTCGCCCGCAACCTGCCGCGCCCGGTCGAACGCGCCTTCCTGTCTGCCGCCCCCGTCGTCCTGTTCGCCCAGACCGCCGAGCAGGGTGCGCTGCCGACGCTGCGCGCCGCCACCGATCCGAGCGTTCTGGGCGGGCAGTACTACGGGCCCGACGGCATCGCCCAGCAGCGCGGCAACCCGGTCGTGGTCGCCTCCAGCAAGCAGTCCTACGACATGGCGCTCCAGCAGCGGCTGTGGGCGGTGTCCGAGGAGTTGACCAAGGTGGAGTTCCCGGTCGGCTGACGCGGCAGACTGGGTGCGTGTCCCTGGTCGTGCCGCCCTATCCGCCGCCGCGCTACACCGCCGACGAACCTGAGGTCAGCGCCTGGCTGAAACGGGGGGACGCGCCTGCGGACTTCGACGCGTTCGGGCTGGTGCAGTACCGCTACCTCGCCAACCAGACCGACACCGGCGGCGACTACGGCCTCTACCGGGTGGACATCGCCCCGCGCGGCGGCGGGCCGGGGCCGCATTTCCACCGCGGCATGTCCGAGGCCTTCTTCGTGCTGTCCGGCACGCTGTCGCTCTACAACGGCACCGAGTGGGTCGACGGCCGCGCCGACGATTTCCTGTACGTGCCGCCCGGGGGCATCCACGGCTTCCGCAACGAGGCCGACGAACCGGCTGCGATCCTGATGCTGTTCGCTCCCGGGGCGCCCCGGGAGCACTACTTCGAGGGGTTGACACAGCTCGGTGAGCTGACCGACGAGGAACGCCGCGAGTGGTTCGTCAAGAACGACAACCATTTCGTCGAGTGACCGGTCTCGTGTCACACAGACACGCCGTGGCCGGACACGCTGCGGAGATGCGATCGCGGAACCGCCTGGCCTAGACTGCATTCCGGTCACGCCGTCGGAGACGGCACAACGGGCTGGGAGGAGTCGTGGGTGCGGGCTGATGCAGCGCCCAGCACCCAGGCGTTGCGGGGCTGGCAGCGCCGGGCTCTGGTGAAATACCTGACCGCCAAACCCCGGGACTTCCTCGCCGTCGCGACCCCGGGCGCCGGCAAGACCACTTTCGCGCTGCGCATCGTCGCCGAACTGCTCGCCGAGGGCACGGTCGAGGCCGTGACGATCGTGGTGCCCACCGAGCACCTGAAGATCCAGTGGGCCCAGGCCGCCGCCCGGCACGGCATCGCGCTCGACCCGAAGTTCACCAACTCGAACTCGCAGACATCCTCGGAGTACCACGGCGTCGTCGTCACCTACGCGCAGGTGGCCAGCCACCCGACCCGGCACCGGGTGCGCACCGAGAACCGCAAGACGCTGGTGGTGTTCGACGAGATCCACCACGGCGGGGACGCCAAGAGCTGGGGCGACGCGATCCGGGAGGCGTTCGACGACGCGACGCGCCGCCTGGCGCTGACCGGGACACCATTCCGCAGCGACGACAGCCCGATCCCGTTCGTCACCTACGAAGAGGACGCCGCAGGGTTCAAGACTTCGGTGGCCGACCACACCTACGGCTACAGCGACGCCCTCGCCGACGGCGTGGTGCGCCCGGTGGTGTTCATGGCCTACTCCGGTGAGGCCCGCTGGCGCGACAGCGCGGGCGAAGAGCACGCCGCGCGCCTCGGCGAGCCGCTGACCGCCGAGCAGACCGCCCGCGCGTGGAAGACCGCGCTCGACCCGAAGGGCGAATGGATGCCCGCGGTGATCGCCGCGGCAGACAAGCGGCTGCAGGGATTGCGGCAGCATGTGCCCGACGCCGGCGGCATGATCATCGCCTCCGACCAGACGACGGCCCGGGCGTACGCCGACCTGCTGACCAAGATCACCGGCGAGGAACCCACCGTGGTGCTCTCCGACGACAAGGGCGCCTCCGAGCGGATCTCGACGTACTCGGCGGGCACGTCGCGGTGGCTGGTCGCGGTGCGCATGGTCTCCGAGGGTGTCGACGTGCCGCGGTTGGCCGTGGGCGTCTACGCGACGAGCGCGTCGACGCCGCTGTTCTTCGCCCAGGCGATCGGCCGTTTCGTGCGGTCCCGCCGGCCCGGTGAGACCGCCAGCATCTTCCTGCCGTCGGTGCCGAACCTGCTGCTGCTGGCCAGCGAGATGGAGGCGCAGCGCAATCATGTGCTGGGCAAGCCGCACCGCGAGCCGCTGGAGGACCCGCTCGACGCCGAGCTGCGCGAGCAGAAGCGCGACGAGCCCGGTGAGGAAGAGAACAAGATCGAGTACCTCGGCGCCGACGCCGAACTCGACCAGGTGATCTTCGACGGGTCGTCGTTCGGCACGGCGACCCCCGCGGGCAGCGACGAGGAGGCCGACTACCTGGGCATCCCGGGCCTGCTCGACGCCGAGTCGATGCGGGACCTGTTGCGGCGCAGGCAGGAAGAGCAGCTCACCAAACGCACCGAAGCCGGCGTTCCGGCACCGAAGACCACCCACGGCCAGCTACGTGAACTGCGCAGTGAGCTCAACACCCTGGTGTCGCTGGCCCACCACCGCACCGGCCGGCCGCACGGCTGGATCCACAACGAGCTGCGCCGCCGCTGCGGCGGCCCGCCGGTGGCCGCCGCGACCCGCGAACAGCTGCAGGCCCGCATCGAAGCCGTCCGGGTGCTACAGCGCGAGCTGACGGCCTGACCGTCTAGCCGGTGGCCAGCTTCGCCAGGTTGGCCAGCGAGTTGTGCAGGTGCCCGACCGGAAACGGTGGGAACGCGATGTGTTCGCGCAGCGTGGCGGGCACCGCCGACCAGTCGTAGGTCAGCACGACCCGGGTCTGCTGCGGGCCCTGCGGTTCGAGATCGTAGTGCCAGGTCCATCCGCCGTACTCGACCACGCCGTCCGCGCCGGCCTGCCCCGGCTCCCAGCCGATGGCCCTGTCCTGCTCGAAAGCGATCACCCTGTTGGCCATCTCGTAGTCGCCGTCCGGGTGGTTCGCGTGGTACATCGCGATCCGGAACATCTGTCCGGCCCTGGTGATCCGCTCGCCGTCGAGGGACTCCCGCACCCACCCGGTGCCGTCGATCGCGGCATGGTTGGCCGGGTCGGCCAGCACCGCGAACACGGCGGAGGCCGGGGCGTCGACGATGGTGTCCACCACAAGTGTTTCAGTCATGTCAGAGCAGACCGCCCCCGGCGGCGGAACTCATCGCAGCAGTCCGATGACCTCCGCGATGTCCGGGAGCGCCGACTCCCGGCCGGGCAGTTCGTCGAACACCGTCCAGTAGCTGATCCCGAACTGGCGCTGACGCTGCACGAGTTGCTCGGCCATCTGCTCATGGGTACCGAGCAGCAGGAACGGTGAGGCCAGCAGGGTTTCCGGGTCGGCGCCGAACGCGGCCGCGAGCTCGGCGGCGGCGCGGTGCCGGTCGGTGGTGACGACAACGGCCTGGATCAGCGCGTTGAGTTCGATCTGCTCGAACCGCTCTCCTGCGGCGTCCCGGACCACGGCGATGCGGTCGGCGAGGCCGTCGCCGTCGAAGTGACTGAGCCGCACCCGGGTGGCGTCCCGGTTGTGCGAGATGCCGGCGAGCCCGGCGATGTCGGCGACGCGCCCGGCGAGCTGCAGCACCCGGGTCCCGTTGCCGCCGATCAGGATCGGCACCCGGTGTGGCGGCACGGCCATGATCTCTCCCGCGGCCGCGTGCACGCGGTAGTGCTCGCCGTCGAAGTCGACCGGTCCCCCGTCGAGCAGGGCCTTGATGACGGCCACCGACTCGATCAGCCGCGAGACCCGGACACCGCCGCCGTCGAAACGCAACCCCGCCGCGTCGTATTCGGACTTCATGTGCCCGGCGCCGATGCCGAGTTCGAAGCGGCCGTCGGAGACGATCGCGACCCCGGCGCTCTCCCGGGCGGTCTCGACCGGATGACGAAAGTCGTTGTTGAGCACCAGGGTTCCGACCCGCAGCCGCGAGGTCACCGCGGCGGCCGCCGCCGCGCCGCTGAACGGGGTCATCATCGGCGCCAGGTGGTCGGCGAAGGTCAGCACGTCGATCCCGGCCGCCTCGACGCGCTGCGCGAACGCCCGGGCGGCGGCGCCGTCCCGCGGCGACGCGGTGGTCAGCCCGAACCGCATCTACAGACCCAGCAGCGCGGGCAGGTCGGCCACCGAGTCGATGACGTGATTCGGCTGCATGGCGAATTCGTCTGCGGCCCAACGGTCCAGCGTGTCCTGACGGAACTTGCCGGTGCGCACCAGCACACCCGTCATGCCGACCACCTGCCCGGCCAGCACGTCGTTGTTGAGATCGTCACCGACGACGTACATCTCGTCCGGGTCAACCCCCAGCCGGGCCGCCGCGGACAGGAAGCCCTCCGGCGCCGGCTTACCGACAGCGGTCGCCTTGCGACCCGAGGTTCGTTCCATCCCGATCAGGTACATGCCGGTGTCGATGCGCAGGCCGTCGGCGGTGGTCCACGCGGTGCTGCGATGCATGGCGACCACCGGCACCCCCTGGGCCATCCAGTCGTACACCCAGGACAGCGTCAGATGGCTGTATTCGGGTCCGGCGCCGCCGAGCAGCACCACGTCCGGTGTGTCCGGCGCGCGCGGTCCGCTGAACTCCGACGAGTAGACGATGTCGATGCCGGGCATGTCCTCGGCGATCTGGCCGCTGTTGACCAGGAAGCACCGGGCGTCCGGGTAGCGGTCGCGGACGTAGTCGGCGGTCAGCACCGCCGCGGTGATCACCTCGTCGGAGCGCACCGCCATGCCGGCCTCGGTCAGCAGATCCGCGATCTGCGCGCGGGTCCTGGTGGTCGTGTTGGTCAGGTACGCGCACGCGATCTGGTTGTCTGCCAACGTCCCCAGCGTCTCAGCCGCACCGGGGATCGGCTTCCACGACGTGACCAGCACGCCGTCGATGTCGAACAGGACCCCACCGATCGCCATCCTGCGACAGTAAACCGCCGACGGTCGCGCGCAACTCGGGCCCTGCTAGACGCGGGCCCACGACGTCGCAGCGACCCACGGCGATGTCGTCGCGGCGATCGACCACGCCAGGTCGGCGGGCACGTCGACCACCTCGTAGCGCTTCACGCCGGCCGCGGTCGCGGCGACCAGGGTCGCCACCCCGGCCCTGCGTTGCAGCAGGGACTGCCGCACCGTCCATCCGACGATGCCCCCGGCGGCCACACAGTCCCGGCGCCGCTGCAGGCTGCCCGCCCTGGACACCAGCCAGCCGTCGCCGACCCGGTGCCGGTGATGAAGTACGCGTCGTTGCTGCCCAGCATCGCCACCACGCCGGCCACCGCATCCGGTGCCGCGAAGATCGCGCCACCGTCCAGGGGCAGCATCGGTGCGACC
>NZ_LMVQ01000040.1 GCF_001545925.1 Mycobacterium sp. NAZ190054 | reverse complement strand
TCACCCGACGAGCAGCCTCCACCTTGAACTCCGGTGTGAACGACCGACGCGTCCGCGACATGTCGACATCCTTCCAGCAGGACACCGTCCCGCTATCTCAGGTGTCCACTGAAACTGGGGAACCTCCATCAGATCCACCGTTATTCAGACAGACCCGTACACCTAGTCGTACCAGGGTTGTGGTTCCGGGTCGCGGTCGAGTTCGGTAGATCGCCAGGTTGGGCGCCAGTATGCGTCGGCTTCGTCTGCTCGTTGCTGTCGTAGTGCGGCGTGACGGTCGAGTTCGCGTTGTCGTTCGTAGGCTTTGAGTTCGGCTTCGCGGATGGCGTCGTCCAGGCGAGTGGCGCCTTCGGCGGGGGTGATGATCGGTATCCCGAGTTTTCGTGCTGTGGTGTGACCGGAGTCGGTGGCGTCGGGAGTGGTGCTGACCATCCATTGGACAGTTTTGGTGACGTTGACCGCGAGTTTGGCGCCGAAGCTTTCTGCGCGCTCTCGCAAGTCGATGACTTCATTGTGGTCACCAACGATCGCGATACGAAGACTTTTCAGGTAGCGAGCTTCCGGCGGGGGAGAGGGTTCGGCGCATTGTTGGATGACGTCGTCGATTTGGATGCTCAGTTCGGATAGGCCGAGTGCGTCGGCGAGCAGGTACATTTCGCGGCGTTGGACAGGCGACAGGAGGTGCCAATCGTGCGCCTTGCTGTCGGGATAGGTCTCGTTCCATGCAGTGTGGTGCAGTGTCTTGAGTTGTGAGCCGGTCAGACGTGTCGCTCGTGCCTGGCGGGTGAGCGCGTCGGCTTCGTCGTAGGTCAGTCGACCGTCTTCAACGGCATCGGTGAGCAGGGCGACATATTGCTGTGCTTGTGCGGGATCACCGGAGCGCGGATGGGGCGATTGGGGGAATGAGTTGAGCAGTTCGGCGACGGAGCCACGTGATAGTGGGACCGGCCGGCAGCTGATGGGGCATTCGGTGAATGTTGTTGCTTGTGGGGTGAGCGGTCCTGCGGTGAGGTAGAGCGGTGTCGGGGCGTTGGTGAGTAGCCATAGCAGTACCTCTCGGACTGCGCGTGCGTCACCGAGCGCGGTGTGCTTCTGGTCAGACCAGCCTCCGGTGGCCGTCTTGTACATCGCGGTGAGGCTGAAGGCACGGCCGTCGAGTTGTCGCCGTGAGGTCTGAAGTGTGCACAGGACAACAATTCTGGGCAGTTTGACCTTTGCGTGACGCGCTGCGGCGGCGAGGAATCCCTCCTCGAATTCACAGTTGTGGGCAACCAGAATGGTGCCGTCGATGAATGCCAGTACCTCGGGAAGGGCTTGTTCGATCGATGGCGCGCCGACCAGATCGTCGTCGACGATCTGATGGATGGCGCGGGCCTCGGGGTCCGACCCGGGGCTGTTGATCAGCGTGGCGAATTCATCCAGGATGGTGCCGTCGGCGCTGAACTTGACCAGCCCGATCTCCACGATCCGGTCTTTGGCTGGATCGAGGCCGGTGGTTTCCAGATCGATGGCGGTGAAGGTCGCCTCTGACGCCGGGTAGGCGGTCGCGCGGCGGGTGAGAACCGTGCGAGTAATCGGCGCCTTCTTGGACCGAGTGGTAAGGGCGGCGACCGGCGACGCGATCAGGCGTGCGGTTGTCGGTGCGACAGGTGCAGGCGGGGCAGGGGTGCGCTTGGCGGGTGCTGGTAAATGTTGCACGGCTGGAGGCGATGTCGGACTCTGGAGTGGGGGAGCGGCAGTGATGGCGCGGGCGACCGGGGCAGCGGCGTCGGCGCGGGAGATCTGGAGTTGCCACTGCAGGCCGTGCGAGCTCGTGAGGTCGAGTGTGCCGTAACGCATGATCGGCAGTACGCGGTTGTTCTTGTAGCGGCGGTCGGGGCCGCCCCGGACGTTGACGTACTGCCAGGTCTGATCAACCTGGACAGCATCGCGCGGGGTGGCATTGCTTTCGATGAAGCGTGTGTCACCCGAGTGCACGGTCAGGTGGGCGTAGTTGATGTCACTGAAGCGGTTGCCGTCGCGCACCAGGATGCGGTCGGGAAGAAGGTACAGTGCGGCCTTGCCGGCAGTGATCGACGGGACGGCGATGTTGATCGAGAGCGCCTTGGGGCCGGTGGTGGCCGCGGCGACGTCGACGCGGTTGATGATGCGGCTGGCGCCTGAGTTCGTTTTGAATTGATGGGTGGTTGCTACGTTGCCTGCCTGTAGGACCCGCCACAGTTTTTGCGATTCGCTGAGCCAGGGCCACATGCGCACGAGCGTGTCGAACCAGGTGAAGTGTTCGTCTTCGACGTCGTAGAACAGAATGACGGTCTTGCGGGCCCGGTCGTTGAGCACCATCCAGATGCACAGCGGAGCGAGCAGCGCCCACACGATCAGTCCCCACGGCAGGCTGATCAAACCGAGTAATACCGTGGCCGCAGTGACCCACCATCCCCACGGGGTGCGGGAGGCGGCAGTGTTGAGTTGCTCGACAATGTCGCCGCCGCCGGTCGGGGCGAGCTCGACGGCGGTCGCGCCGGTGACATCCTCCATCAGGATGCCGCTGGGCTGAAAGGCCGCCGGCGCGGGCCTCGGTGCGGAAGCCGGGGCCGTCGGTCCGTTCAGCGTGGTGCGGTAGTAGACGCCGTCTCGACCCATGTGGACATAGTTGCCCCGGGGCCCGGTGCCGACGCGGAACCCTGGCACGCCGACGCTGACCCCGACACCGGACTTGCTGAGATTGAACCGGAACGGTCCGGCACTCAAACTCTTGCGGACGTAGAAACCCACTGAATCCCCCTGCGCGATAATCTCCGCAGCATCGTGCCATAGTCGCCCGACCGACGCCGCCAAATTCTTCGCAGAAGTCAATAATGTTTGCCGAAGGGCACGGATGTGGCCAGTCGAGCGGATCTTAGACGCGTGCGCGAAGCAACAATCCACCAAACGCAGCGCGATGTTATGCAAGCGCCTTAGTGTCTCGCGGGCAACATGGGGGTCATGCGGGTGCGGTTGATGACCAACAATCCGGCGAAGGTGGACGCACTCGAGTCGGCCGGGCTCGTCGTGCAGCGGGTGCGTACCCCGGTGTCGGTGACGGAGAGCAACATCAGTTATCTGAGAACCAAACGGGATCGGATGGGTCACCTGCTGGACGGCCTGCCGGTCGCGGTGTCGTGACGAACTGGTCAGTGTGGGATAACCGGCGCTTGGTGTTCGGCGGGCCAGTAGCATCTTCAATGCGTCACGGTGACGAAATGTGGTGCCGTTGCGGTTGGGCAAGTGCGCCGTCAGCGAGCACCCTTGGCGGATTGGGGCGAATGTCGATTCGCCACCAGCTCGGAAGCGTCACGAGGTCCACATACCGGTAGAGCCACAGAACGACATTCCCGTCTCGATGGCCAATCAGTCGGGATAGTCGTCCCGGAACGAGACGGTGGCGGCGGGCAGCTCGATGCGTCGATGGCGGGGCCACGGACCAGAGAATCAATAGGCCCAGCGCCGCATACGAATTCGTCACCGTGACGTTTTCCGGCGAGGCATCCCAAGAGGGGGCCGGTGCGCCCAACGCATGCCGGCAAGTCGGACGATGGGAACGGCACGTGCACGCGGTATTTCATCACTACGGCGAAATCAGTCACCAAATGGTTGGGACGTAATGCAAAGCTGCAGGGCATGGGCAACAGCGCATGATGCGCCGGGCGGAGACCGGCGACACGCTTGAACAAAGGGCGCGGTAGCGGCGAGGCGACTCCTTGCGCCTGATGCGACTTGCGCCTGATGCGACTCGCATCTCTTGTCTACCGATAAGCCACATTATGTCAAGTAAACCACTGCATATTGCATCAGATGAATCAACGCCTGGCCGCTTGCCGGCCACCACTGCTCCCGTTGGTTTGGGCTGCGTTGCAACACTTTGCGTCCACCGTCCCGCTCTGCGAACTCGTATCGGCAGCCATGCTCACTGCACCCGTGAACCGTTCTGGCGACACGCTGACCTGGGGTCTTGACTTGATGATGCAACAGATGAATCATTGATTCATCTGTTGATACAAAGATGGCAGGAGTTTCGGGTGGCAGTCGACGACGTCGGACGTGCATATCTCGTTGACGCGGTCAGGCCCCTGCACCCCGAAGAACAGACAGTCGCCGAAATGCTCCAGGGCTGGCGCAACCAGCAGCTCAGCCGCAATCTGCAGTTCGAGACTATCGACGCCCGCATCAAGCAGGTGCAGCGCTTCATCGAGCACTCGAACGAGTTCCCATGGACCTGGACCGTCGCCATGGTCGACGAGTTCTTCGGCGACCTTCGTAGTATCCACAAACTCGCCCAGTCGTCGATCCGCTCGTATCAGGTCGGCCTGCGACAGTTCTGCTCCTATGTCAGCAATCCGGACTACGGCTGGGACCGCGTCTGCGAAGCACTGTTCGGGACCCACCCATCCCAGGTCTTCTTCGACTGGAACACCGCTCGACACGTCCAGGAGAACGAGGCCCAACCCGAGAAACGCGCATTCACCAAGCGCGAACTTCAAGACTTCTTCGATCATGCTGACGAGCAGGTGTCTGCCGTCGTAGCTTCGGGCAGAAAGGGTTGGCTGCCCGCATACCGCGACGCCGTGATGTTCAAGATCGCCTACTCGTATGGCTTGCGGTTCAACGAACTGGCCCACTTGCAGACGGTCGACTTCGCAAGGAACCCCCACGCTAAAGAGTTCGGAAAGTTCGGACTGGTTCATGTGCGATATGGCAAAGCGAAGAAGGGCTCCCCGCCGAAGCGCCGCAGCGTCCTGACAGTCTTCGACTGGACGCCCGAAGTGCTGGTCGACTGGCTGGAGAATGGTCAACCCCATATGGACGACGGGATCGACCTGTTCCCCAGCGAACGCGGAAATCTTGTCTCGGAAACCACACTCATCAGGCGGTTCCGCCGCTACTGCGACGACCTCGACCTCTCGCCCGGCCTCGACCTCCATTCGTTCCGCCGGTCCTACGCAACGCACCTGCTCGAGGCAGGCTGGGACGCGATGTTCGTTCAACACCAAATGGGTCATGAGCACGCTTCCACCACGGCGATCTATAGCTGTGTCAGCAGTGACTACCGAACCCGGACACTGCGAAACGCGCTCGACGCAACCATCGCTGCCGCGCTGTCTCCGACGCAGAACGGTGGCGCCGGATGAAACGCGATGTCGATTACCAATGGCGCCTCGCCGAGCTCATGGCAAGCAACCAGATGCACAACAGCACCGATCTCATGCCTCGGCTGAACGAACGCGGGATCACGCTGTCACGGCCCCAGGTCTACCGGCTCGTCCACCAACGACCCGAACGAGTTTCTCTGAAGCTCATCGCCGCGCTCTGCGACATCTTCGACTGCGGCCCAGATGATCTCGTCACGGTTACTGCTGCGGACGCTCGCAAGAAGGCCGCGCTGGCCGAGAAAACGTCGTAGAACTCAATAAGGCCATCCGCCCCAAGCGTGCTCGGATCCTCAGCGATGACGATTGAACCGCAACGCCGGAATACCGTACGCGGACGACCAAAAGTCACCGACGGATCAATGGAGTGCGCTCGTTGCCACCGCGAGATGCGGCGCACGGCAGCAACATGGCCAGACGGCCGCATCTGCAATTCCTGCTACTACGAAGCAACTAGCCTCTACGGCGACTGCCCCAGCTGCGGATTTCACCGCCTTCTACCGGGCCGACTGGACATCGGCGATCAAGCGGTGTGTCGAGACTGCGCCCGCATCCGCCAGAACTTCTACTGCACGTCATGCAACGAGGAGCGCCGGCCCTACCGCGGCAAGGTATGCGCGCGGTGCAGCCTCCGTGAGGATCTCGAGAGAACGTTCGGGCACGCCAACTCCCCCGCGGGCTTTTGTCAACTCATCGACGCCCTGTGCGCAGCCGATCGCGCCGAAAGCATCATCACGTGGAAGCGGTCAGATAAGGTCCAAGAACTCCTTCGCTCCCTCGGCGATGGCACCACTCCCCTCACCCACGCCGGACTGGATCAGTTCGTTCTGGCGGGCCGGCACGTCGACCATCTACGTGCGGGCAAGTCGAGTGATCGGTGGCGCCCGGACCGCGCGAAAAGCGTCTCAGACGAGGGTCGTACGGTGAAGTGGAACTGGCCGCTGCGGGGGTGGAGCGCGAGAGCAGAGCAGAGCATTGGCATCTGGTCGTCTGTGTGTCACCTCGGCGAGCAATTCGATCTCCCCGCTGCCCGACACGATGATCTACTCGTGACTGAAGCGAGACTGGGTGCGCCGGCAGGTCTGTGCGGTTCGTGCTGGATCTGGAACCGCCAACTAGATTGCGACTCAAACCTGTCGCGATGCTTCAATCGAATTAGCGGCTACCAGGCGGCGTCCGCCAACTGCACTGAGACGGGACACCATCCGGCGGCGCGCCCCGACCTTCGAACACGGCGGCACGGTGAACCTTGACTCCGGGCCGCGCTCGGCCACGTGTGAGTCACGGTCCACAGTGGTGTTACAGTCATGATTTCGGTGCGAGCGTCACCACTCACCTGCAGGCGAACAAGCCATGGGCCTCGGGATCGCCCGTCGCCTCGTGAACCTTCTACATCGACTCGAAGCCGGCGGCGGCTGTCGTTGAGGGCGTTGTCGTTACCCGCTGGTGGGGTTGTCACATACCGCTGCATCGCCGGGCCATTTGTAAAACCCCTCTCCAGCTTTCACCCCCAATCGACCCGAGTCCACATACTCGTGCAACAGGCGCCGAGGCCCTATAGGTAGATAGGGATTTTCGGCCGCGTAGTGCTCTTCGATATCGAGGACGATGTCGAGGCCTACTCGGTCCATTAGCCGAAACGGCCCCTCGGCGATGGCCAGGTTCGCAACCATGATTGCGTCAACCTCTTGCGGCGTGCTGACCCCCGCGGCCACAACCTCCAGGGACTCGCGTTTGATCGCGGCCCAGATCCGGTTGAAGATGAATCCGGTGCTTTCCCTCCGCGCGACAAAGGGCAACAGGCCGAAGTCCGGTAAGCGAGCGACGAGGAATTCGATGACTGCCGGATCTGTTTCGCCGTCAGACATTAGCTCCACTGCCATGTTCTGCGGCGGCATTGCGAAGTGCATGTTGAGTACGCGATTACGGTGCGCCACTTCGTCAACGACTAATCGGGATGCGTAAGACGACGAGTTCGTGGCAAGGATGGCGTCAGAGTCAGCCACCCGATCCAACGCGCCAAATAGAGGACGCTTGATGTCAAGACGCTCGGGGACGGCTTCGATGACGAGCCAGGCGCCCGGTACTGCGGTCTCAACGTCAGCGCCGGTAGAGACCTCCCCCGGTGTGCGGCCACTGCGCGCGGCAAGGGCGGGGACTTCTTCCGTGATGTATCGGAGTGCGCCGTCGCGTTGGCTCGCGTCTATGTCCGCGATCCTGACCGCACTTCCTGCGGCCGAGAACACCGCGGCGATGCGTCGGCCCAGTGTGCCGGCGCCGATGACGGCGACGGGGCGGTCGGTGAGATGGGTGGGCAGGGTGGCATGCACGGCGCGCCTTTCGATTCGATGTGTATTCAGTATAGAATGAATCGAACACAGCGGGAAGGGTATCTAGTGGTGGCTTATGGGGCGCAGCGCAAGCGTTCGAACACAAGGAATCGACTCCTTGATGCCTCTGCCGAGCTGTTCGCGCAGCGGGGCACGACTCAGGTGTCCATCGATGACATCTGCCGATGTTCGGGCTTCACACGCGGCGCCTTCTACTCCAACTTCAAGACCGTCGAGGACGTCTTTTTCGCTCTCTACGAACGCCAGAGCACTAACTTGCTCGACCGGATGGCCGACGCCGCGGCCAAAACAACGGCCACGACGTTGGAAGAGGCCGCCGACGTGCTCGTGGAGGTGGTCCCGGCTGACATCGATTGGTATGTCATCCGCGCATCCTTCGCCGTCCGGGCTCGGGCACGCCAGGACATTGCAGCCGCGTTGACTTCGCACAGTGATTTGCTGAGGCAGGGCATCGAACCCTTCATCGATGCGACCGTGCGTGCGGCCGGCCGGCGGTTGACCGTTGCAATCGACGTCGCCGCGCAGGTCGTCATCGCCGCCAACGTCGGAGCTGTACTGCAGCTCGCGATCGACGACGACCCCACACAGGGGTTACGCCGCAATGCCTTCCTGGCCGCTCTTAAGGGCATCTCAGAGGAAGCCGGCACCACATAACGAACACGCAGGAGTAGGTATGACATCGGCAACGCCATCCAGACTCTATGCGCTCGACCTCATTCGCGGTGGCGTCCACCGTATTTACCTCGACACGGGCGACATCGAGAACCTAACCATCGGCATCGAGGAGGCGCCCGACGGCATCGCTGTCGATGAGGCCCAGGGTTACGTCTACTTCACCCTGATGGGCCGTCCCGACACGCCACTGGACCCCGCACACGAGCCACCGTTCACCGCCCGCAACGGCTCAATCCAAAGGGTACCCATCACCGGAGGAGATCCTGAAATCGTCGTGGACAGGGGAAAATTCACCACTGGGAAGCAGTTGGCCACCGATCCCGGCACAGGACGCCTGTTCTGGTGTGATCGCGAAGGGGGCGCGGTTTACCGCTGCGAACGCGACGGCTCCGATGTCACCCAGCTGATCAGCAACGCAGAATCGCAACTCCCTCCGGCCGAGCGCGAGTGCGTCGGCATCGCGATCGACACGTCCAACGGATGGCTCTACTGGACTCAGAAAGGTCCCGCCGACGGGGGTAGGGGGCGAATACTTCGCGCTTCTCTGGAGATTCCGCAGGATGCGACTGCCGAGACGCGACAGGACATCGAGGTGCTCTGGAATGGCTTACCCGAACCGATCGACCTCGAACTCGACGAGGATCGCCAGACCCTGTACTGGACCGACCGGGGAGCGCCACCGAACGGAAACACACTGAATCGTGCACCCGTTCCCCCATTCGGGACGAAAGGGGTCACGCCTGAAGTCGTCGCAAGAGGGTTCTCCGAACCCATCGGCGTCGCGCTTAATCTGACCGATGACGTCGCCTACGTGTCTGACCTTTCCGGCTACATCCGCCAGGTCGAATTATCTACGGGAAACACCCGCGTACTCGCCGTCCTCGGCGGAGCGGCCACCGGGATCGCCCTTGCGCACTAACACCTCACCATACAGCCTCGGCCCTAGTGTGCTGAAGTACGCACCATGCGCTCCGCGAGGGCCGCGACGGCGCTGGTGCTCTTCGATTCAGCGAGCGGCTCAACGGAATCCGACGCAAACAACCGACGACTGCACGAACTGGCAATAGGCTGGGTGCAGCCGGCTCGCCGAAGAACAGCAGCTGCGGAGGTGAAGCCATGAGGCGAGCCCGCAGACTCACGCCAGCATCAAAGTCACCACCTTGGATCTCCGCCGGCTGGAAGGCCGGCTTTCGCCACATGCACTCTGGTGCGTTCGATTGGCGAGGTCGCGCAGGTGAGGAGGCGTGGCAACGACGGGTGGTGGGGCTGAGAGTCTCCGGCCGCGTTACGGCCGTGCGTGTGGATCTGAAGCGTTGAGGTCGGCGACCACGCGCTGGTAGTCGCCGTGCGCTTCGGCGTACCGGAGGGTTTTCACACGGTCGACGAGTATCTCGTGGGCTTCTGGTTGACGTTCAATGATAGTGAGTACTTCGTCGACGAAATCTTCGACAGGCATAGCGATGTCGCTGTCGCGCTGACCCGGTAAAAGGTCGGTCGCCACTGACGGCGGCACCAATTCCAGAAACGTGATGGAGGTATCGGCTAGCTGAAGCCGCAGCGATTCGGTCAGCATGTGAACCGCGGCTTTGGAGGCGTTATAGCTCGGCACGACCTTCAGGGGTACGAAGGCCAGCCCGGAGGACACGGTGACAAAGGTGGCGTCGGGGCGTGTCTGCAGGTGCTCGAGGAATGCCCCGAGCAGGCGAATAGGGCCGAGCAGATTCGTGTTGACGACCTGTTGCGCGGAGTCCAGGAAGCTCTCGGGATGGTGCCAGTCCTCGACGCGCATGACACCGGCCATCGCGATGACGACGTTCAGGTCCGGGCAGCGTTGGAGGACTTCGGCGGCGGCAGTGGTGACGGAGTGGGGATCGGCGATGTCGATCGGAACCGCTTTGATCTGCGGGTAGGCCCCGGTGATTTCGTCGAGCTTGTCGGTGCGCCGACCGCCGATGATGACCTTGTTGCCCTTCGCGCTGAGTGCGGTGGCGAGTGCAAGCCCGATGCCGCTCGTCGCGCCGGGGATGAAGATGGTGTTGCCGGTGATGTTCATGCGGTTTCTCCGTCTGGCGGGTTGTCTGCGCCTCTGTGCGATGGTGAACGTCGTTTCTAGCTGGTGGGGGCAGCTGCTGGCTGCGGGACGCCGTCCTCGTCGGCGGGGCGGCAGCCGAGGTCGATGAGGTTCGCCGCGGCGGCGCGGGCATGGACCATGGGGGAAAGATCGTTGAGGGTGGTGGCCAGCGCCGTGGCGCCCTCGAAGAGCACAAGTAGCTGCTGGGCGAGCTGCCACGGATCGACTGCGCCAGCGTCGCCGGCGACAGCGGCCAACTGCTCGCTGAAGCGTTGTTTGTGATCGCGCACGATGTCGTCAACGGCCTCAACCTCGCCGGCGAGTTCGACTACCGCGTTGTGGAACGGGCAGCCACGGAACCGCTTGACCGCTGCAGCGTCGAAGATGGTCAGCAGGCGTTCGCGGGGGGCCAGGTCAAGCTGCAGGCGTCGCTCCATCGGAGATCCTCCCCGTTCCTCGACATCCCGCAGGTAGGTCTCGATGAGCGCGTTCTTGCTCGGGAAGTGCTGATAGAAGGTGCGCTTGGAAACCTCGGCCTGTGCGATCAACGTGTCGACACCGGTGGCGTGGATGCCGCGGCGGTAGAACAGCTCCGATGCCGCAGCGGTGATCCGTTCGCGGGCGCCCCGGCCCTTCCTGCGCGTTCCCGGTGTGCTAGCCGCTGCAGTGCTCATATCCGGTAAGCATACAGATCGGTATACATCCCTACAATCCCGCCTCTCGGACTCAGCAGTTATGAACTAATTCTGTAGCGCTGCAGAGATATTGCGTAGCGTATGACACGCTATCGGTTCTGAAAGGCAACCTCGGCGAAACGCATGGACACCATCGGACTCTCGCCGTTCGGGACCTCGCCGCTGTCGGTGAGGCGGTATGCGCGGCGGGTCAGGGCGACGGGGAAGCCGTCAGCGACGGTGTAGTCGGTGAGGTACTGGCTAGCAGGGAAGGCGCCGGCGATGTCGACGTGGTAGTCGTGGCGGCGCAGCAGGCGCGCGTTGTCGAAGTAGAACCGCTGACGGCGGCTGTGGACGGGGAGGGTGGCGGGGAATTCGGCGCCGATGCCGACCAGGATGTCGCCGTCGTGCTCGATCGGCGCGACCGCATGCAGCCCCACCTCGGGGAGCGTCAGCAAGAAAGGACTGTTGAGGTATCCCCATAGCGCGTAGCCGCTGAAGTAGGCCCGCTGCAACGCGTTCCAGGGGCTTTCAATCTCATGGCCGGCGAAGCTGGGCCGCACGTCGGCGGCTTCGGCAACGACCGTGCCGTCGAGCTTTTCGATGGCCGTGCGCCCCGCGGTGAAGTTCAGTCTCTGATCGACGGCGCCGAACGGCTCGATCGACGTGGCGACACGGCCCAGCGAGACCCGGACGTGTCGTGGGGTCCGGTCGGTGCGCTGGCCCTTGAGGTCGTAGAGCAGTCCGTCACTGACCAGCATGGCGTCGAGGTAGTCGTAGGTCTTCCAGCGCGCAAGGCCACCATGAGCGTCGAGGACGTCGGCGAGCACGGCGGAAAGTCGGGTGGTGGTCACGCTCATAGTAAACCATACAGATCGGTTTACAACGGTGCGGTGGCGAGGTAGCGTCACCGCCGATACCTCAGACCCGCCCGGCGCTGACACCGATTCAGCACCGGAACGCGGCGACCGATCGGCATAACCGCTGAAGGAGAACAACATTGGCTACGAACGTGAGCAACCCGATCTTGGTGATCGGTGCGACCGGACGTCACGGAAACACCGGCGAATACTTGGTGGCACGGCTGCGAGAGGAGGGACGTGTGGTGCGAGTCCTCGCCCGCACCCGCAGTGAGCGCACCGAGCGACTCGAGGAACTTGGCGCCGAAGTGGTCCTCGGCGATCTCCACGATCGTCGCAGTCTGTTGCCGGCGTTGGCCGACGTCGACCTGGCCTACTTCGCCTATCCCATCGCAGCGGGGGTGGTCGATGCGGCGGCCAACTATGGCGCGGCAGTGCGCGAAATGGGGCGCTTCCCTCGCACCGTGGTGATGTCGATGGGGCCAGCGCAGAAGGACCATCCCAGCGACCTGGGCAAGGCGCAATGGCTGGCCGAACAGATCATGGAGTGGGCCGGTCTGGACTTGCAGATCCTGCGCGTCAGCGCGTTGTTCCACCAGAACCTGCAGGTACTGCACGCGCCGTCGATTCGGCGCGAGCACAGGTTCCGCAACTCGTTCGGGTCGGTGAAGATGGCGTGGATCAGCGGGCAGGACGCCGCAGAGCTCGGCGTCGTTGCGCTGCTGCACCCCGAGCGGTTCACCGAATCGGTGGTCTGGCCGCAGGGCTCCGAGTTGTTGAGCCACTACGACGTCGCCGACATGCTCACCGACGTGCTGGGCGAGACCATCACCTTCGAGCCGGTCACCAAGCACCAGTGGCGCCAGGAACTGATCGACCTGTCCTCCCAGGACGGAGAAACGGTGGTCAACTCTTCGATGGCGCAGCACATTTCGTCGATCGGCCACGCGGTGTCGGTGCAAGGTGCGACGTCACTGCCCGCCGACCCCGACGCACTACGTGCCTTGATTGGCCGCGAGCCGATCTCGTTGCGCGACTACCTGAGCAACCACCGCAATGACTTCGCGACGAACGGCTCAGCCGCCGGGACGTCGGCCACCAGCACCGCAGGTGTTCACGGTGAATAGCTTCTGCTGCCCTACCGGTCGTACCGGGCGCGACGACCGACGGATTTCATCTGCTGTCGACGCGCTCAAGGACAACGACGTCGGCACGCTCTACGGTGTGGTGGTTGCAATCCCGATCACCGATTTGTCGTTCCTGGCCCAGGCCCCTGCGAGTCCGCTACATCGAGTTCCGCCACGAGTCGGCGGCCGGACACGCCGCCGCGGCGGCCCTCTACCTCACCGGCAAGTCCGCCATGCTGCTCACCATGTCGGGTCCCGGCTTCCTCAACGGCATGGTGGCGTTGAGGAATATTCCCAATACCCCAACGGCACCTTCACCGACACCGTGCCGCGCGGCGGCAACGCCGCGGTGGCGACCGACCCGGCTGGATGCTTAAATGCCAAGGCTGGCAAGATGACCCGAACGCCTACCTGTACATCACCATCGAGGAACAGAACTGGGGGCAGGCATACCTGCCGCGCAGTCGAGCGGCCCGAGTGGATCAACGACCCCGCGTACGTAACCGCCACCGCACGCCAACCCCACCTGTTCGACGTCTTCGCAGACATCGAGAATGGCTTAGCTGTCAAGACCAAGTATGAAGCCGTCGACATCCTGCGCCGATTCGACGTGCCCTGCGCCCCGGTGCTCAGCATGAAAGAAATCGCCCACGACTCAGCCCTACGCGCCAGCGGCCCCGTCGTCGAAGTTGCCCAAGCAGACCGCCGCAGCTTCCTCATCGTGGGCAGCCCCATCATATTGTCTGCCTTCAACCCCCCAGATCAGCGGCGCCCACCACTCGGTGAACACAGCACCGAGGTGCTCACCGAACTCGGCTTCACCGCCGGCCAAATCGATCAGCTCAACGACACCCAGATCATCGCCGAACACGCCTGACCCACTACTTCGATCCCTAGGAGCGCCACATGTCCCACCATCTCGACTCACCCCTCGCCCGCCAAGACATCCGCCTCGACATCACCGACCTCTACTGCTTCCGCGGCGAGACCGGAACCGTGCTCATCATCAACGTCTGCCACTCCCTGGGCGGCGACATCCCGACGCCGGGCTTCCACCCCGAAGGCATGTACGAATTCAAGATCGACCTCGACGGCGACGCCAACGAAGACCTCACCTACCGCTTCACCTTCACCCACCGCACCCCAGACGGCCTACAGGACTTCACCCTGCACCGCACCTCCGGTATCCAGGCGAGCGACCCCTTGGCCACGGGCACACTTCTGCTGACCGGCACCACCGGCAAGGACACCAGCGGCCCCGCCGGCGTACGCGTCTGGGCCGGCCGCGCCGGTGACCCGTTCTGGATCGAACCCGACGTCGTGCACGCCGTCGGCCACGCCGTCCAAGACGGCACCGTCATCGACCTCAGCGGCTGGCACGCCGATCAGGCCACCAACCTGTTCGCCGGCCAAAGTGTGTACTCGCTGGTCCTCGAACTGCCCGACGCCGAGTTGATCCCCCGACGCGACGACAACCGCATCGGCGTATGGGCTGTGGCCTCGCTGGGCACCGACGCCGGCGGCTGGCGGTCCATTAACCGCGTCGGGCTGCCGATGATCCCCCCGCTGCTCGCCCAGTACAACGAGCAGCTCGGCGACGATCTCAACGCCGGACACCCCCGCGACGACTACGCCACCTACGGAGACTCCGTAGCAGCCAAACTCGCCGCCGTCATCGCCGCCTACGGCACTGCCGCCGACCCCGACGCCCTCGGCGCCCTCATCGCCCGCCGCCTCTTGCCCAACTTGCTGCCCTACACCGTCGGCACATCTGCAGCATTCAGCTTCGCCGGCTTCAACGGCCGATCCCTGATCGACAACGCCCCCGAAGTGATGTTCAGCCTGGCCACCAACACCCCGATCAGCCAAGCCATCGGCAAGAACTCCGTCACCATGCCACCGACCAGCACGTTCCCCTATGTGCCGATCCTGCCCTGAGCCGCCGCCATGATGAACCGTCCTGGTCTGGATGGAGACCTCGGTTAGGCCACCTCCGGTGTTGAGGCGGCGTCATTACGGTACTGGGCCTCGTAGTCGATCGGCGACTGGTAGCTCAGGGAGGAGTGCAGGCGGTCGGTGTTGTACCAGTGCACCCAGGCCGCGGTTTCGCGTTCGACTTCGGCACGCCCGGTCCAGGATTGGTGGCGGTCGATCAGCTCGGTCTTGTAGAGGCCGATCGCCGATTCCATCAACGCGTTGTCGAGGGCGTCGCCGACCGATCCGATCGAGCCGGCGATCCCTGAGTCGCGCAGTGCGTCGGTGAAAGCCAGCGATGTGTATTGGCTTCCCGCATCCGAGTGGTGCACCAAACCCGTTGTAGTGAAACGGAAATCAGTCCTACGACGAGTGAACACCGCCTGCTCGAGCACACTGGTCACCAACGGAGTGGCCTTGGTCGACATCACCCGCCAGCCCAGAATGCGTCGGGAGAACACGTCGACACAGAACGCCGTGTAGACGAACCCCGCCAGCGTCCAGGTGTAGGTGAAATCAGCCACCCACCACTGATCCGGGCGCACCGGCAGGCCCCACTTGCGCTCGATCAGATCCGGGTGCCGTGGTGCACCCTGCTCGGAGGTGGTGGTGATGGTGCGGCGTTTGCCGCGCACCGCGCCCGAGATTCCACAGATGCGCATCAGCCGGGCCACCTGATCGCGGCCCAT
>NZ_LMVQ01000039.1 GCF_001545925.1 Mycobacterium sp. NAZ190054 | reverse complement strand
AAACCTAGAGCACCCGACCGCGTGCGCGTCCCCCATTGGCCTGCGGACACACCGAGAACACTTGAGACTCAACCAAAAACACCGCTGACCAGCGAGAAGGCGCCCACTAAAACACTAGGAGCGCCACATGTGTTCTAGTATCCCCAACCCCACCAACAGCCCACCACCACCGAAACACCGACCTGGGGACGAAAACCAGATTGGGGATAACCCACCCGAAACGCGCGCCCCTGTAACACCGGCGGCTTCTGCAGCGGTTTCACATTCGTCACTGCTGCGATATGTTCGCACCGCATACCGAACCGAGGGAGTTGTAGTGAAAAAGCTCGTCCTGCTCAGCGGCGGATTCGTCGCCGCCGGAACAGCCGCGCTGATCGGTGCCGGTGCCGCAATCTCGCAGCCCGCGCAGACGAGCCCGTACAACGTCGTCGGCGAACAGTACGGCCGTGCGCTGGCCATTCTGAAGAGCCAGGGCGTCAAGGCGTACTTCGGTGGCTCCACCGGCAGCGTGCTGCCGCAGAACGCATGCCTGGTCGGCCAGCAGAAGGTGACCAGCGGCGGCCGCATGCTGCTGATGCTCGACTGCACCCAGGCAGCCGCCGACCAGATCGAGGCCATGGGCCCCACCGGCGGACCCACGGTCGGCGCCAACGGCGTCACCACGGTCACACCGACCCCGATGGTTCCGATCGCCGGCGCACCCGGTGCGGGCATGGCGCCGCCGGCGCCCGGCGTGGTGTCGAACATGCCTCCCGGTCAGGGCGCCCCGATCATCGCGAACACGTCGCCGCAGCCCTGACCGCACCTAACCGATACCTGCGTTCCCACTAAAACGTCGTAAACTCTCCGAGAGTTCAACGACGATCAGGAGCCGCAGATGTTGCGACCGCGCCGATCCGACACCGAGATCGACCCGGGGCCGGTGCAGATCCAGGCCCGCAAGGTGCACTTCGACGTGGCCGGCATCCCGTTGCACTGGATCCCCAGGCATCCCGTCGCGTCACACCTGGTCAGTGTCCTCAACATCGTGCTACCCGCCGGCGAGCGCTGGTTCGTCCAGACGTTCAACGAGGCGCTGCCGCTTGTCAAAGATCCGAAGCTGGCCGACGACATCCGCGGGTTCATCGGGCAGGAGGCCGTCCACGCCGACGTGCACGACCAGGTCCTGCACGAGTTCATGATCGGACACGGCGTCGATCCCGCGCCGATCCTGAACCAGATCGAGCACGTGTTCAGCGGCGTGCTCGCGCCACCGGCCGAGTCGGTCGACGAGGCCCGGCGCATGAACCATCTGTGTGACCGGCTGTGGTTGATCGCAGCGATCGAGCACTACACCGCCGTGATGGGCGACTTCGCGCTCAACTGCGCCTGGGACGACCACGGCGCAGACCCGACGCTCGTCGACCTGTTCCGCTGGCACGGCAGTGAGGAAGTCGAACACCGAAGCGTCGCACACGATGTCGCGGTCTACTTCCACGACAGCTACCTCGCCCGGATCCGCGCGATGAGCGTGGCCGCGACGATGCTGTTCGTCTTCTTCCAGCGCACGGCCTGGTACCTGGTGAAGAACGATCCCGACGTCGACGCAAATTGGTGGACCTTCAACCGGATGCGGATGCGTGACTCGAAGCTCGGGCTACTTCCCTTGTACCGCAACCTGTTCGGGTCCAGCACCCTCGGTTACTTCCGTCCCGGGTACTCGCCGGAGCAGCTGGGCTCGACCGCGCAGGCCGTCGCGTACCTGGCGGCCTCCCCCGCCGCACGCGCGGCACACGCGTGATGCGGCTGTTCGACCGGTTACGGCAGGTCCCGCCGAGCGCGTCGGGGCGTACCCGCCACGACATGATGCTGGGGATGGCCGAAGCGGCGATGTCCGGGCTCTTCGCCGCAACGGCGGCGGTGCGACGGATCCGGCCACCTGCCGGCGGCCCGGACACGTTCCCGCTCACGGTGACCGGCCGACGCGTGGTCGCGCGCGACCAGGACGTCGTGGAGCTGTCGCTGACCGGCGAGGACCTGCCTCGCTGGTTTCCCGGCGCTCACCTCGACGTGCACCTGCCGAGCGGCCTGGTCCGGCAGTACTCGCTGTGCGGTGACCCCGCCGCCCCGCAGTACCGCATCGCGGTCCGGCGCATCCCGGACGGCGGCGGCGGGTCGGCCGAGGTGCACGACGCACTTCAGGTCGGCTCCACGGTGCACACGCACGGACCACGTAACGCGTTCCCGCTGACGGTGCCCGGTTACGGTTCACCGGCGCGCCGGTTCCGTTTCATCGCAGGCGGAATCGGCATCACCCCGATCCTGCCGATGCTCCGTCTGGCCGCAAGCCTGGATGTCGAATGGTCGATGGTCTACACCGGTCGCACCCTGGACAGCCTCCCGTTCGTCGACGAGGTCGCCGGGTACGGCGACGCCGTCGAGATCCGCACCGACGACCGGCAGGGGCTTCCCGGCGCCGACGACCTGCTCGGAGACTGCCCGGACGGCACCGCGGTGTACGCGTGTGGTCCGGCGCCGATGCTGAGCGCGATCCGGACCGCGTTGCTCGGACGCGATGACGTCGAACTGCACTTCGAACGGTTCGCGGCTCCGCCGGTCACCGACGGTCACCCCTTCACGGTGACGGTCGCATCCACCGGCCAGACCGTCGCCGTCAGCGCCGACGAGACCCTGCTCGCCGCGCTGCGCAGGGCAGGGGTGCATGCGGCGTACTCGTGTCAGCAGGGGTTCTGCGGCACGTGCCGGACGAAGGTGCTCGCCGGTGAGATCGAGCATCGCGACACGTTGCTGACGGATCCGGAGCGGGCCGCCGCGACGATGCTCACGTGTGTGTCCCGGGCGCGGCAAGGGGCAAGGCTCACGCTCGATCTGTGACGGCGTCGTACCATTCGGCCATGCCATTGGCCCCGGGTGAGACGTTTGCCGGTTACACCATCGTGCGCCTCCTGGGCTCCGGCGGCATGGGCGAGGTCTATCTCGCCCAGCATCCCAGGCTTCCCCGCCGGGACGCGTTGAAGATCCTGCCTGCCGCGGTGTCCGCGGATTCGGAATACCGGCAGCGGTTCCACCGGGAGGCCGACATCGCCGCGGCGCTGTGGCATCCGCACATCGTCGGCGTGCACGACCGGGGCGAACATCGCGGTCAGATCTGGATCTCGATGGACTACGTCGAGGGCACCGACGCGGCCCGGTTGTTGACCACCGAGCACCGCGGCGGTATGCCCGCGCGGGATGTCGCGCAGATCGTCTCCGCGGTCGCCGAGGCGCTCGACTACGCGCACGAACGCCATCTGTTGCACCGTGACGTCAAACCCGCCAACATCCTGGTCTCCCACCCGGGCTCACCGGACCAGCGAATCCTGCTGGCCGACTTCGGCATTGCCCGACGTGACGACGACATCAGCGGGCTCACCGCGACCAACATGACGGTCGGCACCGTGTCGTATGCGGCCCCCGAACAGCTGATGGGCCACGAACTCGACGGCCGTGCCGACCAGTACGCGTTGGCCGCCACCGCGTTCCATCTGCTGACGGGCGAACCGCCGTTCTCCCACTCGAACCCGGCCGTGGTGATCGGACGTCACCTCTCGGCCGATCCGCCGGCCCTGGCCACCCACCGGCCCGAGCTGTCCGGCGCCGATGCGGTGCTGGCCAAGGCGATGGCCAAGAACCCCGGTGACCGGTTCGGCAGTTGCGCGGAGTTCGCCGACGCCCTCGGTCGGCAGCTGGACGTCGGCACCCCGGCGCGCACCCGGTGGCGCCCGGCCGTCGTCGTCCCCGTCGTGCTGGCGGTGCTCCTCGTCGCGGCGATCGCCGTGGCCGCCGTGGAGTTCCTGCGCGCCGACCGCCGGCCGCCGACTGCCGCCCAACCCGGCACGACGGTGACCGATACCGTGACGACGTCCGCTGCTCCCACGCCCGCTGCCGCGGTCATCGGGGCCGACTGTGCGCCGGCCGACAGCACCGCCACCACCGAAAACGGTGCCACCGCCTACTGTTCGCCGATGCCGGGCTCGGCCGCCACCATCTGGTCACTGACCCGCGGCGAGGTGGCCAGCCCCACCGTCACCGCGCCGCCGGATCCGACCGAGGAACCGTTGACGGCCGAGGAGGCGTTCCCGGTGCTGACGTGTATGGCACAGACCGGGCAGACGCGCCGGGAATGCCGCGAAGACATCCGCCGCAGCAACGGTCAGCGTCCACTGCGGTGACGCAGCGCGTCCTCCAGGCGGTCGAGCAGCGGCCGCTGCCCCTTCAGCAGCTTCGTGCGAGCCGCCGCGATGTCGAACCACGCCACCCGGTCGATCTCCGGAAACTCCTTGAATACGCCTGAACCTCTGGGCCATTCGAGTGTGAACGTATTGCTGAACGTGCCGTCGAGGTCGAGGTCGCCGCGGACCGCGAACGCCGTGACCACCTTTCCGCCCGGCTGACGGACCGGCTCGAGATCGATGCGGGGGCCGTCGGGCACCGGCTTGCCCGTCTCCTCGGTGAACTCGCGTTGCGCGACGGTCCAGGGGTCCTCGCCGTCGACGTACTCACCTTTCGGGATCGACCACGCGCCGTCGTCCTTGCGCGCCCAGAACGGGCCACCGGGATGGCCGAGCAGGACTTCGAGCGCCCCGGCGGAGTCGCGGAAGAGCAGCAGGCCGGCACTGAGCTTGGGCACCGCCCGACGATATCCCGTGCGGGGATGGTCTGACGGTCCGGTCCGGTCGCGTAGCTGGTGTGACCGCGACGGCCGCCGACATCCGTTGGCGCACAAGCCGACCGGTGTCAGATGCCGGTCCAGGCCTCGTCGAGTCGGTCGGCGACGTCGATGATCTTGGCCTTCTGGGACTCCGGGCTGTCGATCTCACCGGCCACGTGCATCGCGATGAACCGTTTGATCTCGGCGTCCACACCTCCGATGATCCGCACCACTTCGGCACGCAGGGTTTTCGACGTGACGTGGATGGAGATGTCCGCCGGCCGCGGCTTCTCGACGTCGAGGATCAGCAGCAGCGGTTCGGCGGCCTTGGCGGTCGCCCGCAGCGAGATTTCGCCGAACACCATGAACTTCGGTTTGTCGATCCTCAGGTCCACCACCATGTCGATCTCCAGCGGGATGCGGATGGCGAAGGTGATCAGCTCGCCCAGTTCCCTGGTGACCCTGGGCTGCTGGATCCGCACCTTGGCGGTGACCTTGGCGAGCTTGCCCGGGCCCTGCGCGATCGGCCCCATCTCGAAGGCGTCGCCGGCGATTTCTCCGATCGCGCCGCCGACGCGCTCCTCGGTCACGGCGATCTCGAAGAACCGGCGGCCGAACTGTTCGTAGGTGAGGAACTCGGCGGTGTCAGGGTCGGACATGATGCTGCCTACGTTCTCACGTGCGGCGCGTCCGGCGCGACAACGTGGCCGAACCGTTGCCGGTGGTCAATCGAGGTCGCCGAACAGCCGGATCCTGCTGATGGTGGCGCGGTCACGGCCGGAGCGGTCGAGCTGGCCGATGAGCACGCAGCGACGCCCGTCACGCTCGACCCGGGCCACCACGGAATCTCCGGAGCCGACGAGCTTGCTCCACGTGCTGCCCGAGAGGTGCCTGACCAGTTCGGAGGAACTCACGGGGTCGCTGTCGCCGATCGTGACGGGGCTGTCGGAGACCGACCGCCGCATACCGACCTCGTCCCCGGCGCAGGCGTCGTCCAGGAACCGGGTGAACAACGCCCGGCCGGCGGACCCGAGCCCGCGGAAGCCGCCGAGGAAGCCCAGGGCGCCGGTCAGGCCCTGATTGGCGATCATGCTCCTGGCCAGCGACATCCCCGCGGGCAGCGCGGCCAGCCCGGCGCGGGTGAACTGGCCGACCATGGCCGGCAGTTCCCAGTACGCCGCCAGCGACGCGATGTGCAGGTCGTCGCCCTCGGCTCGCATGTCGTAGCGGATATAGGTGGGCACCCGCATGGTCAGTGCGGTCGCCATCTGGATCTCCAGCTCGAGGTCCCGGATCACCGTGGTGCCGACGACGAGGTCGGTGTCAGAGCGGAAGGTGATACGGCGCGGACCGATGAAGGTGTCGTAGAAGCGCCCGATCGCGACGTGCCCCCGGTGCGGCGCCGACCCGACCGGGTCCTCGACCCGGCCGTCGGCGGTGAACAGGCCGATCCACCCGGCACGGTCGTGCGCTCCCGCCGCGGTCAGCGACCGGTGGGCCGCCGACAACACGTCGGCTCTTGTGAAGGGCATATGGTTGCCTACCACCTCGGCAGGCGCCAGTCGACTAGACCTGCCGTCGCGGGCACACTGGTGTTCATGAGCAGCAGCAACGGGCCGTTCGGATTCGACCCCGAGGATTTCGACCGCGTCGTCCGCGAAGCGGGCGAGGGCTTGCGCGAGGCGCTCGACGGCCTCGGCAGGATCATCAGCACACCGGGCGAGCGGGCAGGCTGGTCGACGTTGTTCGACACCCGTCCCCGCACCCGCCCGGAGACCACCGGGGAGACCGGCGACGGCGTATGGGCCATCTACACGACCGACGACGCGGGCGGCGCCCACATCGAGCAGGTGTATCCCACCGAACTGGACGCCCTGCGCGCCAACAAGAACAACACCGATCCGAAGCGCCGGGTGCGGTTCCTGCCGTACGGCATCGCGGTCAGCGTCCTGGACACCTCGGCTGACAGCGATGACGAGGGCTCAGCCGACCCGCATCCGTAAGTGCTCCCAGCCCCGCACCGTCGAGGTCGGGGCCAGCCGGGCGGTGTCGTAGTCGATGTCCCATTCGGGCCACCGGTTGAGGAGTTCGTCGAGGGCGACCCGACCCTCCAGGCGGGCGAGGTTGGCGCCCAGGCAGTAATGCAGCCCCTTGCCGAACGTCAGGTGGCTGATGTTGTCGCGGTGGATGTCGAAGGTGTCGGGATTCTCGTACCGGCGCTCGTCGCGGTTGGCCGCGCCGAACAACAGCAGCATCGCGCTGCCCTGGGGCACGGTCGTGCCGTGGTAGTCGAAATCCTCGATCAGGTACCGCGCGACGTGCGGGCCGGTGGGCTCGAAGCGCAGGGTCTCGTCGATCGTCCGGCCCAGCAGTGACCGGTCCTCGACGATCTCGCGCCGCTGCGACGGGTGCTCGGCGAGCACCTTGACCAGCCAGCCGATCAGCCGCCCGGTGGTCTCGTTGCCCGCGCCGGCCACCACCTGGGTGTAGTGCAGCACCTCCCGACGGGTGAGCTTGCGTTCCACGCCGGTCTCGTCGGTGAACTCGACGTTGAGCAGTGCCGTCATCAGGTCGTCGGACGGGTTGGCCGCGCGCCACTCGACGTACTCGGCGTAGATCCGGCCGTCGGCGATCCTGTCCGGGTCGGCGACCTTCATCGGTGCGCCCGGTTTGGTGCGCAGGTTCGCGTCGTTGGCGTCGCGCACCGAGACCTGCTCGGACTCTGGGATGCCGAGGAGCATGCCGATCACCCGTATCGGCATCATGGCCGCGAGCTCGGCGATGACGTCGAATCCGTCCGAACCCACCAACGGGTCGAGGCAGTTCACGCAGTACCGCCGGATCTGGTCTTCGATCTCGGCCATCCGTCGCGGGGTGAACACCCGTGACATCAGGCCGCGCAACATCGTGTGCGCAGGCGGATCCTCGAACATCATCACGCCCTTGGGCATGTCGAAGTCGGACTTGACCAGTTCCAGGATGTCGCTGCGACTGTTGGAGAACGTCGACCAGTCCAGGAGGGCCTTCTCGACATCGGCGTGGCGCGACAACGCCCAGAAGTCGTAGCGCTCGTTGTAGTAGAGCGGCGCCTCGTCCCGCAGTCGCGCGTAGGTCGGATACGGATCGGTGACGATGTTCAGGTCATAGGGGTCGTAATAGAGTTCGTGGGACAGCGTCGTCATCGCGGCACGCTCCTCAGCAGACTGTGCGACCGCTCAGCATCCTATGACATGATTTCGGGGAAGTGAGCTGAACCGCGCTCGTCCCGCGCGAGTTAGCAGTGCCACATTTTCTTGAGCTAATCTGTCGCTGGGTGAGAACTTATACGAGCTAAGTTACGATCCGCTTAACCAAAGCCACGAAAATCAGGGGTCTAATGCGTGCCAATCGTCGGGGTCGGCAGTCGTGATCGCCATCGCCAAAAAGGTGTGGCTTCCGTTGCTCATCGTCGTGGTCGTGGTGATCGCGGGCCTCACGGTCTCGCGGATCCGCACGTTCTTCGGTTCGGAGGGCATCATCGAGACACCGCGGAACTTCGCCGATCTGCCCGAGCCGTTCGACCCCAAGGTCGTCCGTTATGAGATCACCGGCTCGGGCTCGTACGCCGACGTGAACTACCTCGACCTCGACGCCAAGCCGCAGCGCGTCGACGGTGCGCCGCTGCCGTGGTCCCTCACGCTGGAGACCACCGAACCATCCGCAGCGCCAAACATCGTCGCCCAGGGTGACGGCTCGACGATCACCTGCCGGATCTTCGTCGACGACGAGTTGAAGGACGAGAGGACGACCGACGGCTTGAACGCCCAGACCTTCTGCTTTGTGAAA
Source organism: Mycobacterium sp. NAZ190054 (assembly GCF_001545925.1). Taxonomy (GTDB): domain Bacteria; phylum Actinomycetota; class Actinomycetes; order Mycobacteriales; family Mycobacteriaceae; genus Mycobacterium. The sequence goes on along the minus strand of NZ_LMVQ01000039.1, from coordinate 7,095 downwards.
TCCGCATGAGCGCATCAGCTTCCGACGCCCGCACCGACGAGTTCCCGGCCGCACGTCCGCCCCACCGCGCGTTCATCCCCCGGATGATCCGGCTGTTCGCGGTGCCGATCATCATCGGCTGGGTCGCGCTGGTCGTCATCCTCAACGTCACCGTGCCGCAGCTCGAGGCGGTCGGCGAGGCACGCGCGGTGTCGATGAGCCCCGACGACGCGCCGTCGCTGATCTCGATGAAGAAGGTCGGCGAGCTGTTCGAGGAGGGCGATTCCGACAGCTCGGTGATGATCGTGTTCGAGGGCGACGAGCCCCTCGGCGACGAGGCCCACGCCTGGTATGACGAGCTCGTCGACCGGCTGGAGGCCGACACCAGGCATGTCCAGTCGGTGCAGGATTTCTGGAGCGACCCCCTCACCGCGTCGGGTTCGCAGAGCAACGACGGTAAGGCCGCCTACGTCCAGGTGAAGCTCGCGGGCAACCAGGGCGAGTCGCTGGCCAACGAATCGGTGGAGGCCGTCCAGAGCATCCTCGGCAGCCTCGAGCCGCCGCCCGGTGTGCGGGCGTTCGTGACGGGCCCGGCCGCGCTGGCCGCCGACCAGCACATCGCCAGTGACCGCAGCATGCGGATCATCGAGGCGGCCACGTTCACGGTCATCATCGTGATGCTGCTGCTGGTCTACCGCTCGATTGTGACGGTGCTGCTCATGCTGGCGATGGTGGTGCTGTCGCTGATGACCGCGCGCGGCGTGGTGGCCTTCCTGGGCTGGCACGAGATCATCGGGCTTTCGCTGTTCGCCACCAACCTGCTGGTGACGTTGGCCATCGCCGCAGCGACGGACTACGCGATCTTCCTGATAGGCCGATATCAGGAGGCCCGAAGCAACGGCGAGGACAAAGAGTCCGCCTACTACACGATGTTCCACGGCACCGCGCACGTGGTGCTGGGCTCCGGCCTGACCATCGCCGGCGCCACGTTCTGCCTGAGCTTCACCCGGCTGCCCTACTTCCAGACCCTCGGTGTCCCGCTGGCCATCGGCATGTTCGTGGTGGTGATGGCCGGCGTGGTGCTGATGGTCGCGGTGATCAGCGTCGCCACCCGGTTCGGCAAGCTGCTCGAGCCCAAGCGCGCGATGCGGATCCGCGGATGGCGCAAGGTCGGTGCCGCGATCGTCCGCTGGCCCGGCCCGATCCTGGTCGCGACGATCGCCATCACGCTCGTCGGATTGCTCGCGCTCCCGGGCTACAAGACCAACTACAACGACCGCACCTATCTACCGGCGGACCTGCCCGCCAACGAGGGCTACGCCGTGGCCGACCGCCACTTCGACCAGGCGCGGATGAACCCGGAGCTGTTGATGATCGAAAGCGATCACGACCTGCGGAATTCGGCGGACTTCCTCGTCATCGACAAGATCGCCAAGGCGCTCTTCCGGGTGGAGGGCATCGCCCGCGTGCAGGCCATCACCCGGCCCGACGGCAAACCGATCAAGCACACGTCGATCCCGTTCCAGATGAGCATGCAGGGCACCACCCAGCGGCTCAACGAGAAGTACATGCAGGACCGGATGGCCGACATGCTGGTGCAGGCGGACGAGATGTCCAACACCATCGCCACGATGGAGAAGATGTCGAACCTGACCGGGCAGATGGCGGCGATCACCAACGACATGGTCTCCAAGATGGAGAACATGCTCACCGACATCGAGGACCTGCGCGACAGCATCGCCAACTTCGATGACTTCTTCCGCCCGATCCGCAACTACTTCTACTGGGAACCGCACTGCTACAACATCCCGGTCTGCTGGGCGATCCGGTCGGTGTTCGACACACTCGACGGCATCAACGTGATGACCGACGATTTCCGGGACATCCTGCCCGACATGCGGCGATTGAACTCGTTGATGCCGCAGATGGTCGCGCTGATGCCCGAGATGATCGAGACCATGAAGACCATGCGGACGATGATGCTGACGATGTATCAGTCCCAGAAGGGCATGCAGGACCAGATGGCGGCGATGTCCGAGGACGCCGACGCCATGGGCGAGGCGTTCGACGACTCGATGAACGACGACTCGTTCTACCTGCCGCCGGAGATCTTCGAGAACAAGGACTTCCAGCGCGGCCTGGAACAGTTCCTCTCCCCCGACGGGCATGCGGTGCGATTCATCATCTCCCACGAGGGTGATCCGCTCAGTCCCGAGGGCGTGGCCAAGATCGACAACATCAAGACCGCGGCCAAGGAGGCGATCAAGGGCACCCCGCTGGAGGGCTCGAAGGTCTATCTCGGCGGCACCGCGGCCACGTTCAAGGACATGCAGGACGGCAACAACTACGACCTGCTGATCGCCGGCATCTCGGCGCTGGGCCTGATCTTCATCATCATGCTGATCCTGACCCGGGCCATCGTCGCGGCGGCGGTGATCGTCGGCACGGTGGTGGTGTCGCTGGCCGCGTCGTTCGGCCTGTCGGTGCTGTTCTGGCAGCACATCCTGGGTCAGCCGCTGCACTGGATGGTGCTCGCGATGGCGGTGATCATCCTGCTGGCGGTGGGCGCCGACTACAACCTGTTGTTGGTGTCCCGACTCAAAGAGGAGATACACGCGGGCATCGGCACCGGCATCATCCGCGCGATGGGTGGCAGCGGTTCGGTGGTGACGGCCGCGGGCCTGGTGTTCGCACTGACGATGATGTCGATGGCGGTCAGTGAGCTGACGGTGATCGGCCAGGTCGGTACGACCATCGGTCTGGGCCTGCTGTTCGACACGCTGGTGATCCGCGCGTTCATGACACCGTCGATCGCCGCACTGCTCGGACCGTGGTTCTGGTGGCCGCAACGGGTACGGACCCGTCCCGTCCCGGCACCGTGGCCGAGACCCGGTGGGCTGCAATCGGATCCATCTGAAGGAGTGAGGACATGAAGCGGGCATTGATCGGTGTCGCAACAGTGGCCATGGGGCTCGCGTTCGCCGCGCCTGCGGCGGCTGACCCCGACACCGCGTTCACCAACGAGCTGAACACGTACGGGATCTACGGCCAGAAGGACTACAACGCCTGGATCGGCAAGATCACGTGCAAACGGGTCGCCACCGGCCTGGACGCGGACGCGTTCGAGGCGGCCCACTTCGTCCACAACCAGCTGGAGAAGGGCACCACCACCGAGCAGGCCTGGAAGTTCCTGGCCGCGGGGCTGCGAACCTACTGCCCCGACCGGCTGCCGATCCTGGACCAGGCCCGTCAGTAGACCTCAGCAATAACACGAATCCACGTTCTGCAGCTGGCTTCTCGCCCTTTCGCTGCAGAACGTGGATTTGTGTGACGGACGGTGGTACCGGTTACCTCGCGACGGGCCAGTGCCACACGGACATGTCGCCGCGCGGGTAGTTCATGCAGACGTCGGTGGCATGGGCCACCACGCCCTTGTTGTTGAAGAAGATCTTCGCCCAGTTGCCCCACCGGGTCGCCACCTGCTCGTAGAACACGTTGGTGGCGGTGTTCTCGGAGTACTGGCGCCGCCCCACCGGGTCGAGCGAGAAGAACCAGTGGATACGGTCGAAAGCGGCCTGCTGGACGTCGGCGGGCCGGTTGGCCCGGTCCATCATGTACCGCTCGAAGTACACCGGGTTGGTGTCGCGCACCGCGGCCAGATACTGCTCGACATCACACGTGGTGTGGATGATGCGGCGCGGGATCGGATAGTCCTCGGTGGAATCGGCGAGTGCGGGGCCGGCCAGGCTCATGCTGACCGCGGCGGCGCCGACGAAACCCAGACCCGCCCTTGCGACGCGACTGATCAGTCCGCTCATCGTTTCTCCACCTTCATCGTCCGGTCGGGTCTCTGAGATTGTATAGCGCAGCTAGACAGCTGGGTGGTCCCGCTCATCGGTCAGCCGCCGCCGGTGACCGGGTTCGACGTCAACGAGATCCAGCCACCGTTGATCCACACTCCCCAGCGTCCACCCCAGGCCGAATTCCAGACCACGGGCTGGCCGATCCACACTTCGGCGGGCTTGGGCGGCGCCCAGGCCGGCGGCACCTCGCCGAGGACGGGTGGCGGCGGCGGAGGTGGCGGTTGCGCACCGGCCACGGCACCTGAACTCAGCATTCCGGCGGCCACCCCGCACGCGACCGCGGCAGCGGACAGCGTGGTCTTGATCAAGGTCATCGCATCACTTTCGTGTCGGTAACCGGGCAGGATATTTAGCATATATAACCAGCGGCGGACACGGCCAATCCAGGGTCGCCGTTTCCCCTTCCTCCGCGCCGCCCGCATGACATTCTTGGTGCCGTCTGTAACGCATCGATGGAGGAGGTCTGATGGCGGCACCCTCGGCCGTCGAGCCCACCACCGGAACCCACGGACCGCGCCGGGCATGGGCGGCGGTGTCGGTCCTGGCTGTCGTCGGGACGCTGAACTACGCCGACCGGTTCCTGCCCGCGGTGCTGGCCGAACCGATCCGGGAAGATTTGTCGCTGTCCGACACCGCGATCGGGGTGATCAACGGATTCGGTTTCCTCGCGGTCTACGCGCTGGTCGGCATCCCGATCGCCCGCATCTCCGACCGCGGCACCTACGGTCTGGTGATCTCCGGGTGCCTGTCGCTGTGGGGCGCGATGACGATGCTCGGCGGAGCCGTGCAGTCCGGTTTCCAGCTCGCGCTGACGCGCGTCGGTGTCGCGATCGGCGAGGCCGGGTCCACACCGGCCGCCCATGCCTACGTCGCCCGCAACTTCTCACCCGAGCGCCGCGCCGCCCCGTTGGCGGTCATCACACTGGCCATCCCGCTGGCGAGCGCGGCCAGCCTGATCGGCGGCGGGCTTCTGGCGCAGGCGCTCGGCTGGCGCACCGCGTTCCTGGTGATGGGCGCGCTCAGCGTCGCGTTCGTTCCGATCGTGCTGGCCGTCGTCGGCCGCCGGCAACCCCCGCTGACCGAACCCGTTGCGGTGCAACAGGTCCCGGTCAAGTGGTGGGACATTCTGCGCAAGCCCAGCTACCTGGCGATCGTCGCCGGGGCGGCGTCCATCTCGGTGGCCGGTTACGCGCTGACGACGTTCGCGCCCGCCTTCCTGATGCGTGCCCGTGGGATGTCACTGGGCGACGTCGGCCTGCAGTACGGCATCGCCAGCGGCGTCACCGGCATCCTGGGGCTGCTGGTCGTCGGCAAGGTGGCCGACCGGCTGTCGGCCACCGACCCCCGCTGGCTGCTGTGGCTGGTGGCGGCGATGACGGCCGTGCTGATCCCGTTCTCCACACTGGGTTTCGTCGTCGGCAGCGCGACGCAGTCGGTGTGCTTCATCGCGTTGAGCTACGTCGTCGGGACGGCTTACATGGCACCGTCGATCGCGGCGATCCAGCGGCTGGTGCCCGCCGAGCAACGCGCCACCGCCTCGGCCATCTTCCTGTTCTTCAGCGCCATCCTCGGGTCCGTGGGCCCGCTCGTCACGGGCATGATCAGCGACGCGCTCAAGGCCGACCTCGGCGACCTGTCGCTGGGCCGGGCGATGCTGTGTGTGGTGCCGCTGATGCATCTGAGCGCCATCGCCTGCTATCTGCTGGCGAGCCGGCGCTACCTGCGCGAGATCGTCGCCTGAGCCTGAGCCTGAGCCTTCAGAGGCCGAACTGGTCCTCGACCACGCCCAGCCACACCTGCGCGGCGTCGATCGCGACCTTCTCGCTGATGAACGCGTGCTGGGTGCCGGTGTAGATGTCGCGGAACGCCCGCTCGAGGCGGCTGCCCTCGCGGATCGAACTGGTACCGGCGGCCAGGTGGGCCCATTCCGCGCAGGCCCGGGCGGTGTCGGTGGCGAACACCGCCGCGACCCTCATGTCCGCGCGTAGCGTCGGGGTGAGTTCACCCCCGGCGGCCACGGCCGCTTCGGCGGAGCCGAACGCGTCGAGCACCAGCAGCCGCGCCGCCCGCCAGGCCGCGACGTGGTGGGCCAGCCCCTTCTGGAAAGTGGGACGACTGGCCAGCGCGGCCATGTCGCTCATCCGGAACTTCGTCGCCGCCAACTCGGCGACGTCGTCGAGCATGCTCTTGGCCACACCGAGCGCCCAGCCCGCGTGGCCGGCCGCGGTCACCGGCATCATGCCCATCCGCGTCGCGGGCGAACTCCCCCGCCTGGGTTCGCGGGTGAACAACGCGAACGTGCGGTCGTGCGGGACGAACACGTCGTCGATGGCGTAGTCGTAGGAGCCGGTGCCCTTGAGCCCCTGCACATACCAGCCGTCCTTGAACGTGACGTCGGCGCGCGGCACCACGGCCACCTGCATGTCGGGCACCCCCTCGGCGACCCATCGCATCTCGCCGTCGACCATCGGCAGGAACCCCGCGGCCACGTATTCGGCGTGCCCGGTACCCGATCCGAAGCTCCACGACCCGGTGAGGCGGTAGCCGCCGTCGACGGCGATGCCCTGACCGTTGGGGAAGAACTGGCCGCCCATCGTGACCCGATTGCCGTTGGCGGTGAACACCTCGGCGAACCCGCCGTCCGGCAGGTAGGCGGCCGCGGCGAACGACGACGGCAGGTTGGCGATCCCGACCCAGCCGAAAGACCCGTCCTGCCAGGCCATTTCAATCCAGGTCTCGATCATCTCGGCGAACGACGGTTCGACGCCCCCCGCCGGCACGGGATTGAACGCGGACATCAGCCCGGTCGCCCACATCGCCTCGACGATCGCCGGGGTCATCGTCCGGCACCGCTCGGATTCGGCGGCCTGGTCGAGCACCAACGCGCGCATCCCGCGGGCGCGTTCCGTCACCGCCGTCACGGCGTCGACGTTAGCCGCTCAGGGCAGGGCACTGAACAGATTCGCCGGATCTGTCATGTCCGGACCGTTGACGGGTACCGGTACCACCGGAACGGCGACCGCGGGGCCGGGCCATTCACCGGTCAGATGATCCTGGGCCGTCGGCACCGATTCGGGTGCCGGCTGCGCAACGGGTGCGGGGAGGTGCGGCACCACGGACGGAACCGGAACCGGCTGCGGCGCTGCCGCACGTGGCCGACGTGCGGGTGCTCGGTGCGATCGGCGTGATCGAACTCGACCGCCCGGTGGACCTCGCCGTCGCGACGCCGGGCGCGATCGAGCACGGCGTCTGG
>NZ_LMVQ01000038.1 GCF_001545925.1 Mycobacterium sp. NAZ190054 | reverse complement strand
AGATGGGTGTGAGCGTCGATGAGCGGGGTGAGGGGCTCCGGGACCGGCGGCGGCTCTCGCTTGGCACTCACGGCCCACACTCTAGGGTGAACCTCAAATGAGTGAGCCCTACTACATCACGACGGCGATCGCCTACCCCAACGGTGATCCGCACGTCGGACACGCCTACGAATACATCGCCACCGACGCGATCGCGCGGTTCAAGCGCCTCGACGGATTCGACGTCCGGTTCCTGACCGGAACCGACGTGCACGGGCTCAAGATGGCCGAGACCGCCGCCAAGCTCGGGGTGCCCACCGCCGAACTCGCGCGCGGCAACTCCGATGTGTTCCAGCGGCTGCAGGAGAAGCTCGACATCTCCTTCGACCGCTTCATCCGCACCAGCGACGCCGACCACTACGAGGCGTCCAAGGCGCTGTGGGCCCGCATGGTCGACGCCGGCGACGTCTACCTCGACACGTACTCGGGCTGGTACTCGGTGCGCGACGAACGGTTCTTCACCGAAGCCGAGACCACGGTCGGCGAGGACGGGGTCCGCGTCGCGACCGAGACCGGCACCCCGGTCACCTGGACCGAGGAGCAGACGTACTTCTTCCGGCTCTCGGCCTACACCGACCGGCTCCTGGCCCACTATGCGGCGCACCCGGAGTTCATCGAGCCCGAGGTGCGGCGCAACGAGGTGGTCAGCTTCGTCTCCGGTGGGCTGCGCGACCTGTCGATCTCGCGGACCACGTTCGACTGGGGCGTGCCGGTGCCCGGTCATCCCGACCACGTGATGTACGTGTGGGTGGACGCGCTGACCAACTACCTCACCGGTGTCGGCTTCCCCGACACCGAATCGGATGTGTTCCAACGCTATTGGCCGGCCGATATGCACATGATCGGCAAGGACATCATCCGTTTCCACACGGTGTACTGGCCGGCGTTCCTGATGTCGGCGGGTATCGAACTTCCGAAAAAGGTGTTCGCGCACGGCTTCCTGTTCAACCGCGGCGAGAAGATGAGCAAGTCGGTCGGCAACGTGGTCGACCCCAACGATCTGGTCGACACGTTCGGGGTGGACCAGCTGCGTTACTTCCTGCTGCGCGAGGTCTCGTTCGGCCAGGACGGCAGCTACAGCGAGGAAGGCATCATCGCGCGGATCAACGCCGACCTGGCCAACGAGTTCGGCAACCTGGCGCAACGCTCGCTGTCGATGGTCGCCAAGAACCTCGACGGCGTGGTGCCGCAGCCCGGCGAGTTCACCGCCGAGGACCTCGAGCTGCTCGACGCCGCCGGCGCGCTGCTGGAGCGGGTGCGCGGCCATTACGCCGCGACCGCCATGCATCTTGCGCTGGAGGCGATCTGGTCGGTGCTGGGCGCGGCCAACCGCTACTTCTCCGCGCAGGAACCCTGGGTGCTGCGCAAGACGGACGCGGACCGCTTCGCCACCGTGCTGTACACGACCCTGGAGGTGGTCCGCATCGCCGCGCTGCTGAGCCAGCCGGTGATGCCCGCCTCGACGGCCAAGCTGCTCGACCTGCTCGGCCAGCCCGAGGACCGGCGCGCGTTCGACGCCATCGGGACGCGCCTGGTTCCCGGCACCGTCCTCCCCGCCCCGTCGGGCGTCTTCCCCCGCTACCAGGCGGACTGACATGACCGAATCCGAGTGATCTGAACCACAATCGCCGGGTCGGTGTCACAGATCCGCGCCGGGCGGTGTCTTGAGGGCGCAAGCCCTTCGAGAGGAGACACCATGACCGCACCGCAGACCCACGTGATCGTGTTGGGCGGCGGCTACGCCGGCGTGATGGCAGCCAACCGGTTGATGTCACGTGACGACATCCGGGTGACCCTGGTCAACCCCCGGCCCCGGTTCGTCGAACGCATCCGGCTGCACCAGCTCGCCGCCGGCACCGACGACGCCGTCGAGGATTTCGCCACCGTGCTCAACGCCGGCGTGCGGCTGGTGGTGGACACCGCCGACCGCATCGACGCCGCGGCCCGCCGGGTGTCACTGGGTTCCGGTGCCGAACTGGACTACGACTACCTGGTCTACGCGATCGGCAGCACCGGTGCGGTGCCGGACGGGGTGCCGGGTGCCGCCGAATTCGCTTATCCACTCAGCGAATTCGAGCAAGCGCAGCAGTTGAGTGCACGGCTGGCCGAAGTCGCCACCCCGGCACCGATCGTGGTGGTCGGAGGTGGCCTGACCGGGATCGAGGCGGCCGCCGAGTTCGCCGAGGCCGGTCGCCCGGTGACGTTGGTCAGCCCGGTGGTCGGCCCGTCACTGAGCGGGCCCGGGCAACGGTCGGTGCTCAAGCGGTTGGCCAGGCTCGGGGTCACGACGGTCGCGGACACGGTCGTCTCCGTCGCCGCCGACCACGTGGTGTTGTCCGACGGCCGGTCGGTGCCGAGCGCGGTGACGGTGTGGACCGCCGGTTTCGGGGTTCCGGGGCTGGCCGCGGCCAGCGGGCTGACCACCGACGCGCTGGGCCGTCTCGTCACCGACGAGGCGCTGACGAGCGTCGACGACGACCGCATCGTCGCGGCAGGAGACGCCGCGGCCCCGTCGGGACTGCCGTACCGGATGAGTTGCCAGGCCGGCCTGCCACTGGGCGCGCAGGCCGCCGGGACGGTGCTGGCGCGGATCTCCGGCGCGGTGGCCGACCACGCCACCGTTCCGATGAACGGGCAGTGCATCAGCCTGGGCCGAGGCGCGGGCACGGTGCAGTTGCAGCGCAGCGACGACACCCCGGTGAACCTCTACATCGGCGGCCGCGCAGGCGCTTTCCTCAAGGAGCGGGTGTGCCGCTTCACGCTGAGGTTTCTCGGCGCCGAGGCGCGTAAGCCCGGCTCCTACCGGTCGCTGAAGGGACCGGACCGCTCCGAAGCGGTGGCGGCGGCGGTGGTTTCACTCCGATGACCGCCGCGCCGGGTGACGAACACGCCGAACGGTTCACCCATCTGCGTCCGCTGCTGTTCACGATCGCCTACGAGATCCTCGGCAGCGCCACCGAATCCGACGACGTGTTGCAGGAGAGCTACCTGCGCTGGGCCGAGGTCGACCTGTCCGGGGTGACCGACACCAAGGCCTACCTCGCCCGGCTCGTCACCCGGCAGGCGCTCAACGCACTGCGTGCGCAGTCCCGGCGGCGCGAGGAGTACGTCGGCCCATGGCTTCCCGAACCGCTTCTGACAGAAGCTGATCCGTCCGCGGACGTGGTGCTGGCCGAATCGGTGTCGATGGCGATGCTGGTGGTGTTGGAGACGCTGAGCCCCGACGAGCGGGCGGTGTTCGTGCTGCGGGAGGTGTTCGGGTTCGGGCACGACGAGATCGCCGCGGCGCTGGGCAGGTCCGCGGCCGCGGTGCGTCAGATGGCCCACCGCGCCCGCGAACACGTGCAGTCGCGGCGCAGGCGGTTCGAGCCCGTCGACCCGAAGCTGTCCACCGAAATCACCGCCAGGTTCTTCGCCGCGGCGGCCACCGGTGACCTGGACGGACTGATGGCGATGCTGGCACCGGACGTGGTGTGGACCGCCGACAGCGACGGCAAGGTCAGCGCGGCGCGCAGGCCGGTCGAGGGCGCGGACCGGGTGGCCAGGCTGATCCTGGGCTTCGTCCGGCTCGCGGGCACCGCGGGCAGGGTCGAGCCCGCGATCTACAACAGCGCGCCGGCGCTGGTGCTCTACCTCGACGACAACCTCGAGGGCGTGGTGACCTTCGAGGTGGTCGACGGCCGGGTCACCAATTTCTACGCCATGCGCAACCCGGAGAAGCTGGCAGGAGTGAAGGTGCCGCGACAGATCAGCCGATAATGGGTCGGTGCGCATCGAGCGGCTCGGCGACCTGGGGAGTGCCCCGGCGGTACTGCGCGCGCTCGCGGACGCGACGTCACGACGCGGTCTGCCGCCGCCGGCGGCGCTCACCGGGGAGTGGTTCGGCTCCCGCGCGGTGATCGCACCGTCACTGGACGCGGCCGCCGTGGCACCCGGAAGCGTCTTCGACGTCTCCCCCGGCGCCCGGCAGGACGGTCCGGTCGGCGGCGGCTGGTTCGGCTATCTGTCATACCCCGACGCCGGCGCCGACGGGCTGGGTCCGCGCATCCCGGAGGCCGCCGGCGGATGGTCGGACTCGGTGCTCAGGTGTGACCGCGACGGCCACTGGTGGCACGAAAGCCTCGACGGCGCAGCGCTTCCCGGCTGGGTGTCGGAGGCGTTGCGATCGGCGCCGGTGCCGCGCGACGCCGTCGTCGCCTGGGGTGAGGCCGATCAGGACGCGCACCGGCGCGGGGTGCTGGGCTGTCTCGACGCGATCGCGGCGGGCGAGGTGTACCAGGCGTGTGTGTGCACGCAGTTCGCCGGCATACTCGACGGCACGCCGGCCGACTTCTTCGTCGAGGCGGCCACGCGGACGGCGCCGGCCCGCGCGGCGTTCGTGGCCGGGGACTGGGGCGCGGTGGCGTCGCTGTCGCCGGAGTTGTTCCTGCGGCGCTGCGGTGAGGCGGTGACGTCGAGCCCGATCAAGGGGACGCTGCCGGAGCGGGCGGACCCGGCGGCGCTGCGGTCGTCGGTCAAGGACGTCGCGGAGAACATCATGATCGTCGACCTGGTCCGCAACGACCTGGGCCGGGTCGCGCGCACCGGTTCGGTGTCGGTGCCCGAGCTGCTCGCCGTCCGGCCGGCACCGGGCGTGTGGCATCTGGTCTCGACGGTGTCGGCCACGGTGCCCGCCGAACTGCCGATGGCGGATCTGCTGGAGGCGACGTTCCCGCCGGCGTCGGTGACCGGCACGCCGAAGGCGAGGGCCCGCCGCCTGCTGACCGGCTGGGAGCCGTCACGACGAGGGATCTATTGCGGCACAGTCGGTCTGGCGTCACCGGTGGCCGGTTGCGAGCTCAACGTCGCGATCCGCACCGTGGAGTTCAGCCCCAGCGGCGGCGCGGTGCTCGGCGTCGGCGGAGGCATCACCGCCGACTCGGATCCCACCCGCGAGTGGGAGGAGTGCCTGCACAAGGCGGCGCCGATCCTCGGGTGCGCCACGGGCTCACCGACGCGCGCGCAGCACCGCGTCGTAGAGCTCCCGCTTAGACGGTGACCCGGGGTGCGCGGCGACCACCTGCGCACACGCGTCCTTGACCCGCATGCCGTCGTCGACCAGCTGGTTCACCTCGGCCACCAGCGCCTCCGGGTCCGCGGACGGTGTCGCACCGTCCAGCACGACGGTGATCTCGCCGAGCACCCCGTCGGCGGCCCAGTCGGCGAGCTCCCCCAGGGACCCGCGCACGATCTCCTCGTGCGTCTTGGTCAGTTCCCGGCATACCACCGCACGACGCCCCGCGCCGAGCACCTCGACGGCGTCGCCGAGAGTGTCCGCCAGCCGGCGCGGCGACTCGAAGAACACGCACGTGCGCGGCTCGGCCGCCAGCGACTGCAACCAGGTGCGGCGGGCCGCCTGCCGGCGCGGCGCGAACCCTTCGAAGCAGAACCGCTCCGAGGGCAGGCCCGCGACCGCCAGCGCGGTCGTGACCGCGGACGGACCGGGCAGGCACTGGACGGTCAGCGCGTTCTCCACGCACGCCGCCACCAGGCGGTAACCGGGATCGCTGATCAGCGGCATGCCGGCGTCGCTGACCAGCAGCACCGTCGCCCCGCCCTTGATGTCGTCGAGCAGCGCCGGCACCCGGGACGCCTCGTTCTGGTCGTAGAGGCTGACGATGCGTCCGGCGGGCTTCACCTCGAGCGCGGTCGCGAGCGTGCGGACCCGGCGGGTGTCCTCGGCGGCGATCACGTCGGCGCTGCGCAGCGCGCGTACCAGGCGTGCCGACGCATCCGACGGCTGTCCCAGCGGCGTGGCGCCCACCAGCAGTCGTCCGGCCGTCATATCTGACAGCCTACGATCGCAGGCGTGACTGCCCCGACCGACCAACTCGAGAGAAGCGGTCGTCCGGTCCCGGTCATCAGCCCCGGCCCGATCGTGCCGGTCGCGGATTTCGGCCCGCTGGACCGGCTGCAGGGCTGGGTGATGACGGCCGTCATCACCGCGTTGGCGGCGGTCACCCGCTTCCTGAACCTCGGCTCCCCCACCGACGCGGGCACCCCGATCTTCGACGAGAAGCACTACGCCCCGCAGGCCTGGCAGATGCTGCACAACGGCGGCGTCGAGGACAACCCCGGCTACGGCCTGGTGGTCCATCCGCCGGTCGGCAAACAGCTGATCGCGATCGGCGAGGCGATCTTCGGTTACAACGGCCTGGGCTGGCGCTTCTCCGGCGCGGTGTGCGGGGTGATCCTCGTGCTGCTGGTGGTGCGCATCGTCCGGCGCATCAGCCGGTCCACCCTCCTCGGCGGTGTCGCCGGGCTGCTGCTGATCGCCGACGGCGTCAGCTTCGTCACGGCGCGCACGGCGCTGCTCGACGGCTTCCTGACGGTGTTCGTGGTGGCGGCGTTCGGCTGCCTGATCGTCGACCGTGACCAGGTCCGGGAACGGATGCACCTCGCGTTTCTGCAGGGCCGCATCACGGAGACGACGTGGGGGCCGCGGCTCGGTGTGCGGTGGTGGCGGTTCGGCGCCGGCGTGCTGCTCGGCCTGGCCTGCGCGACCAAGTGGTCCGGGCTGTACTTCGTGATGTTCTTCGGCGTGATGACGGTGGCTTTCGACGTCGCCGCGCGCAGGCAGTACCGTGTCTCGCGTCCGTGGCTGGGCACCTTCCGGCGCGATGTCGGCCCGTCGCTGTACGCGCTGGTGCTGATCCCGTTCGGGGTGTACCTGGCGTCGTACACGCCGTGGTTCGCGTCGGAGACGGCCGTGAACCGTTACGAGGTGGGCCGCTCGATCGGACCCGACAGCGTGCTGCCGATCCCCGACGCGATCCGGTCGCTGTGGCACTACACCTACGCCGCGTACCGCTTCCATTCCGGACTGACCAACGCCGACGGCAACCACCACCCGTGGGAGTCCAAGCCGTGGACCTGGCCGATGTCGTTGCGGCCGGTGTTGTACGCGATCGACACCGAGAACGTGGCGGGGTGCGGGGCCCAGTCGTGCGTCAAGGCCGTCATGCTGGTGGGCACGCCGGCGATGTGGTTCCTGGCGGTACCCGTGCTGGCCTGGGCGGTGTGGCGGGCGTTCGTCAAGCGGGACTGGCGGTACGCCGTGCTGCTGGTCGGCTACAGCGCCGGCATCCTGCCCTGGTTCGCCGACATCGACCGGCAGATGTACTTCTTCTACGCCGCGACCATGGCGCCGTTCCTGGTCATGATCATCGCGATGATCCTCGGCGACATCCTCTACAAACCCGGCCAGAACGCCGAGCGCCGAACACTGGGGCTGCTGGTGGTGTGCGGCTATGTCGCGCTGGTGATCACGAACTTCGCGTGGCTCTATCCGATCCTGACCGGCCTGCCGATCTCTCAGCACACGTGGAACATGCAGATCTGGCTACCGTCCTGGCGATAGGCCGGCGGGGCACCACCGGTGACCCGATGCTCCACGCCAGATCGACACCACGGCTGTGATTTCGTGCCTCCCGTCGGATATCGCAACCCTGATGTCGATCACGGCCCGAGATCGACATCAGGGCTGCGTTCTGGTCGGTGCCGCCGCCGTCGGCGACCCTGACGTCAACCTCGCCTCGAGCGCCCGGGCAAGTCGGTCGACCCCTGGCGGGCCCGCTCCCCAATCCCGATCCGATCCACAGGCGGGAGGCGGATCGGCCGGCGCGGCGACCGACACGTCGGTGCACGTGCACACGCTCGGACCGTGGACAGACCGATCATCGGCAGCGAGGCCATCGATGCCGGGCTACTCACGCGCGGCGCCCTGCGCTGGAACTATCGCGCGATACTGCCCGACGTTTACCTGCCGGCGGGCGCGCGCCGAAGCATCCTGAACAGGGCCTACGCCGCGTGGCTGTGGACCGGCCGGCAAGGGGTCATCGCGGGCCGGACCGCGGCCGCGCTGTACGGCGTCGCCGGCGTCGAGGATGACGCGCCGATCGAGATCATCGCGAAGCCCAGGCGGGCCCAACCCGGCGTCGTCGTCCGCGACGAGCGACTGGAGGCCGACGAGATCGGGATCTACGGTGAGCTGTCGATCACCACGCCCGCGCGCACGGCTTTCGACCTCGCCAGGCGGCTGCCCCGCGACGAAGCGGTCGTCCACCTCGACATGCTCGCCGACTGCACCGAGATCTCCCGAACGGACGTGGCGCCGCTGCAGCAGCGGTACCGGACGGCGCGGGGGACCGTCAACGCCTACGACGCGCTCGAGGTGATGGACGGCGGCTCTCGGTCACCGGAGGAGACCAGGGTACGGCTCTGGCTCATCGACGCCGGTCTTCCGCATCCCCAGACCAGCATCCCGGTCGCGGACCACCGCTGGGAGTCGACTGTCGGTATCGGCTGGCGGGACGCCCGGGTCGGGGTGCAGTGGGCCGAACACCGCCCCAACCTGACAAGCGACATCCTCTTCCGCGATCTGCTGAGCCGGCTCGGCTGGCAGCTGATCGAGGTGGCGCCGCTGCACGGTCCGTGGAATGTGGTCGGTCGATGCCGGGACGCGCTGCGGCGCCGGGGGTTTCGCTAGAGCGGGTCGCGGCCGGCCGGGCACGACATGCAGCGCGGGCCGCCGCGGCCGGTGCCCAGCTCCGAGGCCGCGATCGGCAGCACCTCGATACCGGAATCCGCGAGGCGCGCGTTGGTCTCGGTGTTGCGTTCGTAGGCGACCACGACGCCGGGCGCCAACGCCAGCGTGTTGTTGCCGTCGTCCCACTGCTCACGCTCGGCGGTGACGGGGTCGAGCCCGGTGTCGATCACCCGCAGCTTGCCGATGCCCATCGCGTCCGCCGCGGCGTCGACGAACGGCGCCGCACGGTCGATCTTCACCCCACCGGACCGGCGCCGGATCGTGAAGGCCGTCAACGAGTGCTGGATGTTCGGGTACATCACCACGGCGTCGGTGTCGACCATCGTGCACACCGTGTCCAGATGCATCTGCGCGCGTTCCTGCGCGATCGGCACGGCCAGCACGGTGTGTGCGAGATCGTCGTCGAACAGGCTGCGCGCCAACGCCTCCGCGCCCGCAGGCGTGGTCCGCTCCCCCACCCCGACGGCCACCACACCGGGCGCCAGCAACAGCACGTCACCGCCCTCGATCGGCGCCGACCGGGATTCGTAGGCCCGCCGCGCGCCGAGGAACCGCGGATGGTGGGCATAGATCAGGTCGGTCAGCGAGGTCTCCCGCACCCGGGCATGCATCGACAGCGAAGTGATGGCCACCCGCGGACCGATCCAGAACGACGAGTCCCGGGTGAACAACAGGTTCGGCAGCGGGTCGATGACGAAATCGCCGCCGTGGTGCATGCGGCGCACCAGCGACAGCTCGTTCTCCCCGAACGGCAACTCGTCGAAGGTCATCCCGGCCATCAGCACCCGGGCCAGCGCACCGGCGTCGAGCGTGCGCAGGTATGCCGAGAGTTCCTGCGCCAGCGGCACACCGAGACGGCGGGCATCGACCGCGGCGGAGATGCCGTGCATCCGGGCCGCGCCGCTCTTGGCCAGCGCCTCGGTGAGGAGGTCACCGAGCAGCAGTACCTCGACCCCGCGCGAGCGCAGCAACTCGGCGAACGCGTCGTGCTCCTGCTGAGCTCTGGCCACCCACGGCAACCCGTCGAACAGCAGCGTGTCGTTGTTGCGGGGCGTCAGGCGTTGCAACTCGGGTCCCGGGCGGTGCAGGATGACCACCCGCAGCGTGCCGACCTCCGAATTGCATCCGAGCGCCGCATCAGTCACGTGTAGCACCGTAACCCGAACAGTCACCTCAACTAGGGTTGAGGTCATGGAGTGGCCGCACGAACTCACGCCGAGCGAGATGTCGGCACGCAGCGGGGTCGCGGTGTCGGCGTTGCACTTCTACGAGCGCGAAGGCCTCATCACGAGCAGGCGCACCGGCGGCAATCAGCGGCGCTACTCACGGGACACGCTGCGCCGCGTCGCGTTCATCCGGATGTCGCAGCGACTCGGCATCCCGCTGGCCCGCATCCGCGAGGCGCTCGCGACGCTGCCCTCCGACCGGGTGCCCACCAGCAAGGACTGGGCCAAGCTCTCCGCGGGCTGGCGCGAGGACCTCGATCAGCGCATCCTGCACCTGCAGCGGCTGCGGGACAACCTCGCCGGCTGCATCGGCTGCGGCTGCCTGAGCCTGAAGGTGTGCGCGCTGGCCAATCCCGGAGACATGCTCGCCGAGGAGGGACCCGGCCCGGTCCGGCTCTGAGATTTCGAACGCCTGTGCGATAGACTGCCCGCATGGAGCCGGCTCTGCAAAGCTCTCTGTTCGACCACTCCGAGCGCCGCGACCTCGGCAACGGCGCGTGGCTGGAGGTGCGGTCGGGCTGGTTGTCCCAGGACGGTTCGGCCGACGACGCGCTTTTCGGCGAGCTCCGCGATCAGATCCCGTGGCGGGCCGAGCGGCGGCAGATGTACGAACGGGTGCTCGACGTGCCGCGGCTGGTGAGTTTCCACCACCTGGTCGACGACCCGGCACCGCACCCGCGCCTGAAGCAGCTGCGCCGCCGGCTCAACGACGCGTACGCCGGAGAGCTCGGCGAACCGTTCGTCACCGCGGGCCTGTGCCTGTACCGCGACGGCAACGACAGCGTTGCCTGGCACGGCGACAACATCGGCCGCAGCAGCACCGAGGACACCATGGTCGCCATCGTGGGTCTCGGTGCCACAAGGGTTTTCGCGCTCAGGCCGCGCGGGGGCGGGCCGTCGTTGCGGCTGCGGCACTGTCACGGTGACCTGCTGGTGATGGGCGGCTCGTGTCAGCGCACGTGGGAGCACGCCGTCCCGAAGACCGCGCGTCCGACCGGGCCGCGCATCAGCATCCAGTTCCGCCCGCAGGACGTCCGCTGACGGCGGCTCAGCCCTTCACCAGCTCGACCGTCCGCGCGACGAGGTCGCGGGCCCGCGCGGTGTCGACCTGGGCGACCGGCTTGTCGGCGACCACGAGCGGGTTGGCGGTGACGATCACGATGAACGTCCCGAACTTGGCGACGTAGTTGTAGAGCTCGCCGGTGCGCGGGCCCTGCTGCGTCGTCGTCTGCAACACCCGGTGGGTGCCGACGGTGTGCACCTCGTCGATCTGCGGGGCGTCCACGACCTCGACGAGGCCGCGCATCCCGGGGCCGGTGAAGGCCACCTTGCGGCACTGCTCGGTGGGCACACTGACCGGGACGGGCTCGGAGGTCTCGACCGCGATGACGATGTAGCGCACGCCGTCGCCTTCGGCGGTGGTGGCCGCCATGTTCCCCTTGACGCCCTCCGGGATGGCCTGTTCACCGGCGGCCTGCCCGCAGTCGGCCGGATCGAAGGTCAGGCCGGGCGGCAACTTCTGCGCGGTGAGGTACTGCGGGTCGATCCCCGCCGGACCCACGGAGTTCACCGCGAACGACGCGGGAAACTGCGACTTGAGCTCCGTGACCCTGGCGATGTCGGCGTTCGAGAGGTCCTCGGACTGCGCGGCGCTGCATCCGGTGGCCAGCGCGACGCACATCACCGCAGCGATCACCCGGGGGTTCGGAGGCTTCGACATCGCCGCCAATGTACCTGCGCGGGCCTGCTCAACCGCGCAGCGCCGACACCGTTTCGGTGAGCAGTCCGGATGCGAAGTCGGCGCCGAGTGCGGGATGCGGTGACCCGGGATCGGTGAGCACGGCGACGAAACAGATGTACTCCCCCAGGTAGGCGACGAACGTCTCCGCGTGCGTGCGGGTCTCGGTGCCGCCTTCGACGACGGTGGTGGCGGCGGTGCGCATCCCGACCGTCCGGGCGGCGGGGATGTCGGGGCCCGGCACATCCGTCACCACGCCGGTCGTATGACCGGACGTCACCGTCCACTGCGGGCATTCCGGCGCCGGCGGCGCGGCCGGGTCAACCCCGGCAGCGCGCCGGCGGCGGAGTCGGTGAGTTCGATCGCGACGTCGAGCCCGTCGAACACCTCGCACACGTGGGCGTGGGCCTGCTCGACGCTGCGGTCCGGGGCGAACCGGAAGTTCACGGTGACGCTCGCCGAGTCGGGGATCACGTTGCCTGCGATGCCGCCGTCGATCCGCACCGCCGACAACCCTTCGCGGTAGACGCAGCCGTCGATGTCGACGCTGCGCGCCGGGTAGGCCTTCAGCCGGGCGAGGACGTCACCCAACTTGTGGATCGCGTTGTCGCCCAACCACGACCGGGCCGAGTGCGCCCGGGTGCCGGTCGCGCTGACGATCACCCGCAGGGTGCCCTGGCAGCCGGCCTCGACGAAGCCGCCGGACGGTTCGCCGAGGATCGCGACGTCGGCGGCCAGCCAGTCGGGCAGCTCCCGCTCGATGCGGCCGAGCCCGTTGGCGGAGGCCTCGATCTCCTCGCAGTCGTACATGACCAGCGTGATGTCGTGAGCGGGTTCGGTGACGGTGGCCGCCAGGTGCAGGAACACCGCGTCCCCGGATTTCATGTCCGAGGTTCCGCAGCCGTGCAGCACGCCGTCGGCCAGCCGGCTGGGCAGGTTGCCTGCCGCGGGCACGGTGTCGGTGTGCCCGGCCAGCAGCACCCGCGACGGCCGGCCGAAGTCGGTGCGGGCCAGTACGGCGTCACCGTTGCGGAGGACCTCGAAGCCGGTGGTCTGTGTACGGAGCGCGCTCTCGATCTCGTCGGCGATGCGCTTCTCGTGGCGAGACTCGCTCGGGATGTCCACCAGCGCGGCGGTCAACGCGACCGGATCACCGTGTAGGTCGAGCACAGGACCACGGTAGCGGAGGTCGGCGCCGGCCTCCGCAACCTGCCATGACCCTTCTCTGTTGCTGTAGACCAATTCGACTCCACGGCTGCCGGTCAGCCCACGGATGCACCGATCACACCCACCGGTAACCTGAAGCACCGTGACAGGAGCATCAGGCATCGGCGTGGCGACCATCGCGGCCGACGGATCGGTTCTCGACACCTGGTTCCCGGCCCCGGAACTGACCGCGGGCGGCGAGCCGGGAACCGCGCGTCTCTCGGTGGCCGAGGTGCCCGGCGAGCTTGCCGCGCTGGCGGGCCGCGACGAGGACCGCGACGTGGACGTCGTCGTGGTGCGCACGGTGATCGCGTCGCTGGAGGACAAGGCCGTCGACGCGTACGACGCGTACCTGCGGCTCCATCTGCTCTCGCACCGCCTGGTCGCGCCGCACGGGCTGAACGCCGACGGGCTGTTCGGGGTGCTCACCAACGTCGTATGGACCAGTCACGGCCCGTGCGCGGTCGACGGATTCGAGACGGTCCGGGCCCGGCTGCGCCGCCGCGGGCAGGTCGCGGTCTACGGCGTCGACAAGTTCCCGCGCATGGTCGACTACGTGCTGCCCTCCGGCGTGCGGATCGCCGACGCCGACCGGGTACGCCTCGGCGCGCACCTGGCGCCGGGCACCACCGTCATGCACGAGGGCTTCGTGAACTTCAACGCCGGCACGCTCGGCAGTTCCATGGTCGAGGGCCGTATCTCGGCGGGCGTCGTCGTCGACGACGGTTCCGACATCGGCGGCGGCGCGTCGATCATGGGCACGCTGTCCGGCGGCGGCACGCAGGTGATCTCGGTCGGCAAGCGCTGCCTGCTCGGCGCCAACGCCGGGCTGGGGATCTCCCTCGGCGACGACTGCGTCGTCGAGGCCGGGCTGTACGTCACCGCGGGCACCAAGGTCACCACCTCCGACGGCGAGACCGTCAAGGCCCGCGAGCTCTCCGGTGCCGACAACCTGTTGTTCCGCCGTAACTCGGTCACCGGTGCAGTCGAGGTGGTCAAGCGCGACGGCACGGGCATCACGCTCAACGAAGCCCTGCACGCGAACTAGCCCGGCCCTCAAACCCGCTGGCGCTCAGCCCAATCGGCGAGACCGGCCGGGCTGGTGACATGGTCCATCGCCATGATGACCGCGCCGTGCAGTGTTGCCTCCTCGCCGTGCTCGGCGTCACGCACCGGCGGCGGGGCGTCCTGCCGGTAGGCCATCAGGGCGTCGCGGTAGGCCGTGTCGAAGGCGCCGGCGGCGGCGGCCCGCAGGCCCGCACCGACGCCGCCCAGGGTGATCACGTCCGGGTCGTGCAGGTTCACCAACGCCCCGATACCGCGGCCCAATGACGCCGCGACAATGTCCAGCGCCTGCCGCGTCCGGGCGTCGCGGGGCTCCTCGAGCATCCGGTGCACGTAGCCGACCGGGTCCTCGGGCGGCGCATCCCCGCGCAGCCGGGCCAGCGCGCGCCCGTCGACGGTCAGATCCCAGCATCCGCGGGCTCCACACGGGCAGGCCAACGCCGGGTCGCCGAACGGGACGTGACCGTACTCGCCCGCAGCCCCGTGAGCGCCGCACAGCGGTATGCCGTCGACGACCACGGTGCCGCCGATGCCCTGCGCGACGATCAGGTGCAGCGAGGTGCCCGCGTCGCGCGCGGCGCCCGTGCGGGCTTCGGCCAGCCCCGCCCAGGTGGCGTCGTTCCCGATCAGCAGCGCCACCGCCGCGCGGCGCGGGATCCTGCTCGTCAGCACCGACAGGTCGACGTCGCGACGGCGCCGCGACGTGAACTGCACCAGCTTCGCATCGCTGACCGTGCCCGCGAACGAGACCGCAAGAGCATTGACCCGCTTCGCGTTTCGTCGATAGGCAGTGCCGATGGCATCGGCCAGCCGGTCCAGCGCCACGTCGAGTTCGTCGTCGGAGTATGCGCCCCCGGCCACCGGACGCGGGCGACCGTCGATGCCGGCCACAGCGAGCCGCCAGTCGGCGGCCCGCACCTCGGCCGCCAGCACCAGCGGTCCGTCGGGATGCGGGCCCAGCACCGTCGTGGGCCTGCCCCGGCCCTGGGCGGGCGCCGGCGTCTCGTCGAGCAACCGCGCCTGCCTCAGCCGCGCGACCATGTCGGCCGCTCCGCCGGTGCCGATACCCAGTCGCTGCGCGGCCGCCGCCCGGGTGATGCCGGGCTCGGCGCGCACCACACCGATCAGTTGCGCGGCGCCCAGCCACCGCGTGTACGCGGCATGCCGCGGGTCGTCAGACATCGTCGAGAAGTATTCCATTTGATTAGACTCAGCTGACGAGTATATTCGGCGCCATGACTGCGACCGCCCCGCCGGACCCCGGTTTGCGTGCGAATCTGCCCGGGCTGTTCTGCCTGGCGGCCGCGTCGTGCCTGGCGGTCACCACCGAGATGCTGCCCGTGGGCCTGCTGCCGCAGATCGGCGCCGCGTTCGGCGTCTCCGATTCGGCGGCAGGTCTGCTGGTCGGCCTCTATGCGGTGATGGTGGCCGCACTGGCCGTGCCGCTGACGGTGGCCACCACCAGGTTCGCCCGCAAACCCCTGCTGATGGCCACCATCGCCGGTTACGCGCTGAGCAACGCCGTGGTCGCGGCGGCGCCCGGGTTCGCCGTCGTCGCTGCCGGACGCACGCTCGGCGGCGTCACCCACGCGCTGTTCTTCTCGCTGGTGATCGGCTACGCCCCGCGGTTGGTGCCCGAGGGCAGCGTCGGGCGTGCGCTGGCGCTGGCGGCCGGCGGCGCCTCGGCGGGGGTGGTGGCAGGACCAAGACGGAGGGTGGCATCGAGTGTCGCGGAACTCGTTGCCCTCCGGCTTCCTCGTCACCGAACGATCGGCGT
>NZ_LMVQ01000037.1 GCF_001545925.1 Mycobacterium sp. NAZ190054 | reverse complement strand
CGACCAGCCGCTGGGTGACTGCTGGCGCCACGATGCCGTCACCGGACCGGGTCTGACGGCCGGCTGGCTGCCGTTGCACAAACTGTCGCAGTGGCTGACGTACTCGCTGCTGGAACCCGGCGACCCGGCACGCACGGCCGCGGCGCTCGGGGTGCACGAGAACACGGTCCGGTACCGGATGCGGCGGATGGCCGAACTGACCGAGCTGCGCCTCGACGACGCCGACAAACGGTTCGCGATGATGATCGAACTCGCCGTCCTGGACTGACTCGGTTTGTCGCGGGCCGACATTTCCGCCGCGGCGCCTTGTCGCCACGGCACAACACCCGCGGCCGCGCGGCCCCACACGATGGAGGCGTCAGCACGGAGGAGCGCGGAGGTCAGGCAATGTCAGGCGGGTCAGGGTTCGACGGCGGCCCCCGGTCTGTGGTCGTCGTGGGCGCGGGCATCGTCGGGCTGTCCACGGCATGGTTCCTGCAGGATCGTGGTGTCGCGGTCACCGTCGTCGACCGGACCGGTGTCGCGGCGGGCGCGTCCTGGGGCAACGCCGGCTGGGTCTCCCCGGCGCTGACCGCTCCGCTGAACTCGCCGTCGATGCTGCGCGAAGGACTGCGCGGGCTGCTCGACCCCGCCGCGCCACTGCACATACCGCTGCGCGCGGACACCGCGCTGGCGCGATTCCTGATGCGGTTCGCCGCGAACTGCCGGCCCGGCTCCTGGCGTCACGCCGTGGCCGCCAACGCGGCGCTCAACGACGAGGCGATCGAGACGTTCGACGTGCTGGTCGCCAACGGTGTCGACGCCCCGGTCACCGACACGTCGCTGGCCGTCGCGTTCCGGGACGCCGCCGCGGCCGGCCGGTTCCTGTCCGAACTGAGCCACCTGCGGCCGTCCGGCGGCGACCTCGGCGCCGAGATGCTGACCGGTGCGGCCCTGCACGAACAGGTGCCGGTGGCGTCGCCGCAGGTCGCGGCCGTCGTCAACGTGTCCGCTCAGCGCTTCGTCGACCCGGGCCGATTCGCCCATGCGCTGGCGCACGCCGTCGCCGAACGCGGGGCCACGGTGCGGACCGGTGAGGCGCGCGACGTGCACGGCACCGCCGGCGCCGCGACGGTGCGCCTGCGCGACGGGGAAGAGCTGCACGCCGACGCGGTCGTGCTGGCGACCGGGGCCTGGTTGCCGGAGCTGACGGGGCGCCGGATCCGGGTCGGGCTGCAGGCCGGCCGCGGCTACTCGTTCACGGTGCCGGTCGATCGTCCGCTGCCGGGTCCGGTCTATCTCCCCGAGGTGCGTGTGGCGTGCACGCCGTACCGCGGTGGTCTGCGGGTGGCCGGCACCATGGAGTTCCGCCGCCCGTCCGAGCCGCTCGCGCACCGCCGCATCGACGCGATCGTCTCCTCGGCCGCCCCGCTGCTGGACGGGGTGCGCTGGGGCGAGCGCACGGACCTGTGGGTCGGGCCGCGACCGGTGACCGACGACGGCAAACCGCTGATCGGTGAGCTCACCGCCGGCGTGTACGTCGCAGGCGGGCACGGCATGTGGGGCCTGGCGCACGGTCCGGCCACCGGTCGACTGCTCGCCGAGCAGATCGTCACCGGCAAACAACCCGAAGCGGTGCGACCGTTCGACCCGCTGCGCTGACCCTTCCCCTCTGACGAGGGGTCACCCGGTCGTCAGGGGCGGTGCGATTCGTCCCCGCCCCTGACGACGATCACTCCCACCGAAAAGGAACCGCGACGTGCACACCGGCGATTACATCTGGATGACCCCGCAGGCCCGCGAGAACCTCGAGCGGGAACTGGCCGAGCTGATGGCCGTGCCCCACCCGGCCGGTACCGACGACGCCGACCGCACCGATCAGGTCGTGGACGCCTGGCTGGCCCGCAAGGAACGCATCCGGCAGATCCACGAACTGCTCAGCAAGGCCGACCACGCGGTCCACCCCGCCGACGACGGGGTGGCCGAGCCCGGCATGGTGCTCACGGTGCGGTTCGACGACACCGGTGACACCGAGACGTTCCTGCTCGGCACCCGCGGAACCGCCGACGCCGAGATGGACGTCTACACCGTCAACTCGCCGCTGGGCGGTGCGCTGCTCGGCGCCACACCGGGACAGCAACGCAGCTACCAGCTACCCGACGGCAGCATCCAGCACGTGACGATCCTGGCCGCCAAGCCGTTCGGCACCCACCGGGCCGGGGAGCTCGCGACGCCGTGAGTCCGGTAGCTGTGGTGGGTTAGAGTCGCACGCGTACCTCGTGACCGATCCGTCGTGGTGTAATCGGCAGCACCTCTGATTTTGGTTCAGATAGTTCAGGTTCGAGTCCTGGCGACGGAGCAGCGAGGGTTGCCGAGCGGATTCCGCAGCTCCGCGATCCGGAAGGACATCTATGCGTGACGCCGCGGTGCTGATCCTGGCGGCGGGTGCGGGCACCCGGATGAAATCCGACACCCCGAAGGTTCTGCACACCCTGGCCGGGCGCAGCATGCTCGCGCACGCCGTGCACTCGGTGGCCGGCGTCGAACCCCGGCACCTGGTCGTCGTGGTCGGTAAGGACCGCGAGCGGGTGGCCCCGGCCGCGCAGTCGATCGGGCAGGCGCTGGGTCGCGACATCGAGATCGCGATCCAGGAACAGCAGCGCGGCACCGGCCATGCCGTCGAATGCGGTCTCGCGGCGCTGCCCGCCGACTTCACCGGCGTGGTGGTGGTCACCGCGGGCGATGTTCCGCTGCTCGACGCGGGCACCCTCGCCGAGCTGATCGCCGCCCACACCTCGCAGGGCGCGGTGGTGACGGTGCTGACCACCACGCTGGCCGACCCGACCGGATACGGGCGCATCCTGCGCACCCAGGACGGCGAGGTGACCGGAATCGTCGAGCAGGCCGACGCCAGCCCGGCGCAGCAGGCGATCACCGAGGTCAACGCCGGCGTCTACGCGTTCGACGTGACGGCGCTGCGCTCGGCGCTGGGGCGGCTGCGGGCCGACAACGCCCAGGGCGAGCTGTACCTGACCGACGTGATCGCGATCGTGCGTTCCGACGGCGGCGTCGTGCGCGCACAGCACATCGGCGACTCGGCACTGGTCGCCGGCGTCAACGACCGCGTGCAGTTGGCCGCGTTGGCAGCGGTGCTGAACCGGCGCATCGTCGAACGCCACCAGCGTGCCGGCGTCACGATCGTCGACCCCGCCTCGACGTGGATCGACGTCGACGTCACGATCGGCCGCGACACCGTGGTGCGCCCCGGGACCCAACTCCTCGGCGCGACGGCGATCGGCGCACACTGCGAGATCGGCCCGGATACCACGCTGACCGACGTCTCGGTCGGCGACGGCGCGCAGGTGGTCCGCACGCACGGGTCCGCGTCGGTCATCGGCGCCGACGCCGTCGTCGGCCCGTTCACCTACCTGCGTCCCGGCACCGAGCTCGGCGCGGCCGGCAAGCTCGGCGCGTTCGTCGAGACCAAGAACGCGACGATCGGCACCGGCACCAAGGTGCCGCACCTGACCTACGTCGGCGACGCCGACATCGGCGAACACAGCAACATCGGCGCGTCGAGCGTCTTCGTCAACTACGACGGTGAATCCAAGAGCCGCACCACGATCGGCTCGCACGTGCGGACCGGGTCGGACACCATGTTCGTCGCGCCGGTGACCGTCGGTGACGGCGCCTACACCGGCGCCGGCACGGTCGTGCGCGAGGACGTCCCGCCCGGCGCGCTGGCCGTGTCCGCGGGCCCGCAGCGCAACATCGAGGGTTGGGTGGCGCGCAAACGCCCGGGCAGTGCGGCTGCGACCGCGGCGGCCGCGGCCGCGGCAGCGGCAGATCAGGCAGAGGCAGCGGCAGATCAGGCAGACGCCGGCGACCAAGCTACCGGCAAGTAGCTTTTCGACGCCCTTTATTGGCATTCTGGTAACCCGCCACCGCAGGCGCGTCAGCGCTACGTACGATGGCCCCGTATCGATCGCCGACGCCGAGGGCAGCCCCGTGAGCCACGACTGGACCGACAACCGCAAGAACCTGATGCTCTTCTCGGGCCGGGCGCACCCCGAACTGGCCGAGCAGGTCGCCAAGGAGCTCGACGTTCCGGTGACCGCGCAGACCGCGCGCGACTTCGCCAACGGCGAGATCTTCGTCCGCTTCGACGAGTCGGTGCGTGGCTGCGACGCGTTCGTGCTGCAGTCCCACCCGGCGCCGCTGAACCAGCACCTGATGGAACAGCTGATCATGATCGACGCGCTCAAGCGTGGCAGCGCCAAGCGCATCACGGCGATCCTGCCGTTCTATCCCTACGCCCGGCAGGACAAGAAACACCGCGGCCGCGAACCCATTTCGGCCCGCCTGGTCGCCGACCTGCTCAAGACCGCGGGCGCGGACCGGATCGTGACCGTCGACCTGCACACCGACCAGATCCAGGGCTTCTTCGACGGACCCGTCGACCACATGCGGGCCCAGAAACTGCTCACCGGCTACATCGCCGACAACTACGCCGACCACGACATGGTGGTGGTCTCCCCCGACTCCGGGCGTGTGCGCGTCGCCGAGAAGTGGGCCGACTCGCTCGGCGGTGTCCCGCTGGCGTTCATCCACAAGACGCGGGACCCGCTGGTGCCCAACCAGGTCAAGTCCAACCGTGTCGTCGGTGACGTCAAGGGCAAGACCTGCGTGCTGACCGACGACATGATCGACACCGGCGGCACCATCGCCGGTGCGGTCAAGCTGCTCAAGCAGGACGGGGCCGGTGACGTGATCATCGCCGCGACGCACGGCGTGCTGTCGGACCCGGCCCGCGAGCGTTTGGCCGACTCCGGCGCCTGCGAGGTGATCGTCACCAACACGCTGCCGATCAGCGAGGAGAAGCGCTTCCCGCAGCTGACCGTGCTGTCGATCGCGCCGCTGCTGGCGAACACGATCCGTGCGGTGTTCGACAACGGTTCGGTGACAAGCCTTTTCGACGGGTCTGCGTAGATGGCCGCTGAATCTGAGGGGCGGCCCGCCGCCGTCATCTACCACAACCCGAAGTGCTCGACGTCGCGCAAGACGCTGGATCTGCTGCGGGACAACGGGATCGAGCCCGAGGTCGTGCTCTACCTGAAGACCCCGCCGTCGCGGGACGAGTTGGTGGCGATGATCTCCGATGCCGGCATCGACGTGCGCACCGCCGTGCGCAAGCGCGAACCGCTCTACAGCGAGCTCGGTCTGGCGTCGGCGTCGGACGACGAGCTGCTCGACGCGATGGCCGAGCATCCGATCCTGATCGAGCGGCCGTTCGTCGTCACCGGCAAGGGCACCCGGCTGGCACGTCCCCTCGACAACGTCCGAGAGATTCTGTGACAGTTCGCCTCCGGCCGGCGCTGGCGGTCGCGGCGATGCTGGCGGTGACGGGGTGTGCGACCGAAACGCCTGACTACCAGTCGATCTGGTCGACCACGAGCACGACTTCGGCGGCGCCGGACGTCGACCCCGAGAACGCGATCTCGATCGCCACGTTTCTGGAACGGGCCGGGGTGATCGGTGAGCCCGTCGCGCCCGACCAGCTCACCGACCTCACGGTGTCGATCCCGACACCCGAGGGGTGGCATCCGTACCGGAACTCCAACCTGGCACCGGGCACCCGGATGATCGCCAAAGGCGACACCTATCCCACCGCGATGCTGATGGTGTTCCAGCTCAACGGCGACTTCGACGTCGCCCAGGCGCTCACCCACGCCAACGTCGACGCGCAGATGTCGGAGAACTTCCGGGAACTTAACGCGTCGACCGAGGACTTCAACGACTTCCCGTCGTCGATGATCGAGGGCAGCTACGACCTCAACGGCGCGCGGATGCACAGCTACAACCGCATCGTGATCGCCACCGGCGCGCCGCCCGCCCGGCAGCGCTACCTGGTGCAGTTCACCGTCACCGGGTTCGCCGACCAGGCCGCCGAAGACGGGCCCGACGTCGAGGAGATCATCGGCGGCTTCACCGTCGCACTGCCCAAACCGGCCCGCTGACAACCCCGGCGTCAACCCCGGTGACAACCCCCGCCGAAATTGCATTCCGTCCGGAAAAGATCGAGTAGCGGCCTGCCGGAATGCAAGTTCGGCGGGGGTAACTAGGGTGAGGCCATGAGCGACTGGACCGCCGCCGACCTGCCCTCCTTCACCGGCCGCAGCGTCATCGTGACCGGCGCCAACAGCGGGCTCGGCCTGGTGACCGCGCGCGAGCTCGCCCGGGTCGGCGCGACGACGATCCTGGCGGTGCGCAACCTGGAGAAGGGCAACGCCGCCGCGGCGTCGATGAGCGGCGACGTACAGGTGCGCCGGCTCGACCTGCAGGACCTGGCGTCGGTGCGGGAGTTCGCCGAGGGCGTCGAGCGCGTCGACGTGCTGGTCAACAACGCCGGCATCATGGCCGTGCCCTACGCGCTGACCGCCGACGGCTTCGAGAGCCAGATCGGCACCAACCACCTCGGTCATTTCGCGCTGACCAACCTGCTGCTGCCGAAGATCACCGACCGGGTGGTCACCGTGTCATCGATGCTGCACCTGCTGGGCACCGTCAACCTCAAGGACCTGAACTGGAAGTCCCGGCCGTACCTGGCCTGGCCCGCGTACGGCCAGTCCAAGCTGGCGAACCTGCTGTTCACCAGCGAGCTGCAACGCAAGCTGGCCGCGGCCGGGTCCCCGGTCCGGGCGCTCGCCGCCCATCCCGGCTACTCGGCGACGAACCTGCAGGGCCATTCGGGTAACCGGTTCGGCAGCCGCGTGGCGGCGATCGGCAACCGGTTCATGGCCACCGACGCCGACTTCGGGGCGCGCCAGACGCTGTACGCGGTGTCCCAGGACGTGCCCGGCGACAGCTTCATCGGGCCGAAATTCATGATGCTCGGCCCGAGCGGGCCGCGCGGTCGCAGCCCGCTGGCCCGCGACCGCGCGAAGGCCGCCGGGCTGTGGACGCTGTCCGAGCAGCTCACCGGCGTCGGATTTCCGCTCTGACCGGGCGCTGCGCTACCCTCGTGGACGCGTCACGGCGAGGGTGGCCTGCTTTGTGCTTGGCCGCCGTTATCGACGGGAACCCGCGACTTCTCTGAAGTGCGACCCTGGCCGTGCCCGACATACCGATCACCGGCACAGGAGCACACATCATGGCGAAGAACCCGCCCAACAATCTGACCGCGCAGGTCCGCACCACGACCGGCAAGGGCGCCTCGCGCCGCGCCCGCCGCGACGGCCGCGTGCCCGTCGTCCTCTACGGGCACGGCACCGAGCCGCAGCACCTCGAACTGAACGGGCGCGACTTCGCCGCCGTGCTGCGTAACGCCGGCACCAACGCGGTGCTGACCCTCAACATCGACGGCAAGGAACAGCTGGCGCTGACCAAGGCCATCGAGATCCACCCGATCCGCCGCAACATCCAGCACGCCGACCTGCTCGTCGTGCGCCGCGGCGAGAAGGTAACCGTCGAGGTCTCCGTCGTCCTCGAGGGCGACGCCGCCCCGGGCACGCTGGTCACGCAGGACGCGGCCGCCGTCGAGATCGAGGCCGACGTCCAGTCGATCCCCGAGCAGTTCAGCGTCTCCATCGAGGGCGCCGAGGAAGGCACCCAGATCCTGGCTTCGCAGATCGAGCTGCCGTCGGGTGTCACCCTGATCTCCGATCCCGAGACCCTGGTGGTCAACGTCGTCGCGGCGCCGACGGCCGAGGAGCTGGAGTCCGAGGGTGGCGGCGCGTCGGTCGAGGAGCAGGCCGCCGAGGCCGCCGAGGCCGAGGGCACGGAGGGCGACGCCGCCTCCGAGTCCGAGTAGGCAGACCCCGTCATGGCCGAACCCGTACTGGTGGTCGGCCTGGGCAACCCGGGACCGAACTACGCCACGACCCGGCACAACCTCGGCTTCATGGTCGTCGACGTCCTCGCCGACCGGATGGGCGAGAAGTTCAAGGTGCACAAGAAATCCGGCGCCGAGGTGGCCACCGGGCGGCTCGCGGGCCGCTCGGTGGTGCTGGCCAAGCCGAGGGTGTACATGAACGAATCGGGGCGCCAGGTCGGGCCGTTGGCGAAGTTCTACTCGGTGGCACCCGACGGTGTCGTCATCGTCCACGACGAGCTCGACATCGACTTCGGCCGCATCCGGCTCAAGGGCGGCGGCGGCGTGGCCGGTCACAACGGTCTGCGATCGGTGTCGTCCGCGTTGGGCAGCAATGACTTTCACCGGGTCCGGGTCGGCATCGGCCGCCCGCCCGGGCAGAAGTCCGGCGCCAGCTTCGTGCTGGAGAACTTCAACAGCGTCGAGCGCAAAGAGGTGCCGACGATCATCGAGCAGGCCGCCGACGCGACCGAGCTGCTGATCGCCCAGGGCCTGGAACCGGCGCAGAACACCGTCCACGCCTGGAGCTGATCCCCAGCATCTTCGCCCGCCGAAATGGCATTCCAGCAGAAGAAGTTCGAGTGGGGACCTGACGGAATGCAATTTCGGCGGGTGGATCAGCGGCCACGTGTTCCGCTGCCGACCCGCTTGACCGGCTTGTGCGGGTAACGCCTGAGGGCGTGGGCTTCGGCGTCGGAGTCCGGTAGCACGTAGAGCGTTTCCACCTTGTCCTGCAGCGGCTTGAGCACCAGGTCCATGAATCCCTTACGGTCGTTGAGGTACGGCGCGATCACGTCCTCACCCGCCGGACACACCGCCAGGCAGTAGGCAGCCTTGTAGTTGGCCTTGAACGACAGGCTCTGCCACATCGACGCATTCTCCGAATCGCTCACCCGGGAACGGAAGTCGGCGCCGTCGGCGCTGTCGGCGACGGTTTGCACCCAGTCGGTGAAGCCGCCCATGAACTCCCGGTAGTTGTGCACCGAGCAGGCCAGGAAGTCGAAGCCGCCATCCTTCTTGATGGCACCGACCGGACACGCCGCCACGCACAGCTTGCACTCCAGGCACGGCGAATAGTCCAGTGGCGCACCATAACTGCTGATAGCACTGGCGACAATGACGGTGCCGAGCAGGATGAAGTTGCCGAACCGCGGATGTATCACGTTGCGGTGGATCCCCATCGTGCCCATACCTGCGGCGACTGCGACGGGCTTGTGGGCCACCACCCAGATGCGGCCTGGGTAGCGATCCATCTCCATCGGGAAGGTCGCCGACGGGTTCACCACCCGGTGCCCGGCGTCCTGCAGTACCCGTGCGATGCGGTGTGCGGCCTCGTTCATCACCTCCCCGCTGCGGTGGAATTCCTGGTTGGCCACACTGCGCGCGCTGGAGCGCACGTTGTCGCGGTTCATCCGGACCACCAGCGAGAGGTAGCTCATCGCGCCCGGCAGCGCCGCTTCGACATGAGGCAACTCCGCACTCAGCGCCGGATCGCCGACGCTGGCGAATCCGACGTCGTCGACGCCGGCGTCCAGACACACGGTGCGCAACCAGTCGGCGTCGATGACTCCCGGTGCGGGCGCCGGACGCGAGCGGACCGCGCGCACCGTCGGATGATCGGTCAGTCGGGCCGGCAGCTTCTCTTCCACGCTGAGTATAGTAAGGCATACTCAGATGGATGCGCCACCAGGAACGAATCGTGCGGCGGTTGCACCAGCTCGGGGCGGGTAACCGAAAAGACATGAACCGTACGGACGCCGGGCGGTTGCGCCGCCTCTGGGATCGGCTGCTCGACGGGGACCGCCGTTGGGGCTCGCTGAGCATCCGCCCCGATCGCATGGGTCTCGTGCGCTACCGGCTGGTGATCTATCCGCCCGGGATCACCGACGGCGAGCGCCGCCGGCTGAGGGTGGCGCGGGCGTGGCCGGCGTGGAGCCTGGCCCTGTGGCTGAGCTGCGAGATCGCGCTCGTCGACGTGGTTGCTCCCGGGGAAGCGCTGGCCGTCTCGACGGCACTCACGCTGGCCGCGATCGCCGTCGCGGTGCTGCGGGCCGGCCCTCAGCGCGCGCAGGTGCACACGATGACCGTCGCCGTGCAGGCGGGCTATCCCGACCCGGCGGCGGCGCAGCGACGCAGACGCCTGCTGACGCTCGCAGCCGAACTGCTCGAATCCGACGAACTCCTCGAACAGGGCGCGATCGACCCGGCCGCACACGAGATGGTGTGGTGGCGGGTCTACGACCGCCTCGCCGAGCCGGCGATCGCGGCGCCGGGTTAGCCGCCGGTTCGGCGCTTGTACGCATACAGCGCGAACGGTGCGAAGACGGCGGTCAGCGCCAACGACCACAGGATCGTGGCCAGCACCGGATGATGCAGCGGCAGTTGGGCGCTCGCGGGCGCAGGCCCGCCGTTGCCCCACAGCTCGCGCATCGCCTGCGCCAGCGACGAGACCGGATTCCATTCGGCGATCACCCGCAGCCAGTGTGGCATCGGCTCCGTCGGCACGAACGTGTTGGCCAGGAACGTCACCGGGAACAGCGCGGTGAACATCACCCCGTTGACCGCCTCCACGGTGCGCAACAACGAGCCGATCAGGATGCCGAACCAGATCATCCCGAAGCCGAACAACAGCAGCAGGGCGAACGCCAGAACGGCTTCGGCGACGCCGTTGCGGATCCGCCAGCCGATCGCGAGACCCGTCAGCGCCATCACCACGACACCCAGCGACGAGTGGATCACGCTGGCGATGCTGCGGCCGATCAGCACCGAGGACCGGGAGATCGGCAGCGACCGGAACCGGTCGATGATGCCCTTCTCGACGTCGGCGGTGATCCCGGCGGCTACCACGAACGCCGAGAACACGATGGTCTGCGCCTGGATGCCCGGCAGCAGGAACTCCCGGTAGGACGCGCCTCCGGTGTTGGTGATCGACGCGCCGAACACGAACGCGAACAGCAGCACGAACATGATCGGCTGCGCGGTCACGTCGCTGAGCATCTCGGGCATGCGCTTGGTGTGGATCATGTTGCGCTTGACCATGATCCACGACTGCTGCGCCAGATTGGTGGGACGGATGGGCACCGGTTGCGGACGGACCGGCGCCGGGGTCTTGGTGTCGAGCGCGGTCATGCGCCGACCTCCTCACTGTCTTCGGTGCGATGCCCGGTGAGCGACAGGAACACGTCGTCGAGGCTCGGCCGGGACAGCCCGATGTCGTCGACGGTGATGCCGCGCTCGTGCAGCCGGCCCGCGACCCGGATCATGTCCTCCAGCCCGTCGGCCGACGAGGTCAGCCGGCGGGCTGCGGCGTCGACGTACACCTCGGCGCCGGTCTGTCCGAGCAGGGCGCGGGCCGGCTCGAGATCCGCGCTGTCGGCGACGGTGACCACCAGGCTGGCCTGACCGGCCTGCTGCTTGAGTTCCAGCGGCGACCCCTCGGCGATGATGTGGCCGCGGTCGATCACCACGATGTTGTCGGCCAGCTGATCGGCCTCTTCGAGGTACTGGGTGGTCAGCAACAACGTGGTGCCCTGCGCGACGAGGCCGCGCAGCACGTCCCAGAGTTCGCTGCGGCTGCGCGGATCCAGGCCGGTGGTCGGCTCGTCGAGGAACAGCACGGGTGGTGACGCGAGCAGGCTGACCGCGAGGTCGAGGCGGCGCCGCATGCCTCCCGAGTAGGACTTGACGACCCGGTCGCCGGCGTCGGCGAGTGAGAACTGGTGCAGCAGTTGGTCACCGAGCCGGTCGAGGTCCTTGCGCCGGATGCCGTAGAGGCCGCCGATCATCCGGATGTTCTCCCGGCCGGTGAGCAGTTCGTCGACCGTCGCGACCTGACCGGTGAGCCCCATGTGGCGCCGCACCTCGTCGGGCTGGGTGCGTACGTCGTAGCCGGCCACCCGCGCGGTGCCGCTGGTCGGTTCGGTCAACGTCGTCATCATCCGCACGGTCGTGGTCTTGCCCGCGCCGTTGGGGCCGAGCAGACCCAGCACCGTGCCGGGCGGCACCGCGAAGCTGACCCCCGCGACCGCCGTCTCGTCGCCGAACCGCTTCACCAGATCGATGGCCTCGATCGCCGACTCCATGACATCGACGGTATAGGCGCACACCGACATCGAGCGAACGCTTTTCTTCCCCCTCGGGGCCCGCAGAAAGCGTCTACTGGAGACGTGTTCGCGGACTGGTTCGACGCACCCGGGTACTGGCTGGCCCGGGAGGTGCTGCAGCGGGGTGTGGCGGCGATCTACCTGATCGCGTTCGTCGGCGCCGCCCGCCAGTTCCGCGCGCTGATCGGTGAACACGGAATGCTCCCGGTGCCGCGGTTCGTCGCGCAGGTGTCTTTCCGGGTCGCCCCGAGCGTGTTCCACCTCCACTACTCCGACCGCTTCTTCGCCGCCGTGTGCTGGAGTTGTGCGGCGCTGGCGGCGGCCCTCGTCGCCAGCGCCGACGACCTCATGCCGCTGTGGGCCGCCATGCTGGCGTGGCTGGTGCTGTGGGTGCTGTACCTGTCGATCGTCAACGTCGGACAGCGCTGGTACGGGTTCGGCTGGGAATCGCTGCTGTTGGAGGCGGGTTTCCTGGCCATGCTGCTGGGCAACGACGACACGGCGCCTCCGCTGTTGACGTTGTTGCTGGCGCGCTGGCTGCTGTTCCGGGTGGAGTTCGGCGCCGGCCTGATCAAGATGCGTGGCGACCCGTGCTGGCGCGACCTGAGCTGCCTGGACTACCACCACGAAACCCAACCGATGCCGGGCCCGCTGAGTTGGTTCTTCCACCACCTGCCCAGGCCCCTGCACCGTGTCGAGGTGGCGGGCAACCACGTCGCCCAGTTGGTCGTGCCGTTCGCGTTGTTCGCGCCGCAACCGGTGGCCTCGGTGGCCGCCGGGATCGTGATCGTCACGCAGTTGTGGCTGGTGCTGTCCGGGAACTTCGCCTGGCTCAACTGGCTGACGATCATCCTCGCGTTCAGTGCGGTCGACCATGCCGCGTTCGCCTGGGTGCTGCCGCTGTCCGCTCCTCCGGCCGCACCCGAGACGCCGTCGTGGTTCGCCGCCCTGGTGATCGCCGCCACCGCGCTGACCGTGTTCCTGAGCTACTGGCCCGTGCGCAACATGCTCGGACACCGGCAGCGGATGAACGCGTCGTTCAACCCCTTCCACCTGGTGAACACCTACGGCGCGTTCGGCACCGTCGGGCGGGTCCGGTAC
Organism: Mycobacterium sp. NAZ190054; assembly: GCF_001545925.1. GTDB lineage: Bacteria > Actinomycetota > Actinomycetes > Mycobacteriales > Mycobacteriaceae > Mycobacterium. Next base: position 2,595 of record NZ_LMVQ01000037.1, on the reverse strand, counting down.
GAGGTGGTCCTCGAAGGGACCGACGAGCCGGAACCCACCGCGCAGACGGTGTGGAAGGAGTACGGCTTCAAGGGGAAACCCGGCGACCCGCGCCGGATCCCCCGCCAGTGGGCGCCCTACCACCTGCGCCTGGACTGGCTGATGTGGTTCGCCGCGCTGTCACCGGCCTACGCGCGCGACTCGTTCCGGCCGCTGGTCGTGCGGCTGCTCCGCAACGACGCGGCGACCCTCCGTCTGCTCGGGCACAATCCGTTTCCCGACGCGCCACCGCGCTACATCCGGGCGCGGCTGTACGAATACCGGTTCACGACGTGGCGCGAGTTGCGCGACGAACGGCGGTGGTGGCACCGAACCCTGGTCGGTGACTATCTGCCTGCGGTCGCCCTACCGCGCGGTGAGCGTGCGTGAACTGCCGCCCGGATACGGCGTGGCGGCCGCAGACACGCACGCTCGCGGTTAGGTGACCAGCGAGACCGAGGTGGAGCGGCGCAGCTTGCCCGACGAGGTCTTCGGGATGCTGCCCGGGCCCAGCACGACGACATTGCGCGGCCGGACGTCAACCTCCGCGACGACCTCGTGGGCCACCTGGTGCTCGATGCGGCGCACCTCGGCCGGGTCCTGCCAGTTGTTGGACTCGACGGCCACGGCGAACGTCTCGCGGGAGTGTCCGGCATCGAGGCGCACCGCGACGGCGCAGCCGGGGCGCACGCCCTCGACGCGTCCGGCGGCCCGCTCGATGTCGGTCGGGTAGATGTTGCGCCCGGCCATGATGATGACGTCCTTGACGCGACCGCAGACCACCACGTGGCCCTCCTCGGTCAGGTAGCCGAGGTCGCCGGTGTCATACCAGCCGTGCTCGTCCTGGGCCGGGATGAACCCGCCCATGGTCATGTAGCCCGGGGACACGCATTCTCCGCGAAGCTCGATGACGCCGACACCGCGCGGCGGCATCACGTTGCCGTGGTCGTCGATCACGCGGGCCTCGAGGTCGGTCAGCAGCGGACCCAGCCGGGCCAGCCGCTTGGTGTGCCCCTTGGCGGCGGGGACCGCCCGGCGCAGCGCCGCGAGCAGGTCGGCGTCGACCTCGTCGACGACCAGCCCGGCGCCGCACGGCGAGAACGACACCGCCAGCGTGGTCTCGGCCATGCCGTAGGCGGGCAGGATCGCGCCCGGGTCCAGGCCGAACGGCTTGCCGGCGTCAAGCAGGTCCTCGACGTCGGCGGGCTCCACGGGCTCGGCGCCCGACAGCGCGAACCGCAGCGTGGACAGGTCGAACTCACCGGGCTTGGCCTGGCGGCGCAACCGCTTGGCGAGCAGCGCGTAGGCGAAGTTCGGCGCCGCGGTCATGGTGCCCTTGTACTTGTCGATGAGCTTGGCCCACAACAGCGTGTCGCGCAGGAAGTCCATCGGCGTGACCTTGACCAGCTCGGCCCCGAAGTACATCGGGATGGTCAGGAAGCCGACCATGCCCATGTCGTGGAAGCAGGGCAGCCAGCTGACCATGACGTCCTTGTCGACGTCGTACTCGGCGCCGATGAACATCGCCTCGGCGTTGGAGTAGATGTTGCGGTGGGTGATCTGCACGGCCTTCGGAGAACCGGTCGACCCGCTCGTCAGCTGCATGAGCGCGAGGTCGTCCTCACCGACCTCGATCGGCTCGACGGGGTCGGAGTTCAGCAGGTCGGTGACCGTTAGGACCTTGATGCCCTTTTCCTCGAGCACCGGGATCGCGACCAGGAACGGCTCGGACACGATGACGGCCTTGGCCTCGATCATGCCGATCACGTTCATGGTGTCCTCGGCCCAGACCACCAGGTCGGTGCGGGGCGTGGGCTGGTGCAGCATCGTCAGGCTGGCGCCGCGCATCCACAGCCCCTGCGCCGTGGGAGCGATCTCGACCGGGAAGCCCGCCAGCACACCGACGGCGTCGCCGAGTCCCACACCGGCCGCGGCCAGACCGCCGGCGATGCGCTTGGCCCGCTCGTGCACCTCACCCCAGGTGTGCCGGACCGGCGCGTGCGGCTCTCCGGTGACCATGCCCCTGCCGGTGGTGTGGGCACTGCGGTACATCTTCTCGGTGAATCTGCTCACGACGACCTCCTCGCCGACATCTGCCCCGGTGCACATGCCCGTTTGCCATGCTCCGCCTGATGAGCGGCCTTTTCACGGAGGCGCGCAAACATTTGGGGAGCGGTTGTGTCTCGAATCGGTGATGCTGCGCGAGCACGGCCGAACACCGCGCCGACACCGGTTCCCGGCCCGTCGGTCAGACCGGCGGGGTAAACCGATGCGTCCATTGCTCGACCGCTGTCACTCACCGCCGATCATCTTAAGCAACTCTTAAGTAGCTGCCAAACGAGCGCGAGTATTGAGGCGTGCGTCACACTTGTTTGCGACCTCAACCAGTGGTGGACGGGCTCGGCACCACCCGGGCGCCCTGCACCGGTCCGCTGGCCACCCGCACGGTACGGCACGTGACGCCGGCGCCAGCAGCTGGTAGGCCTTCTCCACCTCGGCGGCCAGCTCGTTGACGAGTTGCACTCGGGCCGTGATCAATTGGGCTCCGTGGTGGGCGAGATGCCCGTCCCACACGTC
>NZ_LMVQ01000036.1 GCF_001545925.1 Mycobacterium sp. NAZ190054 | reverse complement strand
TGAGCGGTGATGCGCAGGTGCAGCCGGTGCTGATGGGTCTGCAGTTGGCGCTGACCGAGCTGTGGCGGTCGCACGGGGTGCATCCGGATGCGGTGATCGGGCATTCGATGGGTGAGGTGACCGCGGCTGTTGTCGCCGGGGCGTTGAGCCTGGCCGACGGCCTGAAGGTGATCGCCGCCCGGTCCTCGATCATGTCCCGGCTGGCCGGCCAGGGCGCCGTCGCACTCGTCGAACTCGACCCCGAGGCCGCGGCCACGTTCGTCGCGGACTATCCGAGCGTCGAGATCGCCGGCTACGTCTCACCGCGCCAGACCGTGGTGGCCGGGCTGCCCGAGCAGGTCGACGCGGTCATCGCCGCGGTCACCGCCCAGGACAGGTTCGCCCGCCGGGTGAACATGGAGGTCGCGTCCCACACCGCGCTGATGGACCCGGTGCTGCCCGACCTGCGGGACGCGCTGGCCGGGCTGACACCGCGCACACCCAACCTGCCGTTCCTGTCGACGGTCACCGAGCCGGACGGCGAACCGACCCTCGATGCCGACTACTGGGTGGCCAACGTGCGCCAGCCGGTCCAGTTCCGGCGTGCCGTCGAAGCCGCCGCGCAGGAGATCGGCACGTTCATCGAAGTCAGCGCGAACCCGATCCTGACGTACGCGATCGACGACACACTGGCGTCGGCGAGTCATGTCAGCCTCGGCACCCTCACCCGCGACGCCGACGACACGCTGACGTTCCACACCGCGCTGAACGCGACGTCCACCACTCATCCGCCGGAGACCCCGCACCGCGGTGAGCCGCACGTCGCGCTGCCGACGACGCCGTGGCACCACACCCACCACTGGGCGATCCGCAAGCAGGCACCGTCCGGCGCGTCGGCGCCGGCCCCGGGCACCGTGCTCGGGTCGCACACCGCCGTCGCCGGGTCGCAGCCGGGACATCTGTGGCAGGCCAGGCTCGCGCCGCAGGCCAGGCCGTATCCGAACCCGCACAAATTCGCCGGCGTCGAGATCGTCCCGCTGTCGGTGCTGCTGCAGACGCTGTCGCTGGCCGCATCCCGCTCCGGGGCGTCCGCGGTGACCGACGTCCGGTTCGACTTCCCGATCACCGTCGACGGACCGCGGCTGGTGCAGGTCTTCAGCGACGGGGACATGATCACGATCTCGTCGGCGACCGCGGGAAGCGACGACGACGCCGCGCCGCAGCGCTGGATCCGGCACGTCACGGCGCGGGTCGCCCATCAGGTCCCGTCCGGCGCGTCCCCGGCCGCCGCGGAAACGTCCTCGGCGTACGACCCGTCGGCGCTGGCCGAACTCCACAACGCCTGGGGCATCGAGGGTTTGGCCTACCCGTGGACCGTCGCGTCGCACGACGCGAGGCCGGGGGAGCTGCGCACCGTGGTCGACCTGGCCGCCGGCTCGCTGCCGGGCATGCTCGACGCCGCGGTCAACCTGGGACGGCTCGTCGACTCCTCGAGTCCGGGTCTGATGGTGCCGTCCGCGGCCGGCAGCGTCCGCTTCGAGGAGGTGGCGGCCGGTGTCCGCGGCGTCGTCGCGGCACGCAGCCGCGGACGCGACGGCGACGACCTCCTCGTCGACATCGCGGTCACCGCCGAAGACGGTGCGCCGTACGCCCGGATCGACGGGCTGCGCTACACGCCCGTCGAGATCGAGTCGGTCGCCGCATCGACCGCCGCAGACCCGAAGCGCGTCGCGCACCGGCTGGACTGGCAGCCCTGGACGCCCGACACCGAGGCCCAGCCGGGCACCGGTCCGGTCGCGGTGGTCGGCGACGGCGAGACGGCCCGCGCGGTGCGTGAGGCGCTCGCGGCCGACGGGCACGCCGAAGCCGACGTGGCCGACGCCCGGTTCGTCGTCTACGTGGCCGAGCCCGGCGACGCCGGCAGCGATCAGGACGTCTCCGTCCGGCTGACCACCGAGGTGGCGGGCCTGGTCGGCACGCTCGCCGACCGTGAGCCGCGCAACCCGGCCACGCTGTGGATCCTCACCCACGGGGTGCACGAGTCCGCCACCTCCGCCGCAGTGCGGCAGAGCAGCCTGTGGGGTCTGGCCGGAGTCGTCGGCGCCGAGCAGCCTCAGTTGTGGGGCGGCCTCGTCGACCTTCCGGGCGAGGACCCGGCCGCGTCGGCGGCGTCGTTCGCCGCGCTGCTGACCACACCGGTGAAGTCCGTCGCAGTGCTGCGCGACGGACAGGTCCGCACCTCGGTGCTGGCCGAGATCGACGACGCCCCGGTGCGCGAGACGCTGCGGTGCCGGCCCGACGCGGCGTACCTGATCACCGGCGGTCTGGGTGTCCTCGGCCTGCTGATGGCCGACTGGCTGGCCGATCGCGGTGCCCGCCGCGTCGTCCTGGCAGGCCGCACCGCGCTGCCGCCCCGCCGGCAGTGGGACGACGACGCCATCGACGCCGACAGCCGGCGCAGGATCGCCGCGATCCGCGCGCTGGAGCTGCGCGGAGTGTCCGTGGACACCGTGGCCGTCGACATCGCCTCCCGTGACGCGGTGTCCGCGATGCTCGAGAAGCGCGACGCGGACGGCGCACCGCCGATCCGTGGCGTCATCCACGCCGCGGGCATGACGGAGGCGCAGCTGCTCACCGAGATCGAGACCGATCGCGTGCACCGCACGGTGTGGCCGAAGATCGCCGGCGCGACCGTGCTCGACGAGGTCTTCCCCGTCGGCAGCCTGGACTTCCTGTACCTGGCCGCGTCGGCCGGCGCGGTGTTCGGCATCCCGGGGCAGGGCGCGTATGCGGCCGGTAACGCGTACCTCGACGCGTTGGCGCGGTCACGGCACAGCAGGGGCGACAACACCGTCAGCCTGGACTGGGTCGCGTGGCAGGGTCTCGGCTTCGGCAGTGAGGCGCAGGTCGTGATCTCCGAGCTGGAGCGCGTCGGGTCGCGTCCCGTGGTGCCCACCGAGGCGTTCGCGGCATGGGATTTCGTCACCCGGTTCGACGTCGCACAGGTCGTGATGGCCCCGATGCAGTCGGCCGAGGACGCCGCGGCCGTCACCTCCGACGCCCACCGGGCCGCGCCGACGCGGGACTGGGCGGCGATGACGCCCGACGAGCTGTACTCGGAACTTCAGGACGGGCTGCGGACCATCCTGGCGACCGAGTTGCGGCTGCCCGAGAGCGACGTCCACACCGACCGGCCCTTCGCCGAGATGGGTCTGAACTCGGTGATGGCGATGTCGATCCGGCGGGAGGCGGAACGGCTGGTCGGGCTGGAGTTGTCGGCGACGATGCTGTTCAACCATCCGACGATCGCGTCGTTCGCCGGCTATCTGGCCTCCCGGCTGCAGCCCGACACCGGCGGCGACGACGACGTCGCCGACGACTCGGGCGACAGTTTGCTCGACTCGCTGTTCGACAGCGTTGAGAACTGATTTCCCTGATTGCCCCGATGCACGAGACCATGTCGGGAGACGATTGAAAGGATGTACCGATGGCGTTGTCTGAAGCCACCATCCCCGCGGTCCTCGCCGGCCGCGCGCAGCAGCAACCCGACGACATCGCGTACACCTTCGTCGACTACGAAGCCGACCCGGCGGGCGTCTCGGAGAGCCTGACGTGGTCGGAGGTGCACGAGCGCGCGCAGATCGTCGCCGAGAAGCTGGCCAAGATCGGCTCGCCGGGCGACCGCGCCGTGATCCTCGCCCCGCAGAGCCTGGAGTACATCGTCGGTTTCCTCGGCGCCATCCAGGCCGGGTTCATCGCGGTGCCGCTGTCGATGCCGCAGACCCGGCACCACGACGAGCGGGTCACCGGCGCGATGAAGGACTCCACACCGGTGGTGGTGCTGACCACCTCGGCGGTGGTCGACGACGTGCGCCGATACGGGCAGGCCGACCCGAAGCAGCGGCCCCCGAAGTTCCTCGAGATCGACACGCTGGACTTCGACTCGCCGGCCAAGGCGGCGCCGCACACCGCGTTGCCGAAGACCGCCTATCTGCAGTACACCTCCGGCTCCACCCGGCAGCCGGCCGGTGTCGTGGTCACCCACAAGAACGTCGTGGCCAACCTCGAGCAGCTGCTCACCGACTACTACGAGAACCATCCCGACGGCGCCCCGGACGACACCACGATCGTGTCGTGGCTGCCCTTCTACCACGACATGGGACTCATCGTCGGCGTGTTCATCCCGATGATGCTGGGCCGTCCCGCGGTGCTGATGAGCCCGGTGGCGTTCATGCAGAAGCCGGCCCGCTGGATGCAGCAGCTCGGCTCGCACCCGAGCGCGTTCACCGCGGCGCCGAACTTCGCGTTCGAGCTCGCCGTCAAGCGCACCAAGGACGAGGATCTCGCCGGCAAGGACCTCAGCACCGTCGTCGTGATGATCAACGGCGCCGAGCGCGTGCACGGGGCCACCGTGCGGCGGTTCAACGAGCGGTTCGCCGCGTTCGGCCTGCCCGGCTCGGCGATGCGCCCGTCCTACGGTCTGGCCGAGGCCACCGTGTACGTGGTCGCCTCGGCGGGTGGCCGGCCACCGACCGCGGTGCGGTTCGACTACGAGAAGCTGGCCGCCGGCCACGCCGAACGCTGCGACGATGACAGCGGCGCCGAGCTGATCGGCTGCGGCACACCGCGGTCGACGACGGTGCGCGTGGTCGACCCGGACACCCTGGCGGAGAACCCGGCGGGCAAGATCGGCGAGGTGTGGCTGCACGGCGAGCACGTGGCCGCCGGCTACTGGCACAACCCGAAACTGAGCGAGCTGTTCGCCGCGCAGCTGGCCGAGCCGAGCGCGGGCACCCCGAAGGGGCCGTGGCTGCGCACCGGCGACCTGGGTGTGATGTTCGACGACGAGCTCTACATCATCGGCCGTATCAAGGACCTGCTGATCGTCGACGGGCGCAACCACTATCCCGACGACATCGAGGCCACCGTGGCCGAGTTCACCGGCGGCCGCGTCGCGGCGATCTCGGTGCCCGACGAGGCCACCGAGAAGCTGGTGGTGATCGCCGAGCTGAAGAAGCAGGTCGACGAATCGGTGCTGGAGTCCGTCAAACAGCAGGTCACCTCGGCGATCTCGATGACGCACAGCGTGCGGCTGGCCGACTTCGCGCTGGTCGCACCGGGTTCGCTGCCGCTGACCACCAGCGGTAAGGTGCGCCGCGCGTCCTGCGTCGAGCTGTACCGCAATGACAAGTTCAGCCGTCTGGACGCCACTACATGACCTCTGCCTTCGACGAGGCTGCTGTTCGGCGCTGGTTGATCGACTACCTGGTCACGAACAACGGTTGCAGTCCGGAGCACATCGAACGCGGCGCCTCGATGCACGACCTCGGCGTCGGGTCCCGCGACGCGGTGGTCCTCACCGGGGTGCTGTCCGAGCATCTGGGGCGCACCGTGTCTCCCGTCGACTTCTGGCAGTACCCGACCGTGGACGCGCTCGCCAAGTTCCTGACCGGCGGTGAGGTCGAGCCCGTCGACCCGGCCCCCGGCGCCGTCCGGTCGGCGTCGGCGGATGAGCCGATCGCGGTGATCGGACTGGGCCTGCGACTGCCCGGCGGCGACGATCTCGACGGGAACATCTCCGGACCCGACGCGTACTGGCGGTTCCTGATGGAGGGCCGCTCCTCGGTGCGGGAGGTGCCCGAGGACCGCTGGTCGTGGTTCGACGACGGCAGCCCCGAGGGCGCCGCCGCGCTGGCGGGCACCACGAAGTGGGGCGCGTTCCTGCGTGACCTGGACGCGTTCGACGCCGAGTTCTTCGAGATCATCCCGCGCGAGGCCACCCGGATGGACCCCCAGCAGCGGCTGCTGCTGGAGGTCACCCACGAGGCGCTGGAGAACGCCGGCATCGCGGCGGACTCGCTGGCCGAGACGCAGACCGGGGTGTTCGCCGGCGCGAGCGCCGCGGACTACGCCCAACTGGGGTCGACAGACCTGAGCGGCGTCGACGCCTGGTTCAGCACCGGTGGTGCGCTGAGCATCATCGCCAACCGGGTGTCGTACTACTTCGACCTGCGCGGCCCGTCGGTCACCGTGGACACCGCGTGCTCGTCGTCGCTGGTGGCGATCCACCTGGCCTGCCAGAGCCTGCGCTCCGGCGACTCGGAGCTCGCGCTGGCCGCCGGGGTGAACCTGCTGCTGTCGCCGGCGCCGACGCGCAGCTTCGATCAGGCCGAGGCGATGTCGCCGACCGGCCGGTGTCATGCGTTCGACGCCGCCGCCGACGGTTTCGTGCGGGGCGAGGGCTGCGGGGTGGCGGTGCTCAAGCGGCTCTCCGACGCGCTGCGCGACGGTGACCGGGTGCTCGCGGTCATCCGCGGCTCGGCGGTGAACCAGGACGGCCGCTCCAACGGCCTGATGGCGCCGAACCCGTCGGCGCAGATGGCGGTGCTGCGTTCGGCTTACGCGGCGGCCGGGGTGGATCCGCGTGAGGTGGACTACGTCGAGGCGCACGGCACCGGCACGCTGCTCGGCGATCCGATCGAGGCCCGCGCACTGGGCACGGTGCTCGGCAAGGGCCGCCCCGCGGATGCGCCGCTGCTGCTCGGTGCGGTCAAGTCCAACCTCGGTCACCTGGAGGCCGCCGCGGGCATCGCCGGGTTCGCCAAGGCGGTCCTTGCGTTGCAGCACAACACGATCCCGGCCAACCTCGGGTATGAGAACCCGAACCCGCACATCCCGTTCGAGAAGCTGCGCCTGAAGGTGGTCGCCGAGCACACCGACTGGGCTCCCGCGGGCCGGCCGCGCCGGGCGGGCGTGTCGTCGTTCGGGTTCGGCGGGACCAACGCCCACGTGGTCATCGAGCAGGCCCCGGTGCTGCCGCCGGCGCCCGGTGACGAGCCGGCGGCGGTGACCACGCTGGTGGTGTCGGGCAAGACGCCCGAGCGCATCGCGTCGCAGGCGCAGATGCTGGCCGACTGGATGGCCGGTGACGGGGCCGAGGTGCCGCTGGCCGAGATCGCGCACACGCTCAACCACCACCGCACCCGCCACAACAAATTCGCCTCGGTCGCTGCCCGCGACCGCGACCAGGCCATCGCCGGGCTGCTCGCACTGGCCGGCGGGCAGAGCGCACCCGGTGTGGTGGCCCCGCTGACGGCGGCACGCAAGCCGGGCACGGTGTTCGTGTACTCGGGTCAGGGTTCGCAGTGGCCGGGTATGGCGCGGCGGTTGCTGGCCGACGAGCCGGCGTTCGCGCAGGCGCTGGCCGAGATCGAACCGGTGTTCGTCGAGCAGGTCGGTTTCTCGCTGCACGACGTCATCTCCGGCGGTGAGCCGGTGAGCGGTGATGCGCAGGTGCAGCCGGTGCTGATGGGTCTGCAGTTGGCGCTGACCGAGCTGTGGCGGTCGCACGGGGTGCATCCGGATGCGGTGATCGGGCATTCGATGGGTGAGGTGACCGCGGCCGTGGTGGCCGGGGCGTTGAGCCTGGCCGACGGCCTGAAGGTGATCGCCGCCCGGTCCTCGATCATGTCCCGGCTGGCCGGCCAGGGCGCCGTCGCGCTGCTCAACCTCGACGCTGACGCGACCATCGCGCTGATCGCCGGCCATCCCAGCGTCGAGATCGCCGGGTACCTGTCACCGCGCCAGACCGTGGTGGCCGGGCTGCCCGAGCAGGTCGACGCCGTCATCGCCGCGGTCACCGCCCGGAACACGTTCGCCCGCCGGGTGAACATGGTCGTCGCGTCCCACACCGCGCTGATGGACCCGGTGCTGCCCGACATCCGCGCCGCACTGGCCGGCGTCGAGCCGAACATCGCGGCGCTGCCGTTCCTGTCGACGGTCACCGAGGCGTGGGACGCTCCGACGCTGGACGCCGACTACTGGGTGGCCAACGTGCGCCAACCGGTCAGGTTCAGCCAGGCCATCGAAGCCGCCGCGGCCGACCACGGCACGTTCATCGAGATCAGCCCGCACTCGACGCTGGGGCAGGCGATCGCCGACACCTTGGCCGACGTGCCCGATCACCGCACGATCGGCACGCTGGCCCGCGACGGCGACGACACGGTGATCTTCCACGCGAACGTGAACGCCACGCACACGTCGCGTCCGCCGCGCACCCCACACGGCGCCGAGCCGCAGGTCGTGCTGCCCACCACACCGTGGCACCGGGGGCGGCACTGGGTCGACGTCCGCCCGCTGCGGCGCGGCTCGGTGGCGCGTCCCGGCGCGTTGCCCGCCGACAGCACGGTGCCACCGCAGTGGTTCTGTGAACTGATCTGGCCCGTCAAAGCGCTCGCCCCACGGGAGGATTCGGCTGGCGTTTCGGAGGTCAGCTGGCTGGTGGTCGGCGACGACGCGCTCGCCGCGGAGATGGGGCGGGCGCTCGGCCGTCCTGTGGCCACCGGCGACGGTCACGACCTCAGCGGCGCCACGCACGTGCTGTACGCCCCGACCGGCGGCGACGAGCTCGGCTACGAGATCTTCGAGACCGGCCGCGTCATCGCCACCACCGCGGCGGGCCTCGCGTCGGATCCCGCCGAGGCCCCGAAGCTGTTCCTGCTGACGCGGAACGCGCAGCCGGTCGAGGCGGGGGACCGGGCCAACCCGGCCCAGGCGGTGCTGTGGGGTCTGGGCCGCACACTGGCACTCGAGCACCCCGAGATCTGGGGCGGGGTCATCGATCTCGACGAGTCCGTGCCCGCCGTGGTCGCGGCGAAATGGGTGCTGGCCGAGGCCCACGACGGCAAGACGTCGCTGGGCGAGTCCGTCGCCCGCGCGCTGGGCCGCAAGTTCGTCCGGGTGGCGCTCGGCGGTGTGCGCGACGAGGCCGAGATCCGAGGCCACCGGCGCACCTACGTCGGCGCCCTGCCCGGCCGGATCGTGCGTGCCATCGGCGAAGCGGGGTCGATGAATCCCGTTGTGCTGCTGGACGAGATCGACAAGGTCGGCTCGGATTACCGCGGTGACCCGGCGGCCGCGCTGCTCGAGGTGCTGGACCCGGCGCAGAACCACACGTTCCGCGACCACTACCTCGACCTCGATCTGGACCTGTCCGACGTCGTGTTCCTGGCCACCGCCAACGTGATCGAGAACATCCCGTCGGCACTGCTGGACCGCATGGAACTGGTCACGATCGACGGCTACACCGAGGACGACAAGGTCGCGATCGCACGGGACTATCTGCTCCCGCGGCAGTCCGAGCGGGCGGCGCTGACCGCCGAGGAGGTCACCGTGACCGATGCGGCGTTGCGCAAGATCGCCGCGGACTACACCCGCGAGCCGGGCGTGCGCCAGTTCGAACGGCTGCTGGCCAAGGCGCTGCGGAAGGTGACCACGAAACTGGCCGGAGACGGAATCACGAGCCTCACCATCGATGAGCCGGATCTCGTCGAGTACCTGGGCCGTCCGCGGTTCATGCCGGAGTCGGCCGAGCGCACGGCGGTGCCCGGCGTCGCGACCGGACTGGCCGTCACCGGCCTGGGCGGCGACGTGCTCTACATCGAGGCCGGCGCCACCGACGGCGAATCCGGGTTGCAGCTGACCGGTCAGCTGGGCGACGTGATGAAGGAGTCGGCGCAGATCGCGTTGTCCTACGTCCGGTCGCACGCCAGTGCACTCGGTGTCGACCCCGAGACGCTCGACCGCCGCATCCACGTGCACGTCCCGGCGGGCGCGGTGCCCAAGGACGGTCCGTCGGCCGGCGTGACCATGGTGACCGCGCTGGTCTCGATGGCCACCGGGCGGCAGGTGCGTGCCGATGTCGGCATGACCGGCGAGGTCACGCTGAACGGGCGGGTGCTGCCGATCGGCGGGGTGAAACAGAAGCTGCTCGCCGCGCAGCGGGCCGGATTGTCGACGGTGTTCATCCCGCAGCGCAACGAGGCCGACCTCGACGACGTTCCGGCCGACGTGCTGGAGACGCTGGACGTCAGGCCGATGACCGACGTCGCCGAGATCGTCGCGCAGGCGCTGGTGCCCGCCGAGCAGGCAGGCACCGTCGCGGCCTGACCCATCGGGCATGGCGGGCATGGCAGGCTTGCCCTCGACATGCATGCCTTGATCTACCTCACTCTGCCGGCGCTGGTGGTCGCGGGCGTCGCCTGCTCGGGCCCCACGGTGGTCAACACCGAGGACGGCTCTCGGCCGCCGGCGCCGGCCGCGCCACCCGCGCCGACCACCACCCGACCGAGCAACGCCCATCTGGCCGACGCGCACGATTTCGTCGCCCGGGTCGACGGGCAGACCGGCTACTACTTCACCTCGCCGAGCGGACGGTGGGAGTGCGCGATCGTGCCGCGTGTGCGCGCCGGCTGCCAGAACGCGCAGAACTCCGCGCGGATCGGGGTCACCGCCGCTCCCGAGGAGGTCCCCGGCGCGGACGGCGAACCGACCGTTCCGAACGCGATCGTGGTGGACCGCACCGCCGATCCGGCGTTCGTCGCGCTCGAGGAGCCGGCCTTCGGCCCGGACCCGGGTCCCGGGACCGTGCTGCCGTTCAACCGGATCCTGGCCGCGGCCGGGTTCCGGTGCAACGTCCAAGAGTCCGTGGGGATCTCGTGTCTGTCCGAGCTCAGCGGCAAGGGCTTCACGTTCTCCGCCGACACCTACTCCCCGCAGTACACCGACGTGCCCGCCGGCGCGCCCTGACCGGGGCGGGCTACTCCAGCGAGGCCGTGCCGTCCGGGTGCACCCGGACCGCCGCGCCGGCGATGTCCTCACGCACCGTCACCTCGGCGCCCCCGGGGTCGGCGATCACCGCGAGGGCGCGGGCGTCCTCGGGCGTCCGGACGGCGAGGAACGCCTTCTCGGGTGCTCCGTCGCGGTTCACCGGGGTGGTCCAGGACTCGACGGTGCCGATCCCCGACCACTCCACCGCCGCGGTGCGGGTCGGCTGCTGATCGACCTCGGATTGGACGTCCTCCCAACGGAATTCGTGGGACGGAGGTTCGGTGCCGTACACGCCGAAGCTGTGTTTGGTCAGGTAGCCGCCGTTCGCGGTGATCAGCCCGCGGCGGCCGGGCTCGGCCACCAGCTGCGCGGCCATCGTCGCGATGGAGTGGGTGACGTAGTTGTTCCACGGTCCGCCCGCGAACGTCAGGCCGCCGGTGACGGTCAGCGGCCGGGCGGGATCGCCGATCGGCAGGCCCAGCTCCTTGGCGGCGACCTGGACGGCCGACGGGAAACACGAGTACACGTCGATCAGGTCGATGTCGTCGACACCGGCGCCGGCCAGTTCCAGCGCCCGTCGTCCCGCGATGCGGATGGCCGGCGAGGTGTGGAACTCGGCGCGTTCGGCGATGGCGTAGGTATCGTGGGAGTCCGCCCCGGCGTACGGGAAAACCCAACGCTCCGTGGGAATCTGGAGATACCGTGCCTTCTCCGCCGAGGCCAGGACCAACACCGCGCCCTGGTCGACCATGTTGTTGGAGTTCATCAACTTGGTGTACGGCCAGCTGATCATCCGGTTCGCCGGCGACGGCTGCCAGATCTCCTCGGCCGTCAGCGCCTCCCGGCTCCAGGCGTGCGGGTTGTCCGCGGCCACCGCGGAGAACCGGGACCACAACTGCCCGATGCGCCGGCGGTGCTCGTCGGGCGATTCCGCTGCGGCGATCCGGACCGCCTGCTCGAACATCGGATAGACGTAGGCCGGGCGGTCGAGGTGGATCCGGAGGTCGGAAGGCCCCGCCATCGGCACGCTCTCGTCGGCGCCCGGCGGCACCGGCACCGAGTCGTCCTGCCTGGTCCAGTCCGGTTTGCGACCTGCAGCGCGCAACCTGGTGCGGGTGCGCCAGGTCTCCGCTCCGGCGATCAACACGACGTCGGCCCTGCCCTGCTGAATATCCAGACAGGCCAGGTTCACCAGGGTCTGGGGCACGTTACCGCCGATGCCGGTATAGCGGGTGCTCGCCTTGTCAGCCCGGATTCGTTGTGCCAGAAGTAATCCCGGATCGCGGTAATGCCACGACAGCAGGTTCACGACGCGGACCGCGTCGGCCGCTTCGAGCACCCGCGGGTCGGCCGCCTCGCGGGCGGCCGCGACCATCAGGTCGACCGGCTCGACGCCGGGGTCCTCGTCACGTTGGTTCACCTGACCGTAGCCGACGAGAACCGGTGTCCTGGGATCGATGGGCATCAGGCGAGTGCCTTTCGCTGGATAGGCGGGGAGAGCGACGCCGAAAGATTAACCCGCACGCCATCGGGTACCAGTTGACCGCACCCGGATGCTGAGTTGGATGGAGAGATGACTACCACGACGACAGCCGCGGACCGTCCGAGCGCCGCGTGGAAGACCGTGGAACGCCGGTCGCTGAGCGACGCGGAGATCGACCGGATCGACAAATGGTGGCGGGCGGCCAACTATCTGTCGGTGGGCCAGATCTATCTGCTCGACAATCCGCTGCTGCGCACTCCCCTGACCCGCGACGACGTGAAGCCGCGGCTGCTCGGACACTGGGGTACCACGCCTGGGCTGAACTTCCTGTACGCCCACCTCAACCGGGTGATCTCCGAACGTGGCCAGTCGACCATCTACGTGACCGGGCCGGGGCACGGCGGGCCGGGCCTGGTGGCGAACGCCTACCTCGACGGCACCTACAGCGAGATCTACTCCGACATCACCCAGGACGACGAGGGCCTGCGGCGGCTGTTCCGTCAGTTCTCCTTCCCCGGCGGCATCCCGTCGCACGTCGCCCCCGAGACACCCGGGTCCATCCACGAGGGCGGTGAACTGGGTTACGCGCTGTCGCACGCGTACGGGGCGGCGTTCGACAACCCCGACCTGCTGGTGGCCGCGGTGGTCGGCGACGGCGAGGCCGAGACGGGCCCGCTGGCGACCAGCTGGCACTCCAACAAACTCGCCAACGCCGCCCGGGACGGTGTGGTCCTGCCGATCCTGCACCTCAACGGGTACAAGATCGCCAACCCGACGGTGCTGGCGCGCATCCCCACCGAAGAACTGCGCAGCCTGCTGACCGGATACGGACACCACCCGTACTTCTTCGAGGTGCCCGACGATCCCGGCAGCGGCGGCGCCGGCGAACGTGCTGACGCACACCGGCGCTTCGCGACCCTGCTCGACGACGTGCTCGACGAGATCGCCGACATCAAGGCCAGAGCGGCTGCCGGGGACGAGTCACGGCCGGTCTGGCCGATGATCGTGTTCCGCACCCCCAAGGGCTGGACCGGTCCGGCCACCATCGACGGCAAGAAGACCACGGGGTCCTGGCGGGCCCACCAGGTCCCGCTGGCCAGCGCCCGCGACACCCCCGAGCACCTCGCGGTGCTGGCCGACTGGCTGGCCTCCTACCGGGCCGACGAACTGTTCGACGACGACGGGAAACTGCTGCCCGACATCGCGTCGCTGGCCCCCGAGGGCCTGCTGCGGATGAGCGACAACCCGCACGCCAACGGCGGTCTGCTGCTCAAAGACCTCCGGCTGCCCGATTTCCGTGAGTTCGCGGTCGACGTCCCGGCGCCCGGCGCTGCCGTCGCCGAGGCCACCCGCATACTCGGCCAGTGGCTGACCGAGGTGATCCGGCTCAACCCGGACAACTTCCGCATCTTCGGGCCCGACGAGACCGCGTCCAACCGGCTCCAGGCCGTCTACCAGGCCACCGACAAACAGTGGAACGCGGAGTTCTTCGGTCCCGAGGTCGACGAACACCTGGCCCGGGTGGGCCGGGTCGTCGAGATGCTCTCCGAGCACCAGTGCCAGGGCTGGCTGGAGGGCTACCTGCTGACCGGCAGGCACGGGCTGTTCAACTGCTACGAGGCGTTCATCCACATCGTCGACTCGATGCTCAACCAGCACGCCAAATGGCTGAAGGTCACCAACGGCATCCCGTGGCGACGCCCCATCGCGAGCCTGAACTATCTGCTGTCCAGCCACGTGTGGCGGCAGGACCACAACGGGTTCTCCCACCAGGATCCCGGGTTCATCGACCACGTCGTGAACAAGAGTGCCAAGGTGGTGCGCGTCTACCTGCCACCGGACGCCAACACGTTGCTGTCCACCTACGACCACTGCCTGCGGTCGCGGCAGTACGTCAACGTGGTCGTGGCGGGCAAGCAGCCGTCCCCGAACTTCCTGACCATGGAGCAGGCGGTCGCGCACTGCATCCGCGGTGTCGGAATCTGGGAGTGGGCGGGGTCGGAGCAGCTGGGCACCGACCCCGACGTGGTCCTCGCCTCCGCCGGGGACATTCCGACGCTGGAGGCGCTGGCCGCGGCCGACATCCTGCGTCAGCACCTGCCCGACCTGAAGGTCCGGTTCGTCAACGTGGTCGACCTGATGCGCCTGCAGGACTCCACCGAGCACCCGCACGGGCTGTCCGACCGCGACTTCGACATGATCTTCACCACCGACCGGCCGATCATCTTCGCCTACCACGGATATCCCTGGCTCATCCACCGCCTCACCTACCGGCGTGCCGGACACGCGCACCTGCACGTGCGCGGCTACAAGGAGGAGGGCACCACCACCACACCGTTCGACATGGTGATGCTCAACGACCTCGACCGCTACCACCTGGTGATGGACGTGATCGACCGGGTGCCGTCGCTCGGCTCACGGTGCGCGACCCTGCGCCAGCAGATGGCCGACAAGCGCATCGCCGCGCGGGAGTACACCCGCACCTACGGCGACGACATCCCCGAGGTCAAGGACTGGGTGTGGCCGGCGGCGCGGGATTCGGGATTCGGCACGGCAGGCGCGGACGCGACCGCGTCCACCGGGGGTGACAACGAATGACCGGTACCCTGGTGCAGTTATGTCCGAAGCTGTCGCCGCCCCCGTCGAGCCGCACCCGGTGGCTGCGCAGCTGGCGGCGCTGCACCACTTCCGGATCTACGTCGACATCGCGGTCGTCGTCGTCGTCCTGGCACTGACGAACCTTCTGGCGCACTTCACCACGCCGTGGGCGAACGTCGCCGTCGTGCCCGCGGCCGCGGTCGGACTGCTGGTGCTGATCCGGTACCGCGGCCTGGGCTGGTCCGAACTCGGCTTGGGCCGTGAACATTGGAAGTCCGGTGCCGGATACGCGCTGGGCGCGGTGGGTCTGGTCGGCACGGTCATCGCCATCGGAGCACTGCTGCCGTGGACGCGGCCGATGTTCCTGAACAACAACTACGCGACGCTGTCCGGGGCGCTGATCGCGTCGATGATCATCATCCCGCTGCAGACCGTGATCCCCGAGGAGCTCGCGTTCCGGGGCGTGCTGCACGGTGCGCTGGACCGCGCGTGGGGCTGGCGCGGAGTCGCCGCGGCCGGGTCGCTGCTGTTCGGGCTGTGGCACATCGCCACCTCGCTGGGCCTGACCGCGAGCAATGTGGGCTTCACCAGGATCCTGGGCGGCGGGATGTTCGGCATGGTCGTCGGTGTCGTCGGCGCGGTGTTGGCCACCGCGGCCGCCGGTTTCGTGTTCTCGTGGTTGCGGCGGCGCAGCGGGAGCCTGATCGCACCGATCGCGCTGCACTGGTCGTTGAACGGCCTGGGAGCGCTGGCCGCCGCGCTGGTGTGGCACCTGTCCTGAGCGGTCACACGACCAGCACCGCGGCACCCGCGATCCGCCCGTCGGCGAGGTCGGCGAGCGCCTCGTCGGCGCGGTCCAGCGGATACTGCGGCGTGGTGACCTCCAGCCGGTGCGTGGCGGCGAAGTCCAGGAAGGCCTGCGCGTCGGCGCGGGTGTTCGACGTCACCGAGCGCATCTGCCGTTCCTGGAACAGGTGCCGTTG
>NZ_LMVQ01000035.1 GCF_001545925.1 Mycobacterium sp. NAZ190054 | reverse complement strand
CCCTCCACGCCGCTCTTCCGATCTGTTGCCGCTGTTGGGCAGAACGCATCCCGACCCGCACTCCTGGCGACGCAGCGCCGAGCGCTACCAGGCGCTGCTGAGTCGCGTCGACGCAGGCTGGGCCCGGCCTGACAGCCCGACGAACGCGCCGGGTTGCTCGCGGTCCGCGGCCGCACCGTGGACGTCGTGACCACCGCATCGGTCAGCGCCGCGATGCTCTACATCGCGTGGACGATCGATCCGCTCGGCACCAGCTGAGGCGGGCTGTCAGGCCGGGCCCAGCCTGCGTCGACGCGACTCAGCAGCGCCTGGTAGCGCTCGGCGCTGCGTCGCCAGGAGTGCGGGTCGGGATGCGTTCTGCCCAACAGCGGCAACGCCTTCCGGATCCCGTCGGCGAGTGCCGCCGGGTCGCCGGGCGGTACCAGGACAGCGCCCGTGTATCCCTCGGTGGCCTCGACCAGGCCGCCGACCGAGGTGGTCACGACGGGCAGCCCGCAGCTCATCGCGATGTGCAACGGGCCCGATGCCGATGACCGGCGGTAGGGGAGAACGACGAGGTCGGCGGCGGCGAAGAACCCGGGCACCTCGTCATCGGCGACGTAGCGGTCGACGATGGTGAGCCGGTCGGCCGGCAGCACCGCCCGGAGCCGGTCCAGGGGCTGCCGGTAACCCTGCCAGACCTCGCCGACCACGCTGAGATGGATGTCCAGCCCGGACCCGACGAGCAGACCGACCGCGTCGGCCAGGTCGGCATGGCCTTTGTAGGGCCGTACCACGCCGAAGATGAGGATCCGGACAGGTTGCCGCACTTGGGGTTCGGTGGTGCAGCCGCACTCCGGCCGGCCGGCGTGGTGGGCGTACGGCCCGTGCAGGATCACCTCCACGGGCATGTCCGCCAGCCTCGGATAGGCTGCGACGAGCTCCCGCCGATCGAACTCGGAGTGGACGACGACCGCATCCGCGCGGTCGAGCAGCAGACCCATGCCGGCGCGGGTGTATCTGGCGACGAGGGGGAGTTTCGCTTCGCCGATGTCCTGCATCTCGTGGAACTCGATCACCAGTCGTGCCCCGGCACGTTTGGCCAGCCACGCGATGATCAGATAACTGTGCAGTACCGTCGCGGTCCACCACTGCAGGATCACCACCGACGGTGCGGTCCGGCGCCAGAAGCGCCAGGCGCCCACCGCGGACGGGCCCCAGAACCAGTCGAGACCGTTGAACACCGAAACCTTTGGGGGCGGCAGCATCCCGTCGGTGTGGCCCACCCGGGCGCGGCCCGGGTACAGCATGCGAGGGCACAGGTTGCGCAACAGCAGGGCGGCCACCGGCCCGCGTTCGGCCAGCGCCTCGGTCAACAGCGCCGTGTAGTAGCTGACACCGGACAGGAATCGGTCCCCCGGGCCGACGATCAGAGCTACGGGCTTGCGCCCCCCGGCGCGCCCGTAGCTCACGCAGGGTTCCCGATGCGATCGCCGGCGTGCACCCGCCGGCGGACCGATTGCACGACGTGGCCGCTCAGACCCGACTGATGCCCCCGCAGGACCGTCCGCAGCACCCTGATGCCGTCCCGGATGGAATGGAGGTTGGACTTGCCGGCGCGTCGCGGCAACTCCAGACTCGGGACCTCGGCGATCCGCAGACCCGCCTGCATGGCGTGCACGACCATCTCCGCCTCGATCTCGAAGCCGGTCGCCGACAGCGCGAGCACGTCGAGGTACCGCCGGTGGAACGCACAGAAGCCGTAGCAGAGATCGGTGAGCTCGGCGCGGTAGAGCGTGTTGAACACGCTGAGCAGGAACCGGTTCCCGAGCCGCCGGAACCTGGTGATGTCGAGGGAGCCGCCGCCCGGGATGAACCGGGAGCCCTTCACGAAGTCGTAGCCGTTGGCGAGGAAATGCAGGTAGTGCTTGATCTCGTCGGGGGTCATGCTGCCGTCCGCGTCCATCATCACGATGACGTCGCCGGTCGCGGCCAGGAAGCCGGTCCTCAGCGCGCTGCCCTTGCCCACCCCGTCCTGGGGGACGACCGTGACGTCCGGCCGGCACCGCTGGGCGGTGACCAGGGTGGCATCCGTCGACTTCCCGTCGACGAGGATGACTTCGTCGACGTCGTCGGCGATCTGTTGGAGTACCCACCCGATGTTGCGCGCCTCGTTCTTCACCGGGATCACCAGGCTGACGTTCAGTGTCGACGCCCGCGGGACGGCTCGCTCCTTCTTGCTGCGTGCGTCGTCCAGGTGGATCAGCGGGTCGGCTGCGACAGGGCGGCCCTTCAACGGCGCCGCTGAATCTCGCACATATTCATCGGCAATTTGTTGTTCAGTCATTCAAACCCCCCGTAAACAATGTTGCATTTTCAGTGAATGACAGTTGATTAGCTGATATCGCTGCTCAGCGATGCGTGGCACTATGACCTGGCTCACGCTAGCACCGCTTTTTGCGGCTTGCAATACAGTTCACAGGACTTTTGCCGACACTGCCTCAGGCGTTTTGCGGGACCCTAAGCGCAGGCGTAAATATTCGCTGTAGTAGAACCAGCGATGTTGTTTGACTGCGCAATAAATTCCAGTCCGGATTATGCGCGTGATCCGGTCGTGACCTGCAAATCTGAAAAGTCAAATAAAAATGTCACCGTCGAAATCGGTGCATGTCCCCCGCGCCGGCCACCACCGCCCGGCCGCTGTGCCGCGAATGTGCCGCCGCGGTAGCTGGCAGCGTCCGTGCACTACCGGGCGCGCACGCTCGCGGGCATTCGCTGGGAACCGACCGGGTTCAGCCCAGCGTCGCGCGGATGCACACTGTGACGTAGGGCAGGGCCAGCCCGGTGCTGTTCGCCAGCGCCGGATGCGTGGCGAGCAGCTCCCGCACCCGATCCAGCGTCCGGGCCCGCACCTTCTCCGGCGAGGTGATGCAGTAGCTGCGCGAGGCGACCAGGTCGATCAGCGCCTGCGGCGTCAGATAGCTCGTCCATTCCACCTGGTGGCGCTCGACATCGGTGAACGGCGCAGGCAGGTCCACCGTCTGGCTGAACGGGTCCACCTCATGCCCGATGATCGTGCCGAGATCCTTGACCCAGCCCAGCCGTTCGTCGCGGTTGTTCCAGACCAGGCCGAGGCGCCCGCCGGGCCGCAGCACGCGGGCCACCTCCTTGACGGCGCGCTCCGGGTCGAACCAGTGCCACGCCTGCGCGACCAGCACCGCGTCCACGCTGTCGTCGGGCAGCGGGATCTCCTCGGCGGTGCCGAGCAGCGCAGGGGTGTCGGGCAGCGACGTGCTCAGCAGCTCCAGCATCTCGGGGATCGGATCCACCGCGACGACGCCCAGCCCGCGCTCGACGAGCCGGGTGGTCAGCTTGCCGGTGCCGGCGCCGAGATCGAGGACGTCATGGGCGCCCTCGGGCAGCAGCCAGTCGATCGCCTCCGGCGGATACGACGGGCGGCCCCGCTCGTAGGCGGCCGCCTCCGCGCCGAACGACAGCGAGCGACGATCCGCGGACCCGTTCACCGCGACGCCAGCTCCAGCGTGCGCCGGATCAGCTTGCCCACCGCGTCGGTCTCCACCAGGAAGCCGTCGTGACCGTATTCCGATTCCACGACGTCGAGCCCGTCGCAGCCGGGCAGCAGTTCGGCCAGCTCGGCCTGCAGGCGCAGCGGATACAGCCGGTCGCTGGTGATGCCGCCGACGATGGCGGGCACCGGGCAGCCCTGCAGCGCGGCCGCCACCCCGCCCCGGCCGCGTCCGACGTCGTGGCTGGACAACGCGTCGGTCAGCGTGACGTAGGTGCCGGCGTCGAAGCGCGCCAACAACTTCCGGCCCTGGTACTCCAGGTAGCTCTGCACCGAGTAGCGGCCGCCGGCGGCCGGATCCTCGCCGGGCTGTGGGTCGTTGCCGAACCGCTCGTCGAGTTCGGTCTCCCCGCGATAGGTCAGATGGGCGAAGCGCCGCGCGATCTCCAGACCGGTGTCGGGGGAGCGGCCGGTGCCGTGATAGTCACCGCCGCACCAGTTCGGATCGGACTTGATCGCCGCGACCTGGTTGCTCTGCGTGCCGATCTGGTCGGCGGTGGCACGCGCGCCGACGGCCAGCACCAGTGCGGCGCGGACGCTGTCCGGATGGGTCACCATCCACTCCAGCGCCCTCGCCCCACCCATGGATCCGCCGATCACGGCGGCGACCTCGGTGATCCCGAGCCGTTCCAGGGCGGCCACGTCGGCGGCCACCTGGTCACGCACCGAGATCATCGGAAACCTTGAGCCCCAGGGCTTTCCGTCGGGGGCGAGCGAACTGGGGCCGGTCGAGCCACGGCAGCCGCCGAGCACGTTCGTCGAGATCGCGCACCACCGGTCGGTGTCGATCGGTGCGCCGGGGCCGGCGACGCCGTCCCACCAGCCCGGAGTCGGGTGGTCCGGTCCGGCCGGTCCGGTGATGTGCGAATCGCCTGTCAGCGCGTGCAATACGACGACGACGTTGTCCCGGTTCGGTGAGAGCTCACCCCACCGCTGCACCGCGATGGAGACGTCGTCGACGACCGCGCCGTTCTCCAGGGTCAGCGAACCGATGTCGACGATGCCGATCTCCCCTTCGGGCGGCAGCGCCACGCGATCGGTGAGGATGTCCATGATCGTCATCAGAACGACGCCACGGTGTTCGGATCGGCGCCGGCGGCCGCGATGAACGGCTTGGCCGCGGCGAAGCCCTGCTCCAGGTCGGCCAGGATGTCGTCGATACCCTCGATGCCGACCGCCAGTCGGACCAGCCCGGGGGTCACCCCGCTGGCCAGCTGCTCGTCGGCGGACAGTTGCTGGTGTGTCGTCGACGCGGGATGGATGACCAGCGAACGGACGTCACCGATGTTGGCGACGTGGCTGTGCAGGGTGAGCGCGTTGACGAACGCCTTGCCCGCCTCGATGCCGCCGGCCAGTTCGAACGCGAGCACGGCGCCGGTTCCCTTGGGCGCCAACTTCTTTCCGAGGTCGTGCCACGGCGAGGAGGTCAGGCCGGCATAGTTGACCGAGATCACGTCCGGGTGCGCCGCCAGGAACTCGGCCACTCGCTGTGCGTTGGCCACGTGGCGCTCCATGCGCAGGCTCAGCGTCTCGAGGCCTTGGGCGATCAGGAACGCGTTGAAGGGTGCGGCGGCCGAACCGAGGTCGCGCAGCAACTGCACCCGCGCCTTGAGCGCGAACGCGGGCGGGCCGAGTTCGGCGAACACCACGCCGTGGTAGCTGGGGTCGGGTTCGGTGAAGCCGGGGAAGCGGCCGTTGGTCCAGTCGAACGTGCCGCCGTCGACGATCACGCCCGCGATCGCGGTGCCGTGCCCGCCGAGATACTTGGTCGCCGAGTGCACGACGATGTCGGCGCCGTGGCTCAGCGGCTGGATCAGGTACGGCGTGGCGATGGTGTTGTCCACGATCAGCGGGACACCGACCTCGTGCGCGACGCCGGCGACGGCGGGGATGTCGAGGATGTCGATTTGCGGGTTGGAGATGGTTTCGCCGAAGAACGCCTTGGTGTTCGGGCGGGCGGCGGCGCGCCACGAGGCCAGGTCGTCGGGGTTCTCGACGAAGCTCACCTCGATGCCGAGCTTGGGCAACGTGTAGTGGAACAGGTTGTAGGTGCCGCCGTAGAGCCTGGGGGAGGAGACGATGTGGTCGCCGCTGTTGGCGATGTTCAGGATCGCCAAGGTCTCCGCGGCCTGGCCGGACGACAGGAACAGTGCTGCCACACCGCCTTCCAGCGCGGCGATGCGCTGCTCGACCACGTCCTGGGTCGGGTTCATGATGCGGGTGTAGATGTTGCCGGGCTCGGCCAGGCCGAACAGCGCGGCCGCGTGGTCGGTGCTGTTGAAGATGTAGCTGGTGGTCTGGTAGATCGGCAGGGCCCGGGCATTGGTGGCGACGTCGGGGGTCTGCCCCGCATGCACCTGTTTGGTCTCGAACGCCCAGTTCGCGCTGATTTCAGCCATCGTCGTGCTCCTCCATGAAACAGGGGGCCCGTTTCACGGCGGACCCGCGCTTGCCTTATAGCCGCATGCGGCTACTCAACCTGGTCGTCTCCCGGGGCACCCCACCGCGGTTGGAGGGTTGCCGGCCAGCGAGCCGGGGCTTGACGCTGGCGCTCATGACCGAGACGAACTGTATCTCACCCAGCACAGACGGTGCCAGCGGGTCCTCCCGGAGGAACGGTCAGCCGATGGCCTTGCGCGGTTCGGTGTGCTCGTCGACGAAGGTCGTGATCAGCTCGGTGATCACGTCGGGAGCCTCGAGCATCGGGATGTGACCGAGCCCGTCGAGACGCACCACTTTCGCGTCGTCGGGCAGGTGGGTCAGGAAGTACCGGTTGCCGCGCGGGGTCGGGAACACGCGGTCCTTCTCGCACAGCACCAGCTGGGTCGGGGCGCCCAGGCTCGCGAGCTCGAGCAGGCCGGGCAGGCGCAGCGTCTTGACCAGCAACTGCAGGTACGCGCTGCAGTGGGTGGCGTCCTCCACCAGCAGGCGAAGGTCGTCGTCGGAGGGCCCGTCGGCAGGGCCGCTGACCGGCAGCGTGGCCAGTCGCCGGGCGCCCGGCAGCGCCAGGATCCGCGGGCCGAGCAGCCGGGCGGCGATCAAGGCGGGTCCGCCCAGGATGAACTTCAGCACCGTCTCGTACTTGGACACCGAGTGGTGCCCCCAGCCGCCGGCCGGCGCGATCGCGGTGAGCGTGCGGGCGCGCCCGCGTCGCTCCAGCTCGAACCCGACCCAGCCGCCCAGCGAATTGCCGACGATGTGGGCGCTCTCCCAGCCCAGCCCGTCCATCCGGCGCTCGATGTCCTCGACCAGGGCGTGGGTGTCGAGCAGCCAGGTCGGGGACGGGTTGCCGCCGTGGTGGCCGACCATGGTGGGTGCGTACACCTCGAAGCGGCCGGTGCCGGCGAGCTGGGTGGCCACCGTGTGCCACACGTTCTGCGAGCACAGGAACGGGTGCAGCAGCAGGACGGGGTGCCCCGATCCGGCGTGGATCGGCTCTCGTGGTGCCATGGGCCGACGATAAAGGCGATACCGGCGGTACCGCAAGGATGCCGGCGGGGCGCTCGGCTAGGGTCTGCCGCGTGACGCGCCCCATCACGGTCAGCACCATCAACGTCAACGGCATCCGCGCCGCGGTCAAGCAGCGCTCTCCGGAGAACCTCGGCCTGCTGGCGTGGTTCAAGGAGACGGCGTCCGACGTGGTGTGCCTGCAGGAGACCCGCGCCGACGACGAACAGCTGGCCGAGGCGCTGGCCCCGGCCCTGGCCGACGGCTGGCATCTGGCGTCGGCGGCCCCGCACGTCAAGGGCCGCAACGGCGTGGCGGTGCTGTCGCGCTCGCCGCATGACGACGTCCGGATTGGTTGTGGCGCAGAGGAGTTCGCTGCGCACGGGCGTTACATCGAGGTCGACACCGCTGGGGTGACGGTGGGCAGCGTCTACGTGCCGACCGGCGAGGCCGAGACGGACCGTCAGCTGGAGAAGGAACGGTTCATGGCGGCGGTGGCGGCGCGGATGGCGGTGTTGCTGGCCGGGGCGGTCGACACCGGACGTGAGGCCGTTGTGTCGGGGGACTGGAACATCGCCCACACCGAGAACGACATCAAGAACTGGAAGGGCAACGTCAAGAAGTCGGGATTCCTGCCGCAGGAGCGCCGGTGGCTCACCGACCTGCTGGACACCGGGTGGGTGGACGTGGTGCGACGTGCGCATCCCGATGTGGCCGGCCCGTACGCGTGGTGGTCATGGCGTGGCAAGGCGTTCGACAACGACGCCGGATGGCGCATCGACTACCAGCTGGCCACCCCGGGCCTGGCCGAACGTGTCACGTCCGTCATCACCGAACGGCCCGCCGCGTATGCGCTGCGCTGGTCCGATCACTGCCCGGTGACGGTGCACTACGCGTGAATCCGGCGCGTTCAGACACCCTGATGGTGCCTGAGCGCGCCGAATCCGCGCGATGAGAGGATGGGTGTCACCATGAGCAACACAGCCAGGCCCGTCGTCTTCTCGGGCGCCCAACCGACGTCTGACTCCCTGCACCTGGGCAACGCGCTGGGCGCGGTCAGCCAGTGGGTCAGCCTGCAAGACGGCAACGACGCGTACTTCTGCGTCGTCGACCTGCACGCGATCACCGTCACGCAGGATCCCGAGACGTTGCGCAGGCGCACGCTGGCCACCGCGGCGCAGTACCTCGCGCTGGGTGTCGACCCCGACCGGGCCACGGTGTTCGTGCAGAGCCACGTCCCCACCCATTCCGAGTTGGCGTGGGTGCTGGGATGTTTCACCGGTTTCGGGCAGGCGTCGCGGATGACGCAGTTCAAGGACAAGTCGCAGCGGCAGGGTGCGGATTCGACCACGGTCGGGTTGTTCACCTATCCGGTGCTGATGGCCGCCGACGTGCTGCTCTACGGCACCCAGTTGGTACCCGTGGGCGAGGATCAGCGTCAGCACCTCGAGCTCGCGCGCGACCTCGCCCAGCGGATCAACGCCCGGTTCCCGGACACGTTCGTCGTCCCCGAGGCGATGATCCCGAAGGCGACCGCGAAGATCTACGACCTGCAGGACCCGACGGCCAAGATGAGCAAGTCGGCCGACAGCGACGCCGGGCTGATCAGCCTGCTCGATGATCCGGCCAGGACAGCCAAGAAGATTCGCTCGGCGGTCACCGACAGCGAGCGCGAGATCCGGTTCGACCGGGACGCCAAGCCCGGGGTGTCCAACCTGCTGACCATCCAGTCTGCGGTGACCGGCGCCGACATCGACAAGCTCGTCGAGGGCTACGCCGGCCGCGGCTACGGAGACCTCAAGAAGGAGACCGCCGAGGCGGTCGTCGAGTTCGTCACGCCCATCAAGAACCGCGTCGACGAGTTGCTCGCCGACCCCGCGGAGCTGGAGAGCGTGCTGGCCAAGGGTGCCCAGCGGGCCCGCGAGGTGTCTGGACACACACTGCGCCGGGTATATGACCGGCTAGGGTTCCTGGCAGCTCGCTAACTCACAAGGGGGTTGGATGACAGCGCAGCCCGCACCGTCCGACCCCGAGGGCAAACCGGGCGTCCTCGATCGGTGGCGCGCCCGGATGCCGTGGTTCGACCACGTGATGCGCGCCCAGCAGCGCTACAACGACTCCAAGGGCGACTTCTACGCCGCCGGCATCACCTACTTCACGATCTTCGCGCTGTTCCCGTTGCTGATGCTGGGCTTCTCGGTGGGGGGCTTCGTGCTGGCCAGTCAGCCCGAGCTGCTCGACGCGGTCGAGGGGCGGATCCGCGCCGCGGTCAGCGGCGACCTCGGTCAGCAGCTCGTCGAGTTGATGGAATCGGCGATCGAGTCGCGCGGCACCGTCGGCATCATCGGGTTGGCGGCCGCGGCGTGGGCCGGGCTCGGGTGGATGGCCAACCTGCGTGAGGCGCTCAGCCAGATGTGGGGCCTCTACCGCGAGGAGCTGCCCGGGTTCGTCAAGACCAAGCTGTCGGACCTGCTGGCTCTGCTGACCACGTTCGCCGCGATCATCGTCACCCTCGGGTTGACCGCGCTCGGGAACATGTCGGTGATGGCCAATGTGCTCGACCGGTTCGGGATCCAGGACGCGCCGGGCCTGAGCCTGATGCTGCGCATCGCGTCGGTCGTCGTCGCGGTGCTGGTGTCCTGGGTGTTGTTCACCTACATGATCTTCCGGTTGCCGCGGGAGTCGGTGAGCTTCCGCAGCAGCGTGCGGGCCGGGCTGCTCGCGGCCGTGGCGTTCGAGATCTTCAAGTACTTCGCGGGGGTGTACCTGAAGTCGGTGGTCACCGGCCCCGCCGGCGCGACGTTCGGGCCGGTGCTGGGTCTGATGGTGTTCGCCTACATCGTGTCCCGGCTGATCCTGTTCGCCACCGCCTGGGCGGCGACGATGCCCGAGAACATGGTCGAGGAACCGGTTCCCGCCCCCGGGCCTGCGGTCATCAACAACCGGATCATCGACCGTCCCGGGCTGCAGGCGTGGCAGGCGGCCGCCGCGGCGACAGTGGGAGCCCTTGGCGCGCTGAGTCTTTCGCGGTGGCGTCGACGCTAGCGGGCGGGCCGGCGGTTCACCGCGCGCGCGGCCATGATCAGGCTGAACACGATGACCGCGCCGATCACGCCGACGCCGACCCGCACCGGTGTGGCGTCGACGCCGGGCAGTGCGGCGGCGGCGTTGGTGGCGGCGACGTCCGCGGTGGCCGCGTCGGGGTGGATACCGCCGAGGGACAGGTCCGGCTCGATCAGCGTCCCCACCTTGGTGCCCGGGGCGACCGCGAAGCCGTAGTCGAGCAGCCGGGCGGCCTGTTCCCACGGCGCGATCGGTTGCCGCGTGCCGCGCAGCAGCACCGCCACCAGCCGGCGACCGTCGCGGGCGGCGGCGCCGACGAACGTCTGCCCGGCGTCGTCGGTGAAACCGGTCTTGCCGCCGAGCGCGCCCGGATAGTTCGCCAGCAGCTTGTTGTCGTTCTCGATCGGGTAGCCGGCGCCGTCGCGGCCGGGGAAGTTCGACGAGCGGGTCGCCACGATGTCGGTGAACACCGGGTTGTTCCACGCGTACCGGTAGAACAGGCCGATGTCGTAGGCCGAGGTGCTCATGCCGGGGCCGTCCAGCCCTGACGGGGTCGCGACCCTGGTGTCGCGCGCACCCAGCTTGTCGGCGAGCGCGTTGAGCTTGGTCAGCGTGGTCTGCATACCGCCCATCTGCATGGCCAGCGCGTGCGCCGCGTCGTTGCCCGAATACATCAGCAGACCGTGCAGCAGGTCGTTGACGGAGTAGAACCCGCCCGGGCCCACCCCGACCTTGGTGCCCTCCTGCGCCGCGTCCGCCTCGGTGCCGGGGACGACCTTGTGCAGCGGCAGGTCGTTGATCGCCTGCATCGCGGTCAGCACCTTGATCACGCTCGCCGGCCGGTGCCGGCCGTGCGGATCGCGGGCGGCGATGACGTCACCGGAGTCCAGGTCGGCGACCAGCCACGCCTCGGCGGACACGTCCCCGGGGACCGGGGGTGTACCGGGTGCGGTGATCACGCCGCAGCCGGCCAGTGCGTCGCCGCCCACCGGTTGGGCCGGCACCGGAAGCGGTCCGGGCGTCGGGTCGCCGGGTTTGGGAACCTCGGACGCATCCACCGCGGGCGGCGTCGTCTCCCGGTACGGACACACGCCCGCTTCGGGTGGCGGCTGGGCCGCCGCGATCGGCGCCAGCGTCAGCATCGCGGCGCTGACCAGCGCCGACGCGCGCGTCAAGACAGTCCGTAAGGTCGCCATCGTCTGCGCAGATTAGGCGACCAGGGGGTCCGGAGTGGGGAGGCTCGCGGTGACGGATGTGGTTGGTGTTTCAGGTGTGACTCACGGGGAGGGCACCGTCCCGGTGCCGAACTAGGCTGTTGACACCTGTGAAACCCGCGAAGGGCGTGCATGTTCATTCTTGTTCTCGGTTCGATCCTGGCGTTGATGCACCTGTACGTGTGGAAGCGGACGGTCAAGGACACCACCCGGCCCGGACGCGTCCGGTGGCTGTTGTCGGGGCTCGTCGCGATCCTGATGCTGGTGCCGTTGGCGGCGTTCGAGGCGACCGCGGCACTGCCGGGTGCCGCCGTCGCGCTCACCCGGGGCCGCATCGCCGCCCGGCGTCTGCTCGCGCTGACCGAGCCGACCGACAGCGACCACCGTCGGCCCGACCTCGCCGCGCTGCAGCTCGAACCCGGCGACCGAGTCGCTGTCGTCGGTCCGAGCGGCAGCGGCAAGACCACGCTGTTGATGCGGACCCCGGGAGCGTTCTTCGCCGAGGATGCCCACCTGTTCTCCACCACGGTGCGGGACAACCTGCTCGTCGCGCGCGGCGACGCCACCGACGACGAGTTGCGGGATGCGTTGAACCGCGCAGGCCTCGGCCGGTGGCTCGACGGACTGCCCGACGGGCTCTCGACCATGCTCGCCGGCGGCGCCGCGGCGGTGTCGGCCGGACAGCGCAGGCGGTTGCTGCTGGCGCGGGCGCTGGTGTCGACGGCGCCGACGATCCTCCTCGACGAACCGACCGAGCATCTCGACGCGTCCGACGCCGATCGGATGCTGACCGACATCCTCACCCCCGGAGCCTTGTTCGGTCCGGAGCGCACCGTCGTCGTCGCCACTCACCATCTGCCGGATGACGTGCCTGTGACGGTAATCTCACCACCATGAGCGAACCGCCGCCCCCGCCGCCTCCTCCCCCCGGCAGCTACCCGGGCGGCTATCCGCCCCAGCCCTACGGCGCATACGGGGGATATGGCGGGTACGGGGGGTACGGCGAGTTCCCGCCACCTGTCCCGGCGCCGCCGCGGAACGGTCTGGGCACCGCCGCGTTGGTGCTCGCGATCGTCGGCCTGCTGCTGTGCTGGACGGTCGCCGGCGGCGTGCTGCTCGGCATCGCCGCGATCGTTCTGGGATTCCTTGCCCGCGGACGGGTCAAGCGCGGCGAGGCCACCAACGGCGGCGTCGCGCTGGCCGGGATCGTGCTCGGCGCCGTGGCGATTGTGGCAAGCCTGGTGATCGTCGCGATCTACGCGACCCTCGGGGTGGCGCTGTTCAAGGATCTCGGCGGTGGCGACTACGTCGAATGCCTCCAGCGGGCCGGATCCGACCAGCAGGCCGTGCAACAGTGCGCCGACGAGTTCACTCAGCGGGTGGAGGAATCCTTCTCGATCACCGTCACACCGACGCCGTAGCCCGCCCCGGGAAGTATTTGACGATGCCCTCCTGCACCACTGTGGCCAGCGGCTGACCCGAGCGGTCGAAGAAGTGCCCGCTGCCCAGACCGCGGGACTCCGCGGCGACCGGTGACGTCGTCGAGTACAACACCCAGTCGTCGAACCGCACCGGCCGGTGGAACCACACCGAGTGGTTGGTGGTCACGGCGAAGATCCGGTCATGCCCCCACGACAGACCGTGGGTGGTGATGATCGAGTCGAGCACCGTGGTGTCCGACGAGTACACCATCGCCGCGGTGTGCAGCACCGGATCGTCGGGCATCACGCCCTGGGCCTTCATCCAGACCCGGTTGTGGGTGAGCTTCTCGCCCTTGTCCCGCATGATCCACGCGGGGTCGTTGGTGTAGCGCCACTCGATGGGACGCAGCGCGTTGGCGAAGTGCGGGACGACCTGCTCGTAGCCCCGCAACAGGTCGTCGATGGGCGGCACCGTGAGCGGGTCGGTCAGCGGCGGCGGCTGCACGCCGTGCTCAAGTCCCTTCCCGCCGGCCAGGTAGGACACCATCGCGGTGGTCAGCAACTGGCCTTTCTGCATGACGTCGACGCGGCGGTTGGCGAACCGGCGTTCGTCGCGCAGCCGCACCACATGGAACTCGAGGTCCAGCTCGGGGTCGCCGCCGGCGATGAAGTGCACCGACAACGCACTGGGCGGGGTGGGGTACCTGAGGCTACGGCCGGCCGCGACGAACGCCTGCGCCATCATCTGACCGCCGAAGGTGCGCACCGGGTTCTTGCTCGGATGTGCACCGACGAAGGTGTCGTCGTCGAGTCGTTCGAGGTGAAGAATCGCCAGCAGCTCCTCGAAGTCGGCCTGCGACGACACTCGGTACCTCCTAGTTCGGCGCGACGCTAGACGTCGTCCTCTCCGATGCGGTGGACGTGGATCAGATTCGTGGAGCCTACTGTGCCGGGCGGAGCACCCGCGACGATGACCACCAGGTCGCCCCGCTTGTAGCGGCCCAGGTCGAGCATCGACTTGTCGACCTGACGGATCATTCCGTCGGTGGTCTCGATGTGCGGGACGATGAACGTCTCGGTGCCCCAGGTCAGCGCGAGCTGACTGCGGACCTCGGGCAGCGCGGTGAACGCCAGCACCGGCAGCGGCGTATGCAGCCTGGCCAGGCGTCGCACCGTGTCGCCGGACTGGGTGAACGCGACCAGCGCCTTGGCGTCGAGGCGCTCCCCGATGTCCCGCGCGGCGTAGGA
This sequence comes from Mycobacterium sp. NAZ190054, assembly GCF_001545925.1. Taxonomy (GTDB): domain Bacteria; phylum Actinomycetota; class Actinomycetes; order Mycobacteriales; family Mycobacteriaceae; genus Mycobacterium. The sequence goes on along the minus strand of NZ_LMVQ01000035.1, from coordinate 31,674 downwards.
GATGACCCCGCGTTTGGTGCGCGGCACATGGGTCAGCGGCGGCGCGGCCACCGAGTTCTCCTCGACCGCGGAGATGATGCGCGCCATGGTGCGCACCGTCTCGAACGGGAACTTGCCCACCGAGGTCTCCCCCGACAACATCACCGCGTCGGCGCCGTCGAGCACCGCGTTGGCGACATCGGAGGCCTCGGCGCGGGTGGGCCGCGAGTTCTCGATCATCGACTCCAGCATCTGGGTCGCCACGATGACGGGTTTCGCGTTCTCCCTTGCCATTTGGATGGCGCGCTTCTGGACCAGCGGCACCTCTTCGAGCGGCAGCTCCACCCCGAGGTCACCGCGCGCGACCATGATCGCGTCGAAGGCCAGCACGATGGCTTCGAGGTTGTCGATCGCCTCGGGCTTCTCCAGTTTCGCGATGACGGGAACCCGGCGGCCGACACGGTCCATCACCTCGTGCACCAGCTCGACGTCGGCGGGCGATCGGACGAACGACAGTGCAACCAGGTCGACACCGAGACGCACCGCGAACTCGAGGTCGTCGATGTCCTTCTCCGAGAGCGCGGGCGCCGAGACGTTCATGCCGGGCAGCGACATGCCCTTGTTGTTGCTGACCCTGCCGCCCTCGGTGACGGTGCAGACGACGTCGTTGCCGTCGATGTGTTCGACGACCAGACCGACGTTGCCGTCGTCGACGAGGACCCGGTCTCCGGGCCGCGCATCCTGGGCCAGCCGTTTGTAGGTCGTCGACACCCGGTCGTGGGTGCCCGCGAAGTCCTCGACGGTGATCCGGACCGTCTCGCCGTTGGCCCAGACGGTCGGACCGTCGGCGAACCGGCCGAGCCGGATCTTCGGGCCCTGCAGGTCAGCGAGGATTCCGACCGCTCGCCCGGTCGCGTCCGAAGCGGCCCGGACACGCTTGTAATTGGCCTCGTGATCCGGGTAGTCGCCGTGGCTGAAGTTGAGCCGGGCGACGTCCATTCCGGACTCGACCAATTGCCTGACGGCCTCGTCGGAAGCGGTGGCCGGGCCAAGCGTACAGACGATTTTTCCGCGTCTAGTCACGACTCCTGAGCATAGTCGTTAATCGATTCAGACGACGGCCAGCGGCAGCGTGCCCGGACGGACCGGTGCCGGCAGGTCGGAGTCACCCATCAGGTAGGCATCGACGGCGTTTGCAGCGCTGCGGCCCTCGGCGATGGCCCAGACGATCAGCGACGCACCGCGGTGTGCGTCCCCGCAGGTGAACACCCCGGGCACCTCGGTCTGCCAGTCCGGTCCGCACGACAGCGTGCCCCGCCGGCTCAGGGTCAGGCCCAGCTCGTCGAGCAGTGCCATGTGCTCGACGCCTTCGAACCCGATGGCCAGCAACGCCAGCTCACACGGGATCTCAAAGGTCTGGCCGACCGGGACGATGTGCCTGCGGCCGGTGTCGTCGCGCTCCACCTTCACCTCGGCGATCTCCATCGCCCGCAGATTGCCGCGGTCGTCACCGAGGAAGCGCTGGACCGCGACTTCATAGCGGCGGTGCCCGCCCTCGGCGTGGGCCGGGGACAGCCGGGTGCGCAACACGATCGGCCATGTCGGCCACGGCGACAGGGAATCGTCGCGCTGCTCGGGCGGTTCGGGGTTGTAGTCGAGCTGGGTCACCGATAAGGCGCCCTGCCGGTGCGCGGTACCCAGACAGTCGGCGCCGGTGTCACCACCGCCGATGATCACGACGTGCTTGCCCTCGGCGCTGATCTCGCTCGGCCCGTCGCCCTCGCACTCCTTGTTGGCGGGCACCAGATGCTCCATCGCCAGGTGCACGCCGTTGAGGTCACGGCCCTCGACATGGTTGTCCCGGGCGCGCAGCGCGCCGACGGCGAGCACGACGGCGTCGTGCTGAGCGCGCAGCTGCTCGACCGGCAGGTCCACCCCGACCTCGCACTCGGTGACGAAACGTGTTCCCTCGGCCCGCATCTGAGCCAAGCGCTGGTTCAGGACGGACTTCTCCAGCTTGTATTCCGGGATGCCATAGCGCATCAACCCGCCGATGCGGTCGTCGCGCTCGTAGACGGTCACGTCATGTCCGGCCCGGGTGAGCTGCTGCGCGGCGGCCAGACCCGCCGGACCCGAACCGACCACCGCGACCTTCTTGCCGGTCGAGATCGCCGCGGGCTGGGGTTCGACGATGCCGTCCATCCAGGCCTGGTCGGCGATCGTCTGCTCGATGCGCTTGATCGTGACGCTGCCGCCGGTGTGCTCCTCGGAGATCGAGAGCACGCAGGCCGCCTCGCACGGCGCCGGGCAGAGCCGTCCGGTGAACTCCGGGAAGTTGTTGGTCGCGTGCAGACGGTCACTGGCCGCGTCCCATCGGCCACGCCGCACCAGGTCGTTCCACTCCGGGATCAGGTTCCCCAGCGGGCAGCCGGCAGTTCCGGAATGGCAGAACGGGATTCCGCAGTCCATGCAGCGACGGGCCTGCTGGGACACCTCGCCGGCGCGCTGGTGCGGGTCCTGACGTTCGTAGACCTCGCGCCAGTCGCCGACGCGTTCGTCGACCGGCCGCTTGCTGGCCTCGACCTTGGGGACTTCGAGAAATCCGTGTGGATCAGCCACGGCTGGCCTCCATGATCGCAGAGTCGACATCCCGGCCCTCGGCCTTGGCCATCCGGGTCGCTTCCAGCACGCGCTGGTAGTCGCGCGGCATGATCTTGGTGAATTGCGCGCTGCGCCTGGGCCAGTCGGACAGCACGGAGTTCGCGACCGTACTGCCGGTGTAGCGGGCGTGCCGCGCGACGACGTCGTGCAGCCAGGCGAGATCCTCGGGCTCGAGGGGCTGCAACTCCACCATCTCGGTGTTCACCCGTCTCGATTCCAGACCGAGCACGAACGCGATGCCTCCCGACATGCCGGCCGCCATGTTGCGGCCGACCTTGCCGAGGACCACGACTCGCCCACCGGTCATGTACTCGCAGGCATGGTCACCCACGCCCTCCACGACGGTCAGCGCACCCGAGTTCCGCGCCGCGAACCGCTCCCCCACCCGGCCGCGCAGGTACAGCTCACCGGAGGTGGCGCCGAACAGCAGTGTGTTGCCCGCGATCACGTTGTCCTCGGGCAGGAACAGCACGTCGTCCTGGGGTTTGACGATGATCTTGCCGCCGGAGAGACCTTTGCCCACGTAGTCGTTGGCGTCGCCGACGAGTTCCAGCGTGACCCCCGGCGGCAGGAACGCCCCGAGGGACTGTCCCGCCGATCCGGTCAGCGTGATGTGGACCGTGTCCTCGGGCAGGCCCTGCGCACCGTAGCGGCGGGTGATCTCGCTGCCGAGCAGGGTGCCGACGGTGCGGTTGACGTTACGCACAGGCAGTTCGAGGCGCACCGGATGCGCGTCTTCGAGGGCGCCTTCGGCCAGTTGGATGAGCGTCTGGTCGAGCGCCTGATCCAACGCGTGGTACTGGTCGCGGATCCGGCGGCGCGGCGAAGGTTGCCCGGTGTGGGCGTCGGGCGGCACCGCGAAGATCGGGCCGAGGTCCAGACCCTTGCTCTTCCAGTGCGCGACTCCCTCGGCGGTGTCCAGCATTTCGACGTGTCCGACCGCCTCGTCGACGCTGCGGAAGCCCAATTCGGCCAGATACCTGCGGATGTCCTCGGCGATGAACCGGAAGAAGTTCTCCACGAACTCCGGCTTACCGGTGAAGCGTGCCCGCAGTTCCGGGTTCTGGGTGGCCACCCCGACCGGGCAGGTGTCGAGATGACACACCCGCATCATGATGCACCCGGCCACCACCAGCGGCGCGGTCGCGAATCCGTATTCCTCGGCGCCGAGCAGCATCGCGACCATCACGTCCCGGGCGGTGCGCATGCCGCCGTCGCACTGGACGGTGATGCGGTCCCGCAGTCCGTTGAGCATCAGCGTCTGCTGGGTGTCGGCAAGGCCGATCTCCCACGGTGCCCCGGCATGCTTGAGGCTGGTCAACGGCGCGGCGCCGGTGCCACCGTCGTAGCCGGAGATGAGCACGACGTCGGCGTGCGCCTTCGACACGCCGGCGGCGACCGTCCCGACGCCGACGGAGCTGACCAGCTTGACGTGGATACGCGCGTCGGAGTTGGCGTTCTTCAGGTCGTGGATGAGCTGCGCGAGGTCCTCGATCGAGTAGATGTCGTGGTGCGGCGGCGGTGAGATGAGCCCCACCCCCGGTGTCGAGTGACGGGTCTTGGCGATGTTCGGGTACACCTTGTAGCCCGGAAGCTGGCCGCCCTCACCGGGTTTGGCGCCCTGAGCCATCTTGATCTGGATGTCGGTGGCATTGACCAGGTAATCACTGGTGACGCCGAAGCGGCCCGAGGCGACCTGTTTGACGGCGCTGCGCCGCTTCGCGTCGTAGAGCCGTTCGACGTCCTCGCCGCCCTCACCGGAGTTCGACCGTCCGCCGAGGTTGTTCATCGCCACGGCCATCGTCTCGTGCGCCTCGGCCGAGATCGACCCGTAGCTCATCGCACCGGTGTTGAACCGGGTGACGATCGAGTCGGCGGACTCGACCTCGTCCAACGGCACCGGCGGGCGCAGCCCCTTCCTTAACTCGAACAGACCGCGCAGGGCACCGCCTTCGCGAGCCAGCCGGTCCACTTCCGCGGAGTACTTCTCGAAGACCTCGTAGCGGCCGGTGCGGGTGGAATGCTGAAGCAGGAACACCACTTCGGGGCTGAACAGGTGCAGCTCACCCTCGCGCCGGTATGCGTATTCGCCGCCGACCTCCAGGCGCCGGTGCACGCGCTCGGTGGGGTTCTCGGGGTAGGCGCGGCGGTGCCGCAGCTTGACCTCCTCGGCGATGACGTCGAGACCGATGCCGCCGAGCTGGGAGGGTGTGCCGGTGAAGTACTCGTCGATGACGGCCTTGTCGATGCCGACGGCTTCGAACGCCTGGGCGGCGGTGTACGAGGCGACCGTCGAGATGCCCATCTTGCTCATCACCTTCATCACGCCCTTGCCGAGCGCCTTGAGGTAATTGCGTACCGCCGCGGCCGGTTCGATCCCGGTGAGTTCACCTTCGCGGATGAGATCCTCGATGGACTCGAAGGCCAGGTACGGATTCACGGCGGCCGCGCCGAAGCCGATCAGCATCGCGATGTGGTGGACCTCGCGGGCGTCGCCGGTCTCGACGACCAGGGCCACGGTCGTGCGCTCCTTGGTGCGCACCAGGTGGTGATGCACGGCGGCCACGGCCAGCAGCGACGGGATCGGCGCCTTGGTGTGGTCGGAATCCCGATCCGAGATCACCAGCGTCCGAGCGCCTTTGGCGATGGCATCGCAGGCGCGCAGGCGCAGCTCCTCGAGGGCCTCGGCCAGTCCTTCCCCACCGCGCTCGACGTCGTAAAGCGCGCGCAGCACCGCGGTACGCAGCCCGGGATGTTCACCGTCGTCGTTGATGTGGACGATCTTGTTGAGCTCGTCGTTGTCCAGGACCGGCCAGTCGAGCTTGATCTGGCGACACGACGCGGCCGAGGGCTCCAACAGGTTCTGCTCGGGGCCCATGATGCGGGCCATCGACGTCACGACCTGTTCCCGGATGGCGTCCAGCGGTGGGTTTGTCACCTGGGCGAACAGCTCCACGAAGTAGTCGTAGAGCAGCTTCGACCGCTGCGACAGCACGGCGACGGGGGTGTCGGTGCCCATCGAACCCAGCGGCTCGGCGCCCGAGGCCGCCATCGGGGACAGCAGGATCCGCAGCTCCTCTTCGGTGTAGCCGAAGCTCACCTGACGACGGACCACCGATTCGTGGTTGGGCTGCACCCGCGCGCGCTCGGGCAGTGTCGCCAGCTCGAGCAGACCGGAATGCAGCCATTCGCCGTACGGTTCGGCTTGGGCGAGTTTCTCCTTGATCTCGTCGTCGGAGACGATACGGCCCGCCGCGGTGTCGACCAGGAACATCTTGCCGGGCTGCAGCCTGCCCTTGGCGACGATCTCGGCCGACGGTACGTCCAGAACGCCGGCCTCGCTGGCGAGGATGACGCGGTCGTCGATGGTCCGCCACCAACGTCCGGGCCGTAATCCGTTGCGGTCCAGCACCGCACCGACGAGCGTTCCGTCGGTGAAGGTGACGCAGGCCGGTCCGTCCCAGGGCTCCATCAACGAGGCGTGGAACTGCCAGAAGGCGCGCTCGTCCGCCTCCATCGTGGTGTTGTTCTCCCACGCTTCGGGGATCATCATCAGTACGGCGTGCGGCAGGCTGCGCCCACCGAGGTGCAGCAACTCGAGGACCTCGTCGAAGGAGGCCGAGTCGGATGCGTCGGGCGTGCAGATCGGCGAGAGCCTGCTCAGGTCGCCCGGAATGGCGGCGCTTGCGAGCATGGCTTCCCGGGCGTGCATGCGGTTGCGGTTGCCGCGCACAGTGTTGATCTCGCCGTTGTGAGCGACGAACCTGAACGGGTGCGCCAACGGCCAGGACGGGAACGTGTTGGTGGAGAAGCGGCTGTGCACGATGGCGATGGCACTGATGCAGCGTTGGTCGCGGAGGTCTGCAAAGAACTGCGGCAGCTGCAATGTGGTGAGCATGCCCTTGTAGACCATGGTGCGGCTGGACAGCGACGGGAAGTAGACCCCGCCGCGTTCGGCACGTTTACGCAGCGGGTAGACGCGCCGGTCGAGTTCGATGCCGGCGGGCCGGGATCCATTGCGCTGCGGGGCGGCGACGAAGAACTGCGCCATGTGGGGCATGCAGTTGAGCGCCGTCGCGCCCAACTCGGCTCCGTCGGGATCGACGGGCATCTCGCGCCAACCGAGCACCTCAAGACCCTCGTCGACGGCGATGGCTTCGACGGTCTCGCGGGCCTCGTTGCGGGCGGCGTGGTCCTGCGGCAGGTAACAGATCCCGGCGGCGAAGGTGTTGGCGCCGTCGGGGGCGGGGGTGGGCAGCGGGAAGTCGACGACCTCAGACAACAGGTCGACAGGAAGCTGGATCAGGATGCCGGCGCCGTCACCGCTGGTGGCTTCGGCGCCCGCAGCCCCACGGTGTTCGAGATGTTCGAGGGCGATGAGGCCGTCGGCGACGATCGAATGCGAGCGACGACCCTGGATGTCGACCACCATGGCCACACCGCAGGAATCCGCCTCGTTGCCGGGGTCGTATAAGCCTTGGGGTTCGGGCAGAGCCGAAAAGAGCATGGAAACCCGCCTTCACAGTCCTGATTTCATCGTCAGGGACTGCACCGGCCCGTCTGCCGAGTGTAACAGCGCGGCCCTCTCACCCGTCGAGAACAGTCGGGACCAGCGGGAATCCCGGCAGGTTGCGGATCACGGTCCATGCCAGGACTGCGGTGAGAACGACGACGTAGGTGGGTGTGGTCAGAGCGGGCCTGCCTTGCCGCCGCCGCAGCAGCACCCAGGCCAGGAGCAGCGGCGCACCGATGAGCACGAAGGCGTTGTCGACGAACGCCGCGGCCAGATCCCCGTGGAGCAGGTCGTGGGTCATGCGCAGCCCGCCGCAGGCCGGACAGTTCCATCCCGTCAGCGCCTTGAACGGGCACGGCGGGAACAGGAAAGTCGGGCTGTGCGGGTCGCCGATGCCGATGTAGGCGAGGGCACCGACGGAGACCACGCCGGCGCCGAGTCCGAGCAGCAGCCGGTTCCGGGTGTCCGAGCCGGAGCTAGGTGCCATCGCGCAGCGGACGCCCCTCCGGATCGCGCACCTTGTCGGTCAGGATGAGGATCGCGTCGATGATGCCCCAGATGACAGCGCCCACCCCGCAGGTGACCAGCCCGACGACGAGCTGGATGACGCCCAACTTCATATAGCCCAGGTAGATGCGTCCGATGCCCACCAGGCCCAGGAGCCCGACGAGTTGGAGCAGCCCGCCCACCACTTTGGATTTCTCCGAAAGCGGTTCACCTGTCACCGGATGGCGACCCCACGGCGCGGCCGGGTCCGGGTACCCGGCAGGAAACCCACCCGCCGGCGGCGGATAGGAACCCGGCGGCGGCGAGTACTGAGATCCCGATGGCGCATAGCCCGGCGGTGGCGGTGGCGGTGGTGGCGGATGCGGATTTCCGCCGTCGTTGCCGCTGAAGGGGGGCTCGGTCATGACACCAGCATGCCAGAGCGCCCGCGCGCGAACCGGTGTCCCGAGGGCGACTGCCGGTAGCGGGCGTCGCTCCGGCGCTCAGCCGTCGATGTGCGTCGGCGGGTCGGTGAAGGCGGGATCCGGCGAGAATCGGCCGGGGCCCATCAGGCCGCACCGCTTCTCGGGCACCAGGTGGGAACTGAAACCGCTGGGGACCCAGCGGGCAACTCCCACACAACGTTGCCAGGTGCCGTCAGGCTGGACCGGTTCGTCACACTTGCTGATGAAGCCTCCTCCGTACAGGCAACCGGCACTGGCCCACGGAGCGGAGGCGATCAGCTGGGCAGCCATCAACAGGGCAGCCAATGTTCCGACGACGCAGCGCTTCATGGTGCCTCCCGTCCGGGCCGCCGAGTGCCAGGGGCGGCAGAACCGTCGACGACCCTGCAGCCAGGAAAACGCTACCGCTTATCCACCCTGTTATCGCTGCCTTTGAGCTCGCGACTTGCAGCAGGGGTCCGGTCAGCGATCCCGGCGCCGCCTGATCCACTGACGGACTCGTCCGACGACCTCGGATCTGACACCGCCAGAGGGCGATTCGGCTTCGCCGGTGCCCGTCTCCCTGACTTCCGGTTCGGCGTCGACCTCGGCGGCCGACTCCTCAGTGCCGGCCTCACCTCCGACGGCAGACTCATCAGTCTCGGCCGCCTCGTCACTCTCAGTCAGCGACTCGGCGTCAACCTCAGCGACCTCAGCTGCGACGTCGTCCTGCTTGTCGACACCAGACCCATCGGCCTCATTGACAGCGCCCTCGGCGACCTCCGGCTCAGCGTCGCTGTCCGCGGCCTCCCCGCCGGCCTCACCCTCGACCGCGGACTCATGAGCCTCAGAGGCCCCCGCGACAGCCTCAGCCGCCTCGTCACCTTCAACCGAACCCAGGCCACCGACCTCCACGACCTCCGCAGGCTCCCTTTCGGTCACCGACTCGGTATCGAGCTCAGCGACCTCAGCTGCAACGTCGTCCTGCTCGCCGACATCAGACTCGTCCTCGCCGACAGCATCCTCGGCGATCTCCGGCTCAGCGTCGCTGTCCGCGGCCTCCCCTTCGGTCACCGACTCGGTATCGAGCTCAGCGACCTCAGCTGCAACGTCGTCCTGTTCACCGACATCAGACTCGTCCTCGCCGACAGCATCCTCGGCGATCTCCGCCTCTGCGTCGACCTCGGCGACCAACTCCTCAGCGCCGGCCTCACCCTCGACCGCCGACTCATGAGCCTCAGAGGCCCCCGCGACAGCCTCAGCCGCCTCGTCACCCTCAACCGAACCCAGCCCACCGGCCTCGGCGACCTCCGGCCCAGCCTCGCTCTCAGCGGCGTCCCCGTCGGTCACCAACTGTGTTTCGAGCTCAGCGACTTCAGCTGCAACAGCGTCGTCGGCGGCCTCCGGGCCGACCTCGTTCTCAGCAGGCTCCTCCGCCTCTGCGTCGACCTCGGCGACCAACTCCTCAGCGCCGGCCTCACCCTCGACCGCAGACTCATGAGCCTCAGAGGCCCCCGCGACAGCCTCAGCCGCCTCGTCACCCTCAACCGAACCCAGCCCACCGGCCTCGGCGACCTCCGGCCCAGCTTCGTCCTCGGCGGACTCCGCCGTCTCCGTCATCGGATCTTCGGCGACCTCGTCGCCGTCTATCGACCCGACGCCAGCCTCGGTCTCGTCCTTCTCCTCGTCGCCTGGCTCCACGGCGTCCAGCTCGGCGACCAAGGCTTCTAGCTCCGCAGAGTCCTCCGCCGATTCTCTCGCCTCGTCTTCTTCGGCGACCTTGGCGGCAGCCACGATCCCCACGGCGGACGCGACAGCGACGTCCTTGGCCACGTCCTCGACGCCCGCATCTGCGGCCGGCTCGCCTTTGAGAGCCGCGGGATCCTCACGGCCCTTGGGGGCCACCATGACGTAGACGACGGCGCCGATGAAGATGAACGTCGACGTGAACGAGTTGATCCGGATGCCGGCGAGTTCGGTGGCGGTGTCGCTGCGCATCAGCTCGATCCAGAACCGGCCCACGCAGTACCCGGCGACATACAGCGCGAACAGCCGGCCGTGGCCGATGTTGAACCTGCGGTCGACCAGGATCAGCACAGCGAAAACCAGCAGGTTCCACAACAACTCGTACAGGAACGTCGGGTGCACGACGTGGATCAGCTCACCGGTCGACACCCCGTTGAGCGAGTCCGGTACCCCGGCCGCATTCACCCGTTCGTAGATCTCCAGACCCCACGGCAGCGTGGTCTCGCGGCCGTAGAGCTCCTGGTTGAAATAGTTGCCTAGACGCCCGATCGCCTGCGCGAGCACGATTCCCGGCGCGATCGCGTCGCCGAACGCGGGCAACGGTATGCCCCGGCGCCGGCACGCTATCCACGCGCCCACACCGCCGAGGGCCACGGCTCCCCAGATACCGAGGCCGCCGTCCCAGATCCGCAGTGCCGCGCCGGCACCCACGCCGCCCTCACCGAAGTACGTGCGCCAGTCCGTCATCACGTGGTACAGGCGTCCGCCGATCAGACCGAAAGGCACCGCCCACAAGGCGACGTCGTAGATGACGCCTGGCTCACCGCCGCGGGCCACCCATCGCCGGTCCCCGATCACCAGCGCGGCGATGATGCCGGCGATGATGAACAGCGCGTAGGCGCGGACGGGGAAAGGCCCTAGGTGCCAGACCCCCTGAGATGGACTGGGGATGTACGCCAGGACCGTCGTTGTCACGCAGTGATCCTCTGCCGCACACCGTCAGCGAGTTCCGCGGTCAGCGCCCGCACCGCCGGAATGCCCTCCTTGAGGGCCGACACCAGGGCCGATCCGACGATGACTCCGTCGGCGTAGGCGCCGATCTCGGCAGCCTGCTCCCGTGAGCGAACCCCCAGGCCCACCCCGACCGGGATGTCGGAGACCGATTTGACCCGGCGCACGAGCTCCGGCGCGGCGTTCGACACCGCGTCGCGGGCGCCGGTGACGCCCATCGTCGAAGCCGCGTAGACGAACCCTCGCGAGGCCCGCACGGTCGCGGCCAGCCGCTCCGGTGTCGAGGACGGAGCCACCAGGAAGATCCGGTCGAGGTCGTGGGCTTCCGAAGCCGCCAGCCACTCCTCTGCTTCGTCCGGGATCAGATCCGGGGTGATCATGCCCAGTCCGCCCGCCGCGGCCAGGTCCCGGGCAAACGTGTCAACACCTTTGCGCAGCACCGGGTTCCAGTAGGTCATCACCACTGCACTGCCGCCGGCGTTGCTGATCGCCTCGACCGCTCGCAGCGCGTCGTTCACCCGAACACCCCCGCGCAGTGCTACCTCGGTCGCCGCTGCGATCGTCGGCCCGTCCATACCGGGGTCGGAGTAGGCGACCCCGACTTCGACGATGTCGCAGCCGGATTCGACCAGAGCGACCATCGCCGCGATGGAGGATTCGACGTCGGGGAATCCCGTGGGCAGATAGCCGATCAGCGCCGAGCGGCTCTCGGCGCGGCAGGAATCGAACAGTCCAGCCAGCCGGCTCATTTCGCCCCGTCCTCCAACAGACCGAACCACTTGGCCGCTGTCTCGACGTCCTTGTCGCCGCGACCGGACACGTTCACCAGGATGAGGGACCCGGATCCCAGCTCCCTGCCCAGCTTCAGGGCGCCGGCCACCGCGTGCGCGGATTCAATCGCCGGGATGATCCCCTCGGTGCGGCTCAGCAGCGACAGTGCGTCCATCGCCTCGGTATCGGTGATCGGCCGGTACTGAGCCCGGCCCACGTCCTTGAGCAACGCGTGCTCAGGGCCTACCCCCGGATAGTCCAGACCCGCCGAGATGGAGTGCGACTCGATGGTCTGACCGTCCTCGTCCTGCAGCAGGTACGAGTACGACCCCTGGAAGGCTCCCGGCGATCCACCGGTGAACGTCGCGGCGTGGCGGCCGGTTTCGACGCCGTCACCGGCGGCTTCGAACCCGAACAGCTGCACACCGGGATCGTCGATGAACGCGTGGAAGATCCCGATGGCGTTGGACCCGCCGCCCACGCAAGCGACGACCGCGTCGGGCAACCGGTGGGCCTGGTCGAGCATCTGGGCGCGTGCTTCCAGGCCGATCACCCGCTGGAAGTCACGCACCATCATCGGGAACGGGTGCGGGCCCGCGGCCGTGCCGAAGCAGTAGTACGTGTTGTCGGCATTGGTGACCCAGTCGCGGAAGGTCTCGTTGATCGCGTCCTTCAACGTCTTCGAACCGGACTCCACCGCGACCACCGACGCTCCGAGCAACCGCATCCGGGCCACGTTGAGCGCCTGACGCGCAGTGTCGACGGCACCCATGTAGATGACGCACTCCAGGCCCAACAACGCGCACGCCGTCGCCGTCGCGACACCGTGCTGGCCCGCGCCCGTCTCGGCGATGACCCGGGTCTTGCCCATCTGCTTGGCCAGCAGCGCCTGGCCCAGCACGTTGTTGATCTTGTGGGATCCGGTGTGGTTGAGGTCTTCTCGCTTCAGGAAGATCCGCGAACCGCCGGCGTGCTCGCTGAGCCGCTCGGCCTCGTACAGGGGTGACGGTCGCCCGGTGTAGTGCCGCTGCAGCCTGTCGAGTTCGTCGAGGAACGCCTGGTCACCGCGGGCCTTCTCGTAGGCGGCGGTCACCTCCTCGATGACGGCCATCAGCGCCTCGGGGACGTACCTGCCGCCGTAGACACCGAAGTGACCCCGCTCGTCGGGGTCGTGGGACGTGGGCTCGGCGACCGCGGCGCTGGCGCGCGGCAGTTCGGGACCGGCGAAGTCGACCACTTAACGCGCGGGTTTCGGGCACGACGGATGGGTGCCGGCGGTGACCAGGTCGGCGACAGCGCCGCGCGGATCCCCACTGGTGACGAGGCCCTCGCCGACGAGCACCGCATCGGCACCGGCGCCGGCGTAGGCCAGCAGGTCGGCGGTGCCGCGCACGCCCGACTCGGCGACGCGGATCACCTTGCTCGGCAGTCCGGGGGCGATCCTGGCGAAGCAGTCCCGGTCGACCTCCAGGGTCTTGAGATCACGGGCGTTCACCCCGATCACCGACGCACCCGCCTGCAGGGCCCTGTCCGCCTCCTCCTCGGTGTGCACCTCGACCAGGGCCGTCATGCCCAGCGATTCGGTGCGCTCGAGAAGCGACTCCAGCGCGGGCTGTTCGAGAGCCGCCACGATCAGCAGCAGCATGTCCGCACCGTGGGCCCGGGCTTCGTGGATCTGGTAGGGCCGAACGATAAAGTCCTTGCGCAGCACGGGAATCGACACTGCGGCGCGCACCGCGTCGAGATCGTCCAGTGAGCCGTTGAAGCGCCGCTGTTCGGTCAGCACGCTGATGACCCGCGCACCGCCGTCCTCGTAGGCACGGGCGAGCGCGGCCGGATCGCCGATCGGGGCCAACTCTCCGCGCGACGGGCTGGCCCGCTTGACCTCGGCGATGACTGCGATACCGGGCGCACGCAGCGCGGCCATCACGTCGATCGGCGCCGGGGCGCGCCTGGCCTGCTCCTTGACCTCGTCCAAGCTGACGACGGCTTCGCGAGCGGCAACGTCAGCGCGGACTCCCTCGATGATGGAGTCGAGCACGGTCGCCGAACCCATAGGCGTCGTTTCCCTTCCCCTGACGGCCGTCCGATTCATAACGAAGGGTAGTCGCCACCGAGCCATGCTTCGTCACCGCCCCTGGTTGTCCGGGTTGGTCGGGTCGCGTCCCTCGTCGAGGGCGTCCCAGATCATCCGCTCCGACAGCCCCACGTCACCGATGTCGTCCCCCGCGGCGCGGCGACGCGTGTACCGCGACGCCTCGGCGCGCCTGTGGGTCGCCGAGCGCATCAACAGCACGGCGCCGAGCAGCGACAGCACCGCGGCGACCAACGTGACCACCGCACCGGTGTAGTGCCGCTGCGTGTCGAGCAGATCCGTCACCGGCACGTCGGCCAGCCGGGTGGCGCGCACGGCGTCGTCGGCGATCACCCACAGACTGATCGCCAGATAGCCCATGCCGGCGCTCGCACCCGCGACCAGCACCGCCAGCACCCGCAACGGCCAACCGCGCACCGCGAGCGCGGCGACGGCGGCGGCGAGGACCAGCAGCGCGAGCGGGACCAGCGCCGTCGACCACGTCGAGCCGGCCAGGTCGGTCGTCTTCGGCTGCCCGAGGCCGTCGAACGACGTGATCTGCACCCAGGTCAGCCGCGACGCCCCCCACAGGCCCGCCGCGGCGAGCACCAGCAGGAGTTGCGCGACGCGGGTCACGGCTCGCTCAGCGTCTCGGCCGCCGCGATCGCCGCCAGTACCGCGCGGGCCTTGTTGGCCGCCTCGTTGTACTCGTAGGGCCCGTTCGAGTCGGCGACGACACCACCGCCGGCCTGCACGTAGGCGGTGCCGCCGCGCATCAGTGCGGTGCGGATCGCGATCGCGAAGTCCGCGTTGCCGACGAAGTCGAGGTAGCCGAGCACCCCGCCGTAGAGGCCGCGCCGGGTCTTCTCGACCTCCTCGATCAACTCCATCGCCCGGACTTTCGGCGCACCGGACAGCGTCCCGGCCGGGAAACACGCCGTCACGGCGTCCAGCGCGGTCTTGTCGTCGGCGAGCAGCCCGGTGACCGTGGACACCAGGTGCATGACGTGGCTGTAGCGCTCGATGTGGCTGTAGTCCTCGACCTTCACCGTCCCGGGCAGGCAGACCCGGCCCAGGTCGTTGCGGCCGAGGTCGACGAGCATCAGATGCTCGGACCGCTCCTTCTCGTCGGAGAGCAGTTCCTTCTCCAGCAGAAGGTCCTCCTCCTCGGTGTCGCCGCGCCACCGGGTGCCCGCGATCGGGTGCGTGGTCGCGCGTCCGTCCTTGACGGTGACCAGCGCTTCGGGGCTGGACCCGACGATCGAGAAGTCAAGTCCGCCATGCTCGTCGGGAACGTTGAGCAGATACATGTAGGGGCTCGGGTTGGTCACCCGCAGCATCCGGTACACGTCGAGCGGATCGGCGGCGGTGTCCATCTCGAAGCGTTGCGACGGCACCACCTGGAACGCCTCGCCGGCCTCGATGTCACCGACGAGCTTGTCGACGATCGCGGTGTACTCCTCGACGGTGCGCTGGGCCCGGTGCTCGGGCGCCGGTCGGTGGAACGTCGCGACGGTCGAGGTCAGCGGTTCGGCCAGCGCCGCGGTCATCACGTCCAACCGGGCCACGGCGTCGTCGTAGGCCCAGTCGACGCGTTCGTCGGTGCCGTTCCAGTTCACCGCGTTGGCCACCAACGTGATCGTGCCCTCGTGATGGTCGACCGCGGCGATGTCGGTGGCCAGCAGCAGCATCATGTCGGGCAACCCGAGATCATCGACGGTCAGCTCGGGCAACCGCTCCAAGCGGCGCACCATGTCGTAGGTGAAGAAGCCGACCAGCCCCGACGACAGCGGCGGCAGCCCGGGCAGCGGCGCGGTCTCCAGCAACGCCAGCGTCGCGCGCAGCGCCTGCAACGGATCACCCGCGGAGGGCGCGTCCCGCGGGATGACACCCAGCCAGACCGCCTCGCCGTCACGGACCGTCAGCGCCGACGGGGCGCCGGCACCGATGAACGACCAGCGCGACCACGACCGGCCGTTCTCGGCCGACTCGAGGAGGAACGTTCCGGGGCGGTTGGCGGCGAGTTTGCGGTACGCCGACAACGGCGTCTCGCTGTCGGCGAGCACTTTGCGGGTCACCGGGACCACGCGGTGCTCGGCGGCCAGCGCCCGGAAGTCCTCACGCGTCGTGGTCACGCTGAGGGTGGCGGTCGTCTGCACCCCGAGATTGTCCCAGAAGTACGGTTGAGAACATGAATCCCCTCAAACCGGGTGATCGGGTCGCCGATTTCGAACTGCCGGACCAGACAGGGACGGCGACGTCGCTGACGGGCCTGCTCGCCGCCGGTCCGGTGGTGCTGTTCTTCTACCCGGCCGCGATGACGCCGGGTTGCACCAAGGAGGCCTGCCACTTCCGGGACCTGGCAACCGAGTTCGCCGCCGTCGGCGCCACCCGCGTCGGCATCAGTGCCGACCCGGTCGACAAGCAGGCCAAATTCGCCGATCAGCAGAAGTTCGACTACCCGCTGCTGTCGGACACCGAGGGCACGGTGGCGACACAGTTCGGGGTCAAACGCGGGCTGCTCGGCAAGTTCATGCCGGTCAAGCGCACCACGTTCGTCATCGACACCGACCGCACGGTGCTGGAGGTCATCGCCAGCGAGTTCAGCATGGAAACCCACGCCGACAAGGCCCTGGCAGCGTTGCGGCGCCGCTCATGACGCCGGTCCTCGAACTCACCGACGTCACGTTCCGCCGCAGCGGCAAACAGATCATCGACGGTGTCTCGCTGACCGTGAACTCCGGCGAGCACTGGGCGCTGTTGGGACCCAACGGCGCCGGCAAGAGCACACTGCTGGGTTTCTGTGCGGCCGTGACCTTTCCGACATCGGGCACGGTGCGCATCCTCGGCGACCAGTTGGGCCGGGTGGACCTGGCCGGGCTGCGTCACCACATCGGGCACGTCAATCCGCGCCATCAGCTGCAGTACCCGCTGACGGTGCGCGAGGTGGTGCTGACCGGCATCACCGCCACCATCGACACTCCGATGCGGTGGGCACCGTCGGCCGCGGAGAGCGACCGCGCCGACGCGATGATCTCGGCGGTCGGGTTGTCCCACAAGGCCGACGACGTGTGGCCGACGCTGTCGCAGGGGGAACGCGGCCGCACCCTGATCGCGCGGGCGCTGATTGCCGAGCCGCGGTTGCTGCTGCTCGACGAACCGTCGACCGGGCTGGACGTGGCGGCCCGTGAACAGCTGCTGGAGACCATCGACTCGCTCGACCAGACCCATCCCGAGGTGGCGTCGATCCTGGTCACCCATCACCTCGAGGAACTGCCGACGACGACCACGCACGCGCTGTTGATCGCCGAGGGGCGCGCGGTGGCCAGCGGGCCGGC
Organism: Mycobacterium sp. NAZ190054; assembly: GCF_001545925.1. Taxonomy (GTDB): domain Bacteria; phylum Actinomycetota; class Actinomycetes; order Mycobacteriales; family Mycobacteriaceae; genus Mycobacterium. Next base: position 14,652 of record NZ_LMVQ01000035.1, on the reverse strand, counting down.
CCGCGAGACGATCACCACCGACACCGTCTCGGAGGCGTTCGCCCATCCCGTCGTGGTCGGCTACGACGAAGGACGCTGGACCGCCCGCGCGAAGGCCAGCCGCATCGTCTAGTGACGCGCGTCTGAATGTGGTTCACGGGTGTGGGGCGGAAGGGCACCGAGTTGTCGCAGCTGTGACAGCACGTCGACAACACCCCAGATCTCGGCGATTCGACCGCCGGCGAAGCGGAATATGAAGATCTCGCTGTAGGCGACCGATTTGCCGGTCGGCGGCAGGCCCCGGTACTCGCCCAGGTGGGTACCGGTCACCGTGTTCCGGCAAACGACCTTGTCGCCCTGCGCAATCACGTCCTCGACCTCGACATGAAGATCGGGAAACGCACGCGGCAGCACCTCCCACACCTGCTTGAGTGCCTGCGGGCCCGCCGCGTCCATCGGTACCGGCGCGTGGAAGAGCACATCCGGATCCACGATCTCGTCGATCATCGTCGAGATGGTCTCGGTGTCGCGGCTGTTGGTGGCGTCATGGAACCGCCGCAGCGTCGCTTCGTCGGTCGTGTCCTCAGTCATGTCCTATAGACACCGCGGAGCGTTGAGATGTGACATGTCAACACCTGCCACAGAGGTCATGCGGAAGCTGCGACACGACCGTCCCACCTCACACCCGTGAACCGAATTCAGACTGGCGACACTAGGTCTGCGGACCCAGCAGCAGGTCGGCGTCGAAGCACGTGTGGTCGCCGGTGTGGCAGGCCGCGCCGACCTGGTCGACCTCCAACAGCACGGTGTCGCCGTCGCAGTCCAGCCGCACCGAATGCACGTACTGGGTGTGCCCGGACGTGAGTCCCTTCACCCACTGCTCGTTGCGCGAGCGCGAAAAATAAGTCGCCTCACGGGTTTCCAAGGTCCGCGCGAGCGCGTCGTCGTCCATCCAGGCGACCATCAGCACCTGGCCCGTGGCACGCTCCTGCACCACCGCGGTGAACAGTCCGTCGGCGTTGCGCTTCAGCCGTGCTGCGATCGCCGGGTCCAGACTCATCGCACCACGATCCCTTCGGCTTTCATCGCTGCCTTCACCTGACCGACGGTCAGATCCCGGAAATGGAACACGCTGGCCGCCAGCACCGCGTCGGCCCCGGCGAAGACGGCCGGTGCGAAATGTTCGACCGCGCCCGCACCGCCGCTGGCGATCACCGGCACCGTGACGGCGCCGCGCACCGCGCGCAGCATCTTCAGGTCGAATCCGGTCTTGGTGCCGTCGGCGTCCATCGAGTTGAGCAGGATCTCCCCCACCCCGAGTTCCGCGCCGCGGGCCGCCCATTCGACCGCGTCGATCCCGGTGCCGCGACGGCCGCCGTGGGTGGTGACCTCCCAGCCCGACGGTGTCGGCTGTGAACCCTCGGGCACCGTGCGGGCATCGACCGACAACACGATGCACTGCGAGCCGAACTGGCGCGACAGCTCCGAGAGCAGTTCCGGCCGGGCGATCGCCGCGGTGTTCACCGACACCTTGTCTGCCCCCGCCCGCAACAGCACGTCGACATCGGCGACCGAACGCACACCGCCGCCGACCGTGAGCGGGATGAACACCTGCTCGGCGGTGCGCCGCACCACCTCCAGCATCGTGGCGCGCCCCGACGACGACGCGGTGACGTCGAGGAAGGTCAACTCGTCGGCGCCCTCGGCGTCGTAGGCCGCGGCGAGTTCCACCGGATCCCCCGCGTCGCGCAGGTTGGCGAAGTTGACGCCCTTGACCACCCGCCCGGCGTCCACGTCCAGGCACGGGATCACCCGGGTGGCGACGTCGCTCGTCGGCTTCACAGATAGTCCTGCGGGTCGCCGGCGGCTCTGACGAGCGCCAGGATCTCTTCGTGCACACCCGGCGCCGCGGCCAGCGCCGACGGCGAGGACGCGGTCCAGTCCTCCCCCGCCAGGTCGGTCACTTTCCCGCCCGCGGCGCGCACCAGCGCCACCCCGGCCGCATGGTCCCAGATGTGGTGACCGAAACTGATTGCCCCGCCGAGGATTCCGGCGGCCACATACGCGAAGTCGACCCCGGTGGCGCCGTGCATCCGCATCCGGGAACACTCCCGGCTCAAATTCTCCAACACCTTGACCCGGTAGCGGCCGGGGTAGCGCCCGCGCGAGTCGATGTTGAAGGTGCCTGTCCCGACCATCGCGTCGGCGAGGCAGACCGGCTCGAGCCGGGCGAGCGCATCACCGTTGCACCGCACAGGCTCCCCGGCGATCGACGTGTAGCGCTGGCCCATGAACGGCAGCCAGGTCAGACCGAGGACGGGCTCACCCTCCCACAGCAGGCTCAGCAGGATCGCGGCCATCGGCGAGCCCGCCGCGTAGTTGAAGGTGCCGTCGACCGGGTCGAGCACCCACACCGCTTGCGACTCGACCGCTTCGCCGCCGAACTCCTCCCCGTGCACCCCGATCCCGGTGAGCCGGGTGAGCTCGGCGACCACCCGTCGCTCGATGGCCAAATCGATCTCGGTGGCGAAGTCGTTGCCCTTCTTGGCCACCGCCGAATCGGCGCGGTGTCCCGCCACGAACTGACCCGACGCCGCGTCCAGCACGCCCGCCGCGGTATCGAGCAGATCAGCGAGCTGCTTGGGCCCGAGGCTCACGCGCGGACCGTGTCGAGGGCCTGCGGCAGCGTGAATCGGCCTGCGTAGAGCGCCTTCCCGACGATCGCGCCTTCGACGCCGCGGTCGGTCAGCGTCGCGATCGCGCGCAGGTCATCGAGGCTGGACACGCCGCCGGACGCGATGACCGGCGCGTCGGTGCGGTCGCAGACCTGGGCCAGCAGTTCCAGGTTCGGTCCGTTGAGGGTGCCGTCCTTGGTCACGTCGGTGACGACGAAGCGCGAGCATCCCTCGCGGTCAAGGCGTTCCAGTACCGTCCACAGATCACCGCCGTCGGTCTCCCAGCCGCGCCCGCGCAGGCGGTACTGACCGTCCTGGATCTTGACGTCGAGGCCCACCGCGACCTTGTCGCCGTGCTCGGCGACCACCTTGGCGCACCACTGCGGATTCTCCAGCGCCGCGGTGCCCAGGTTCACCCGCGCGCAGCCGGTGGCCAGCGCGGCGGCCAGCGAATCGTCGTCGCGGATCCCGCCGGACAGCTCGACGGCGACGTCGAGTCGGCCGACGACGTCGGCGAGCAGTTCTCGGTTGGAGCCGCGGCCGAACGCCGCGTCGAGGTCGACCAGGTGGATCCACTCCGCGCCGTCACGCTGCCACGTCAGCGCCGCCTCGAGTGCCGAACCGTACTCGGTCTCGCTGCCGGCCTGGCCCTGTACCAGCCGGACAGCGCGGCCCTCGACCACATCGACGGCGGGCAGCAGGATCAACTTCGACGAGACGTTCGTGGAATTCACGCTGGTCAACTTAGCGCCCCGACCCAGTTCGACAGTAATTCGGCGCCGGCGTCACCGCTCTTCTCCGGGTGGAACTGAGTGGCCGACAGCGGGCCGTCCTCGACCGCGGCCAGGAACGGCACATGGTGGGTGGCCCAGGTGAGCAGCGCGCTGTCCGCACCTTCCCACTGCTGGGCGGCGTAGGAGTGCACGAAGTAGAACCGGGTGTCGGCGTCCATGCCCTTGAACAGCACGCTGCCGGCGGGGGCGTCGACGACGTTCCAGCCCATGTGCGGGATCACCGGCGCGTCCAGCCGGATCACCGAGCCCGGCCACTGGCCGCACCCCGCCGTCTCCACACCGAACTCCACGCCACGCGAGAACAGGATCTGCATGCCGACGCACACCCCCAGCACCGGCCGGCCCGCCGCCAGCCGGTCGGCGATGATCTTCTCGCCGCCGATCCCCCGCAGCCCGGTCATGCACGCCTCGAACGCACCCACGCCCGGCACCACCAGGCCGTCGGCGTTGGCGGCCGCATCGGGGTCGGCGGTGACCTCGACCTGCGCGCCGACCCGCTCCAGGGCGCGCTGCGCCGAACGGAGGTTGCCCGATCCGTAATCCAGGACGACGAGTCTGGCTGTCACAGTGTGCCTTTGGTCGACGGCACGCCACTGACCCGGGGGTCGTACTCGACAGCCTGGCGCAGCGCGCGGGCGACGGCCTTGTACTCGGCCTCGGTGATGTGGTGCGGATCGCGCCCATAGAGGGTGCGCACGTGCAGCGCGATCCGGGCGTTGTAGGCCAGCGACTCGAAGACGTGCCGGTTGACCACCGTGTGGTACGGCGCCGCCGAACCGGCAATGGTGAACTGCACCATGTACTCCGGCTCGCCGGTGTGCACGAAGTAGGGCCGCCCCGAGACGTCGACCGCGGCGTGGGCCAGGCATTCGTCCATCGGGATGAACGCGTCACCGAAACGGCGGATGCCCTTCTTGTCGCCCAGCGCCTGCGCGAGCGCCTGGCCGAGCACGATCGCGGTGTCCTCGATGGTGTGGTGACCCTCGATCTCGACGTCGCCGACGGCCTTGATCGTCAGGTCGAAGCTGGCGTGGCTGCCCAGCGAGGTCAACATGTGGTCGAAGAACGGGACCCCGGTGTCGACGCTGACCTGCCCGGTGCCGTCCAGGTCGAGCTCGACGACGATGTCGGACTCCTTGGTCTTGCGCTCGACTTTGGCGCGTCGGGCGGGGCGAATCGGTTCGCTCACGGTGCTCCTATTCGGGCGCTGGCGGCCAGCAGCGCGTCGTTCTCTTCGGCCAGGCCGATGGTGGTGCGCAGGTATCCGGGAATGCCGACGTCGCGGATCAGCACGCCGTCGTCCAGATAGCGCTGCCAGGTGGCCGGCGCATCGGCGAACTCACCGAACAGAATGAAGTTCGCGTCACTCGGAATCACCCGGAAACCCATCCCCGTCAACGCGTCGGACACCCGTTCCCGTTCCGCGATCAGCGTCGCGACGCTGCCCAGGGTGTCGTCGGCGTGCCGCAGCGCGGCACGGGCCGCGGCCTGGGTGACCGACGACAGGTGATACGGCAGACGCACCAGCAGCATCGCGTCGATCACCGCGGGTGCCGCGACGAGGTAGCCGAGCCGCCCACCGGCGAACGCGAACGCCTTGCTCATGGTGCGGCTGACGACGAGCCTGGTCGGGTAGCTGTCGATCAGCCCGATCGCGCTGGGCTGCGACGAGAACTCGCCGTAGGCCTCGTCGACGATCATGATCCCGCCCGTCATGGCGTCCAGCAGCAAGCGCAGGTCGTCCAGGGAAACGCTCTGTCCCGACGGGTTGTTGGGGCTGGTGACGAAGACGATGTCGGGGTTGTGTTCCTTGATCGCGGTCGCGGCGACGGCCGCGTCGAGACCGAAGTCGTCGCCGCGGTTGGCCACCAGCCACCGGGTCTGGGTGCCGTCGGAGATGATCGGGTGCATCGAGTACGACGGCACGAAACCGATCGCGCTGCGGCCCGGCCCACCGAAGGCCTGCAGCAGCTGCTGCAGGATCTCGTTGGAACCGTTGGCCGCCCACACGTTCTCGACGCCGACGGCGTCGCCGGTCTGTGCACTCAGGTAGGCGGCGAGGTCGGCGCGCAGCGCGACGGCGTCGCGGTCGGGGTAGCGGTGCAGTTCCGCGGCCACCGCCCGCACCGATTCGGCGACGTCGTCGATCAGCGCCTGCGTCGGCGGGTGCGGGTTCTCGTTGGTGTTCAGCCGCACCGGAACCGCCAACTGCGGAGCACCGTACGGGGACTTCCCGCGCAGGTCCTCACGCAGCGGCAGATCGTCCAGGGAGACGCCTGCGCCCGGAATGGACACGATCACCGCCTGTTCGTTCTTCGCGCAAGCGCTCATCACCGCTCGAACCTCCGCCGCACCGCTTCGCCGTGACTGGGCAGGTTCTCGGCCTTGGCCAGCGTGATCACGTGCCCGGACACGTCCTTGAGGGCAGCCTCGGTGTAGTCGACGACGTGGATGCCGCGCAGGAACGTCTGCACCGACAACCCGCTGGAGTGCCGGGCGCAGCCCGCGGTGGGCAGCACGTGGTTGGACCCCGCGCAGTAGTCACCGAGGCTCACCGGTGAGTACGGGCCGACGAAAATGGCTCCCGCAGAACGGATCCGGTCCGCCACGGCGGCAGCATCGACGGTCTGGACCTCCAGATGCTCGGCGGCGTAGGCATTGACCGCCCGCACGCCGGCGTCGATGTCGTCGACCAGCACGGTCGCCGACTGCTGACCGCTCAGCGCAGCGGTCACCCGCGCGCGGTGCACGGTGGTCTCCAACTGCACGGACAGCTCACGGTCGGTGGCGTCGGCCAATGCCGGGCTGTCGGTGACCAGCACGCTGGCGGCCATCTCGTCGTGCTCAGCCTGGCTGATCAGATCGGCCGCGACGTGCACCGGATCGGCGGTGTGGTCGGCGAGAATCGCGATCTCGGTGGGCCCCGCTTCGGCGTCGATGCCGACCTGGGAGCGGCAGATCCGCTTGGCGGCGGTGACGTAGATGTTGCCGGGGCCGGTGATCATGTCGACCGGGGCGAGTTCGGTTCCGTCGGTGTCGGTGCCGCCGTAGGCCAGCAGCGCGACGGCCTGCGCCCCACCGACCGCCCACACCTCGTCGACACCGAGCAACGCGGCCGCGGCGAGGATCGTCGGGTGCGGCAGGCCTTGGAAGTGGGCCGTGTTGGAGGCCTGCGGCGGGCTCGCGATGACCAGCGAGTCGACACCGGCGGTCTGCGCCGGGACCACGTTCATCACGACGCTGGACGGATAGACGGCGTTGCCCCCCGGAACGTAGAGACCGACCCGCTCGACCGGCACCCAGCGTTCGGTCACCGTCGCTCCGGGAGCGAGCGTGGTGGTCGTGTCGGTACGGCGCTGATCGGCGTGCACGGCGCGGGCCCGCTCGATCGCGACCTCCAGCGCGGCGCGGACCTCGGAATCGAGCTCGGCGAGAGCTTCCGCAAGTTTCTCCGTGGGCACCCGGACGTGCTCGGGACGGACACCGTCGAAGGAGGCACCGTACTCGAGCGCGGCGTCGGCGCCGCGCTCGGCGACCGCGTCCACGATGGGACGGACCTTGGGGACGACGGCGTCGACGTCGACACCGCCGCGCGGCAGGGCCGAGCGCAGACGGGCCGCCGACAACGACGTGCCGCGCAGATCGATGCGCCGCAGAAGCCCTGGCGATACATTCACGCTGACCATTGTCCCAGAGCTGCACAAATCGGTATCGGAGGCGACGTGTCGGAACTGCCGCGGATGTTCCCGGGATGGCTCGACCGGCTTCAGATCAAGTACATGAACCCCGTCATCAAACCGCTCGCGGGCCGGCTGCCGGGCCTCTCGGTCATCAAACACCGAGGTCGAAGGTCCGGGCGCCACTACGAAACGGTGGTGACCGCCTACCGCAAGGGCGGCGAGCTGGCCGTCGTGCTGGGGCACGGCAGGACCGACTGGGCCGAGAACGTCCTCGCCGCGGGCGAGGCCGACGTGCGGTTGTTCCGTGACGAAGTGCACATCGTCAATCCGAGGATCGTGCCCAACGGTGATGGGGTGGCCGCCCTGCCGGCGATCGCACGCCGCCAGGCGAAGAAGATCGCGGTGTTCGTCGCGGATATCGCTTGACCCTGCCTGACACACTCGACCCATGACCTGGCAGATGTGGCTCGCGTTCTTCGGCGCCGCGATCGTGATCGCGGTGTCGCCGGGCGCCGGCGCGATCCAGTCGATGGCCACCGGGCTGACGCACGGCGTCAAGCGCGGCTACTGGAGCATCTTCGGCCTCGAGGCGGGTCTGATGCTGCAGCTGACCCTGGTCGCGGTGGGGCTCGGCGCGGCGGTCGCGAACTCGGTCGTCGCGTTCACCGTGATCAAGTGGGTCGGGGTGGCCTATCTGACCTACCTCGCGATCCGGCAGTGGCGCAGCGCGGCGGTCGACCTGAACGCCCAGATCGACCATGCGATCGAGGGCGGACGCAGGTCGCTGATGGTTCGGGGGTTCCTCGTCAACGCCACCAACCCGAAGGGCCTGCTGTTCTTCCTCGCGGTGATGCCGCAGTTCGTCGTGCCGACCGCGCCCCTGCTCCCGCAGTACCTCGCGATCGGGGTGACGATGGTCGCCGTCGACATGGTCGTGATGGGGCTCTACACCGGGCTGGCGGTGCGCCTGTTGCGCTGGTTGCGCACGCCGCGCCAGCAGACCGTGCTCAACCGGGTGTTCTCCGGCCTGTTCGCCGGTGCCGCCGTGGTGCTGTCGCTGCTGCGGCGCGGCCCGGCGACGGCATGACGGCTACCGGCAGCGACCGCTGATCGCCGTGCCTGCGGCTTCCGCGTCCTGCAGCCGCCCGGCCTGCACCGGATCGTCGTTCGGCACCCCGGCGGTGGCCGCGGCGCCGATGTCCATCAGCTGGTTGGCGAAGCGGCGGACCTCCCCGGCCAGATCGGTGGGGGTGGCCGGATCCAGCCGGGCCAGCAGGTACTGGCCACCGTCGAACAGCGCCACCCGCGCGTTCGCCGCCGCGGCCAGTGCGCCGGCGATGTCGTCGGGCGCCTCGACGTTGGTGTTGGTCGCGACGCCGGTGCGGACGGTCTCGAACGCCGAGCAGATCGCGGTCCTGGCCGCGTCCCGCTGCTGATCGGTGTAGTCCGGTTCGGTGTCGAACGTGCGCACCAGCGCGAACACCGCGACCCCGAGGGCCACCACCGCGACGGCCAGGGACACCTTCACGGTCTACAGATCCAACCCGAGGTCGAGCACCCGCACCGAGTGGGTGAGCGCACCCACGGCGAGGTAGTCGACGCCGGTGCCGGCGTAGTCGGCGGCGTTCTCCAGCGCGAGGCCGCCCGAGGACTCCAGTTTCGTCTTCGGCGAGCGCGCGTCGCGGCGCTGCACGGCGATCTGGGTCTGCCACACCGGGAAGTTGTCGAGCAGCACCAGCTCGACGTCCTCGGCGAGCACGTCGTCGAGTTGCTCGAGCGAATCGACCTCGACCTCGCACGGCAGGTCCGGCGCCGCCGAACGGACCTGGCGCAGCGCGGCGACCACCGAGCCGGCGGCGGCGACGTGGTTGTCCTTGATGAGCGCGGCATCGCCGAGGCCGAGCCGGTGGTTGGTGCCACCGCCGACGCGCACCGCGTACTTCTGCAGCGCGCGCAGCCCGGGCAGCGTCTTGCGGGTGTCCCTGATCTGCGCGTGGGTGCCCGACACCGCCTCGACCCACGCCGCCGTCGCGGTCGCGACGCCCGACAGGTGGCAGACCAGGTTCAGCATCGTGCGCTCCGCGGTGAGCAGGCCCTGCGTCGGGCCCTCGATGACCAGCGCGGCCCCGCCGGCGTCCAGCCGGGTCCCGTCGGCCACCCGGTGCTCGACCCGGTACCCGTCGGCGCCGAGCACCTCGTCGAGCACCAGCAGCGCGAGATCCAGGCCGGCCACCACACCGGGTTCCCGCGACACCATCGAGGCGGTGGTCCGCGCACCGGCGGCGACGGTGGCCTGCGTGGTGACATCCGGTCCGTAGCGCAGGTCCTCGTCGAGCGCGCGCGCGATGACGGCGCGCGCCTCGACGAGCTCGGTGTCGGTGAGCGTCATCGGCACCCCACCGCCACCGGAGCAGGGGTCGCACCGCGCACCGCGCGGGCCGCCTGCGCAGGATCGCTGTCGGGGAAGTCCGAGCGGTGGTGACAGCCGCGGGATTCGGTGCGCGCCAAGGCTGCGGCCGCGACCGCCCCCGCGACCGTGGTCAGCGCCGCGTCCTCAAAGTCCGACCGCGACCGGAGCTCCCGCGGTGTCGCGGCGGCCAGCTGTCCGGCCAGCTCGCGCAATCCGTCCCCGCTCCGCACGACAGACGCGTGCCGCGTCATCGCCTGCTGAAGCTCGTTGCGCGGCAAGGCGAGACGCACGGCGGGAGCGGGGTCCACGATACGGCTGGGGCCGACGGCCGCGGCGTGGCGCGCGGCCTCGTCACCGGCGCGCCCGCCGACGACCAGCCCTTCGAGCAGGCTGTTGGAGGCCAACCGGTTGGCCCCGTGCATCCCGGTGCGCGCGACCTCGCCGGCCGCGAAAAGCCCTGCCACGTCCGTGCGTCCGTACACGTCGGTCACCACTCCGCCGCAGCTGTAATGGGCACCGGGCACCACCGGGATCGGCCGGCTGGTGGGATCGATCCCCGCCTGCAGGCAGGCGCCGTTGACGGTCGGGAAACGCGCCGCGAAGTCGTCGACACCCCGAGCGTCGAGGTAGACGCAGGCGTCCCCGGTTTCCGACAGTCGCGCCTCGATCGCCGCGGCCACCACATCCCGGGGCGCCAGGTCCCCCATCGGGTGCACCCCTGCGGTCACCGAACAACCCTGAGCATCAACCAGTTTCGCGCCCTCACCGCGCAGCGCCTCGGTGATCAGCGGGCGCCGGCCACCACCCCGGCCCGTGTAGAGCATGGTCGGGTGGAACTGGATGAACTCGAGATCGGCGACCGGCAGCCCCGCCCACATGGCCAGAGCGACGCCGTCACCGGTCGAGCCGTCCGGGTTCGTGGTGGCCGCGTACATGTGCCCCAGACCGCCGGTGGCGAGGATCACCGACGGCGCATACACCACACCCGGCCCGTCGGCGCTCAGCACCGACACCCCGGCCACCGCGCCGTCGTCGATCACCAGCTCCAGCGCAACGTGGTTGCGGCGGATGTCGAGTGTGGCCGCGGCGTTGTCGAGCGCCCGCTGCACCTCGGCACCGGTCGCGTCACCACCGGAGTGGATGATGCGTCGCCTGCTGTGCCCGCCCTCACGGGTCAGCGCCCACCGGCCGGGGACGGACTCGTCGAAACGTGCCCCGGCACAGACAAGCTCGGAGACCGCCCGGTGTCCGTCGGCGACAATCGAGCGGACAGCCGCCGGGTCGCAGAGCCCCGCGCCGGCCGCCAGCGTGTCGGCCACATGCGCGTCGACCGAGTCGTCGTTGTCGGGCAGCACGACCGCGATCCCACCCTGGGCGTAGAACGTCGCGGTCTCACCGGCCTTGCTCAGCAGCACAACCCTGCGACCGCGGCGGTGGGCCGCCAGTGCCGCGGCGAGGCCCGCGACCCCGGTGCCGATGACGACGACGTCGGCGCGCCGGCGCCACACCCCGGCGCCGCCGCATGACGGCGCGGTCATTCCCCGCCGCCGGGCTGCCCGATCTCGATCATGCGCTGCACACTGAGCCGAGCGGCCGCTGCGACATCCGGGTCGACGTGGACCTCGTCGGCACCCTCGATCAGGCACCGCAGCATCGCGGCCGGGGTGATCATCTTCATGTACCGGCACGACGCCCGGTCGTTGACGGCCTGGAAATCGATCTCGGGTGCGGCCCGGCGCAACTGGTGCAGCATGCCGACCTCGGTGGCCACCAGCACCTGACGGGCGCCGGTCTCGCGGGCGGCGTCGAGCATGCCGCCGGTGGACAGGATCTTCACCCGGTCCTCGGGGAAGGCGCCCTCCCCGGCCAGGTAGAGAGCCGACGTGGCGCAACCACATTCGGGGTGGACGAACAGCTCCGCGTCGGGATGCGCCCGGGCCTGGTCGGCCAGCTCGTCGCCGTTGATGCCGGCGTGCACGTGGCACTCACCGGCCCACACGTGCAGGTTCTTGCGCCCGGTCATCCGCCGGACATGCGCGCCGAGGAACTGGTCGGGGCAGAACAACACCTCGCGGTCCTCGGGGATGGAGGCCACGACCTCCACGGCGTTCGACGAGGTGCAGCAGATGTCGGTCTCGGCCTTCACCGCCGCGGTGGTGTTGACATACGAGACCACCACCGCCCCGGGATGCTCGGCCTTCCACGCCCGCAGCTCGTCGGCGCTGATCGAATCGGCCAGTGAGCACCCGGCCCGCTGGTCCGGGATCAGCACCGTCTTGTCCGGCGAGAGGATCTTGGCCGTCTCGGCCATGAAGTGCACCCCGGCGAACACGATGGTGTCCTCGAGGGCCTCCGCGGCGATCCGCGACAGCGCCAGCGAGTCGCCGACGTGGTCTGCTACGTCCTGGATGGCGGGCAGCTGGTAGTTGTGTGCGAGCAGCGTCGCGCCACGAAGATCGAGCAGGCGGCGCACCTCAGCGGCCCACGCCTCGTCCCCGTCGACACCCGAGAACCCTCCCGGGCCGTCCGTGATCCGGTCGGCAAGGTCGTTGGCGAGCACGGTCATCGCTGACTCCTTCACGTCATCGAGGTTTTCGACTTACAATCGAAAACATGGCACATACTAGCACCGAACACGAGGTGCTCGCCGCGGTGTTCCAGGTGCGGCAGGGCGCGTCCGCGGCCACCGGCGGTAAACCCACACTTCACGTGCTGTTGTGGGAACGTGCACTCGATCCGGAGAAAGGCCGGTGGGCCCTGCCCGGCGGCCGCCTGGGCCCCGATGAGGATCTGACGAGTTCAGTTCGGCGCCAGCTCGCCGAGAAGGTCGATCTGCGTGAATTGGCCCACCTCGAGCAGCTCGCCGTGTTCTCCGACCCGCACCGCGTTCCCGGGCCCCGCACCATCGCCTCCACGTTCCTCGGCCTGGTGCCCTCCCCCGCGACGCCGGAACTGCCACCGGACACCCGCTGGCATCCGGTCAGCGACCTGCCGGCCACGGCCTTCGATCACGGCCCCATGGTCGAGCACGCGCACAACCGGCTGGTGGCCAAGCTGTCCTACACGAACATCGGGTTCGCTTTGGCGCCAGAGCAATTCGCGTTGTCGACCCTGCGCGACATCTACAGCGCGGCGCTCGGGCACCCGGTCGACGCGACCAACCTGCAGCGCGTGCTGGAACGCCGTCAGGTGATCACGCGCACCGGCACCACGGCACGCTCCGGCCGCAGCGGCGGACGTCCCGCCGCGCTCTACCGGTTCACCGACTCCCGGTACCGCGTGACCGACGAGTTCGCCGCGCTGCGTCCGCCCGGGTGAGTCGGCTGGCTTCTTAAGGGCTTCTTAAGTAAGAATGCCTAAATGGACGCGGGCAACGTGGCACGGTCGACCGGCGCCGAGTGGATCGGCCAGCCGTCCCACGAACCGCTCCAGCCCAAGTCGCGGCCGGTCGTACCGGCCAAGGATCCGTTCTACGAACCTCCCGGAGGTTTCGAACATGCCCTCCCGGGCACCGTGCTGCGCTCCCGCGACGTCGAACTGGCCTTCCTGGGACTGATCCCGCAGAAATTCCGCGCCACTCAGCTGCTCTACCGGACCACCGACCTCAACGACGGACCCCAGGCCGCGGTGACGACCGTTTTGGTCCCGGCCGAGCGGACCTCCGACCGGCCCATGCCCGTCGTGTCCTACCAGTGCGCCATCGACGCCGTGGCCGGACGATGCTTCCCGTCCTACGCACTGCGGCGCGGCGCCAAGGCCCTCGGTGCCGTCGCACAGTTCGAGTTCCTGTTGATCGCCGCCGCGCTGGCCGAGGGCTGGGCGGTGTCGGTCCCCGACCACGAGGGCACGACCGGCATGTGGGGTGCCCCCTACGAACCCGGTTACCACGTGCTCGACGGAGTCCGCGCCGCGCTCAACCACGCGCCGTTGGGGCTGGCGCAGGACGCCCCGGTCGGTCTGTGGGGTTATTCCGGAGGCGGACTGGCCTCCGCCTGGGCCGCCGAGGTCCAGGACACCTACGCCCCCGACCTCAACGTCGTCGGCGCGGTCCTCGGCTCACCGGTCGGCGACCTCGGTCACGCGTTCCGCCGCCTCAACGGCAGCATCTATTCGGGCCTGCCGGCCATGGTCGTCGCGGCGCTCACCCACATCTACCCCGACCTCGAGCGGATCATCGCCGAGCACGCCACCGAGGACGGCAAGGCGATGCTGAACCGGATCGAGAAGATGACCACCGCGCACGCCATGCTCGCCCTCGTCTTCAAGGACATGGCCCACATGGTGGACCGGCCCCTCGAGGAGATCCTGCTGACACCCGAGGTCCAGCACGTGTTCGACAGCATCAAGCTCGGCACCGCGGCGCCGAAGGTGCCGCTGCTCATCGTCCAGGCCGTGCACGACCGGATCATCTCCGTCGACGACATCGACGCGTTGACCGAGACGTACACCAGGGGCGGGGCCAGCGTCACCTACCACCGCGACATGTTCAGCGAACACCTTCTGCTGCACCCGATGTCGGCGCCGATGACGCTGCGCTGGCTGCGCGACCGTTTCGCCGGGCGGCCGGTGCGCGCGCACATCGCGCGGACCAAGTGGCCGACCCTGCTGAACCCGTCGACCTACCGGGGGATGTTCACCCTCGGCAGGATCACGGCGAAGGTGATGTTGGGACGACAGGTGGAACGTCAACCCCTGTCGCGGTTCGACCAGTAGGCGCGGCCGGGTACTCGACCGGCGGCCACGCGCCGAGGTCGTCGCGGGGTGTCGCGACCGCGCCGAGCAGGTACACCACGGCGGCGACCGCCGCCGGGTAGAGCAACGTCACCGCGATCTGCAGCGGCGAGTGGCCGAAGAACACCGACGGCGCTTCGGTGATGTAGTGCACCCGCTGCTGGTCGGACACCGGTGCCGCGGCGAGGTCGATGGTTCCGTACCGCAGCCGGGCGAGCAGCGCGCCGACTCCCGTGGTGGCGGCCGCAGCCCCCACCGAACGCGGCGCGCACCCGCTTGCCCTGATGCTCGACGTGAGCCTCGTAGGCGCCGTAGGCCATTCCCACGATCGGAGCGCTGATCGTGGTGGGATGCATGGTGCCCCAAGGCATCTTGTAGACCGG
>NZ_LMVQ01000034.1 GCF_001545925.1 Mycobacterium sp. NAZ190054 | reverse complement strand
CAGGGTCTGGTCGAGTGCGAGCAGTTGGTCGATCTCGTCGAGGCGGTGAGCGTCGTGTGCCAAGCCGACCGCGACACCCTCGGTTGGTGCCACACTCAGTTCGAGCCACTGATCGGCGTACTCGTGCAACGACTTACGGTCGACGATGATCCCGCTGTCCAGCAACGTCTCGAACCCAGCCGAGTGCGCGTACGTGCCCGACGGAAATGCCGCACTGGTGACCTGAAGGAGATACAGCAGCCCCTGGTGATCAGTCATGTGAGTGTCCGCCGACCGCCCTTATCCGGCGACCTACCAGGGGAGCTGTCGTCCGGGTGTAGGCGATCCCGGCTTCATCCAGTGCCAACCCGGTGGAGTGCTCGTACGGTGTCCGCATGGCATCGTCGCTGAAGCGAACTGGCCGATGGAGGTTGCCCATAACGAAAGCGGCTGTGCCCCAGTCCTTGGCGGTTTGTGGAGCTACCACGAGGATATCCTCCTCACGGGCTTGCACGACGACCGCGACGTTGCCCTCCATTGCTAGCACGTCGCCGTCATCGAGTTCGCTGCCACGGTCGAGCGAGATTCGCACTTCACGGCCGCCCTCCGAACGCACCTTCAAGTGGCCGCGGGCTCGTTCATCGGCGGTGAGGATCACGGGATCACATATGACGCTGTTCATGGTGGCGATCGATCCGAGTTTGGTGGTGACTACGGTGTTGATGGTCATGAGATCCTCCTCAGCGCAGGTAATACAGTTGGGTAAGCGGCAAGGTCTGGGCCGCCTTAACGGTGATTCGTTCGCCGTCGACGGTCACGGCGTAGGTCTCCGGGTCGATGCTGATGTCAGGCATATAGCTGTTGTGGATCATGTCTCGCTTGGAGATGGACCGGCTTCGCTTGATCGGCCGCAACTCTTGGCAGTCGATGCGGTCCGCCAGTCCGTTGTCGATCGCGGCCTGGGTGACGAACGAGTAGGCGAGCCGTCGCGGGTTGCGTCCGTAATGACCGTACTGCGGGCGGTACTTCAGCGGCTGGCCCGTCATGAGCGAGCCCGCGGGATCGCCCATGGCCGACCACGAGATGAAACCGCCCTTCAGGATGAGTTCCGGTTTGGCGATGAACATCTCGGGTCGCCAGAACACCAGGTCGGCAACCTTCCCGGATGTGATCGATCCGACGTACGAGTCGATGCCGATGCAGATCGCCGGGTTGATCGTCACCTTGGCCATGTACCGCTTGATCCGGAAGTTGTCATTGCGGTCGCTGTCCTCGGGGAGCGGCCCGGTGCGCACCTTGCTGACGGCGGCCAGTTGGAATGCGCGCTGGGCGCTTTCAGCCGCGCGCCCCACACCCTGGCTGTCCGATCCGATCATGCTGATCGCACCCAGATCGTGGAGCACATCCTCGGCACGCATGGTCTCGGCGCGGGCCCGGCCCTGAATGAACGCCATGTCGGAGGGCACGGCCTTGTTGAGATTGTGACATGTGATCAGCATGTCGATCTCTTCGTCATAGGTGTTGAGTGAGAAGGGATTCGTCGGATTGGTGGAGCTGGGCAGGATGTTGGCCTCGCCCACGCAGCGCATCATGTCGGGGGCGTTTCCGCCGCCGGCCCCTTCACAGTGGTAGATGTGCATGACGCGACCTCCGATGGCTGCCATGGTGTCCTCATAGAAACCTGTCTCGTTGAGGGTGTCGGCATGCAGCTGGACCTGGAAGTCGTACTCGTCGGCTACCTGGAGGCAGGTACGAATGGCAGACGGTGAGCTGGACCAGTCCTCGTGGATCTTCATCCCGGTTGCACCGCCGAGCACCTGCTCCACGATGGAGGCTGGGTCCGAGGAGTTGCCCTTGCCGAAATTCCCGAAATTCAGGGGGAAGTCGGCCATCGCCTCCAGCATGCGCTGCAGGTTCCACGCGCCCGGGCATTCGATGCCCACGGTCTTGGGGCCAGAACCGCCGCCGATCACCGTTGTCACGCCCGCGGACTGGTACTCGTAGAGCTGCTGCACCGAGTCGAAGTGGGGGTGGATGTCGATCAGACCCGGTGTGACGATTTGGCCTTCGACCGACAGGATGTCGGTGTTGGGACCGATGATCAGGCCGGGGGTGATCTCCATAACGTCGGGATTGCCGGCCTTGCCGATGCCGACGATTTTGCCGTCGAGGATGCCGATGTCGCATTTGATCACGCCCAGCAGGGGGTCGATCACCACGGCGTTGGTCACCACCATGTCCAGTGCGCCGTCGGACCTCTTGAACCGGGACACCTGTCCCATACCGTCACGGATCGTCTTGCCGCCGCCGAAGACCAATTCATCGCCGTAGGTGGTGTAGTCGTGCTCGATCTCCGCGACCAGGCCGGTGTCGGCGAGATTGATGCGATCACCGGTGGTGGGGCCGTACTGCGTCGCATAGTCCGGACGGTTGATCTCGGTGCTCATGAATTCGACTCTCCGCTCGATCCCTTGCTCGCCAGCATTTCCAGGGTCTCCCCTTCGAAGCAGTAGCCACCCGCACGAAGGCGGCGCATGGCCTGCTCCTTGACCAGTGCACTTCCAGTCGGTCCGTTGGTGATGTCGTTCATGCCCCGCGCCACCTGAGCTCCGCCGAGTCGTACCAGCTGACACCGCCGGCTCTGCCCGGGTTCGAAACGCACGGACGTCCCACTGGGAATGTCCAGCCGGAATCCGAACGCCGAGGATCTGTCGAACGCCAGGGCGCGATTGGCCTCGGCGAGATGGTAGTGCGCGCCGACCTGGACCGGTCGGTCCCCGGTGTTGACGATGTCGAGTACATGTGACTCTCGCTCGGCGTTGATGGTGATGGGTGTCGGGGCGAACTCGATGTGTCCCACCTTGTGCGGTTCTCCGACTGCGAACGCCTCTTCGGGGATCTTGGCCTCCGGTATGGGCGGCGGTTGCCACGCAGCCGCCGGGGTTTGATTGTTGGAATCCGAGGCCTCGCCGCGGATCGGGTCCATGACCGTCACCAGTTTGGTGCCGTCCGGCAGTAGTGCTTCGACCTGAACGATTTTGAGCATCTCGGCCACTCCGGCCATGACGTGTTCACGGCGCAGGATGGTGGCACCGTACTCCATGAGGTCCGGTAGGACCGGAATGGAGCCTTCGCGTGCGCGTTCCAGGATCTCGTCGCAGATGAGCGCCACTGCTTCGGGCTGATTCAGCCGTATTCCCTTGGACAGGCGCCGGCGTGCCATCTCGGCGGCAGTCCATAGCTGCATCCTTTCCTCTTCGCGGACTGTCAGGTGCATCTGCTCTCCGTTTCGGATGTCTGTGGGGATCGAGTGATGGGCATTCAAATCAGGTGTGGCACAACGGTGTCACGCTTCCGGCGCGGCTCGGGGCGCCATGAGGAAACTCCGTATCGGGTGCCACCGTGCCCTCGCCTGTGGGAGGGCAGGGAGGCGTCGGCTTCATTGCCGACACCACCCCAGCCCGTTCCTGCGAGCCACTAGCGTCCGGGTCACACCATCGGGCGGGCGGTGGCTCCGATGTCCTCAGCCGGCGCAGCCGAGCCGGAGTTGCTGCTCAATGCGTCGGACACCGAGCCGAATAGGTCGTGAACCCGCTGCTGCTCCTCCGGAGGGTTCTTCCTGACCAGTGAGATCGTCAGATAGATGGCGAGGTTCGCGGCCAGGCCGACGATCCCAGCAGGCACGCCCTCGAGCGCGGGGATGGCGCCGCCATCGTTGGCGTAGGGGACGGTGAGCACCACCGCGATGACAAATCCGACGGCCAGCCCCCAGAAGGCGGCAAGGGCACTGCCGCCACGCCAGAACAGGCCGGCAAACAATGGCACCGCGAGCTGGATGATGACGGCGTAGGCGACTTGCGCCCACGTCAACAGGTTTCCGTAACTGAAAGTGAGGTACGCCACGGCGGCGCCGAAGGCCAGGAAGGTCAGCATCGACAGTTTCGAGACGATGATGCGCTGCTTGTCCGACAGCGGACGTGCGCTGCCGACAATGTCGTTGGCCAGCTGGGTCCCGCACACCTGGATCCATGAGTCGACGAATCCCATGCTGGCGGCGAGCACGATGACGAGCCCGATCCCGAGCAGCCACTCGCCGCCGACGGAGTTCAGCAGGATGAACCAACCGTGCTGCGGATTCTCGGCGATGTTGGCGATGGTCGCCGCCGACATCGCCAGCAGGCCGAGCGGCACGAAGAACCCGATCGACATGGGGAAGGTCAACACCGTTCCCCACTTGACCGACCGAATGCTGTCCGCGGTGTAGATGCGCTGGAAGGAGGCCGGCCAGCACAACGACCCGATGGCGCCTGAGAGGACCAGTCCCAGGAAGTAGAGCCCACCCTGAGGAGAGTTGAATCCGGGGATCATAAAGTTGGCCTCGGGCAGTTCGCCGAGCGCACGGGACCCGCCGAACTGGGTGAACAACAGGACGACACAGATCACCGCGGTCAGGCCGTAGGCGACGATTCCTTGCCAGACATCGCTGATGATCAGGCCGCGCATGCCCATCTGCACCGTCCAGATCTGACGGACCGCGATGATGAGCACGCCGATGATCAATGCCGGCACGACGCCGATCTGGCCGAACGTCGCCCACCGGACGATCTCGCCCATGGCCTGCATGCCCAGGACGATCCACGGGAAGCTGGCAGCGACACCGATCACGCTGGCGAGCACCTTGAGCCGCCCGCTGTCGAAGCGCAGGCCGATCAGGTCGGGCTGGGTGAACAGTTTGTACTTCTTGCCCCAGCCCCAGGCGCGGGTCGCCATCAGGTACATCGCGCAGGCCCCGAGCACTGAGTAGAGCAGAAGATAGAACCCGATGACGCCGGACCCAGCCAGCAGGCCGAAGAAGGCCACGAAAGTGGTTCCCGGCCACCACGCATTCATGTACGACATCGCGATGTAGAACCCCGAGAAGGAACGTCCGCCGACGGCGTAGCCGTCGAATGTCCTGTCCTTCTTGTAGCTCATGTAGAGGACGAGAACGACTGATGCGAAGAACAGGGTGAGCAATCCAATTGTCACGACCATGGTGTCAGTCCCCGATCTCGTTCCGGATGACCTCGATGCAGTAGGCGATGACCACCGAAAGTGTGACCAGTGCCGAGACGAGGAGCATGTAGGCGATCCCGATAGGGAGGCCGAAGACTTCCCACTTCTGGCCGGAGATCGACAGGTACAGCGGTGGGAACACAGACATGAGTGCTGCCACCAGGTAGGGAGTCAGGATCAGGATCCGGACTGTGCGCGGTTGGGCGCGTTCGATCAGAGAACGCATGATGATGACCTTCCGATTAGATGCCCGCATGAGACGTCCTGCACCGGAGACGGGGTGTTGGGCTTCGAGTTCAACGCAGTACCGCGGCGTACTACTAAATCCCGCAGGCGCCAATGCGTCTGGCGTGCGACGAAACGGTCTGGGAGACAACCTTCACTGAGGACGTCGATGTCCGCCGATGTTGCCTTCGCAGTGTGCTTGCCGTTGAGGCGAATTCATTCTGCGACAGGCTCGCGCTGAAATTGCATACGGAGTTCTCCCCATCTTTCGCCGGTGCGAGCGCCGAGCGGTGCCGATCACGTCGGTGCGATGCGACCGTCGAAACCCACGTGACAATCCGGCGGCATAAGTAAACCCCTGGTTAACCAGGGAGGAAGGCCGCATACCGCTGGCTATCATGACCACTTGATGGCGCCGACGACCGCCGCCGACTGGGCAAGGCGATCTCTGGAGTGGACGATGGATCTTCGAACGTCGATGACGTCCGCAGACGTTGTGAAGGTCCTGGACATCAACTCCATGGTTGCCACGATGAACGGTAGTGGAGACACCGCCGAGACCGCGGAATCAGTACTCGAGCACGTACATTCGCTGATTCCCTACGTTGCAGCCAGCCTGCAACTGTGGGATCCGATCAACGGCGTCCACCGCACCATTGCCAACCGGGGATACTCCGAGCTTGAGATCGCCCACCTCGACACCTGGTTCGTCGCGCAGGACGAGGCCTTCCGCTACATGCACGACGTCGACAACGCGCCGCTGCGCTGGGCCGACATGCCATTCGACTACCGGTCCGGCTATTCTGCGCGAACCTATTGGCTGCCTGCAGGTTACCGCGAGGGTGTGACCACTTGCCTGTTCGCAGCTGACGGTCGTTACACCGGAAACCTGCACCTCAATACCGACTCGGTGAGGTACCCCAGCGACAGCAACCGCGGGGCCTTGACGGCACTACAACCGATTCTCGCTGCTCTCACGGATGTGCTGCGCGAGCCCGCCCACATCGCGAGCACCATCGAACCCGACGCCCACTGCACAATCGTGAGCTCAGCCGGAGAATGCCATGACGTGCCGGGACGCTTTCCCGGGCCCTGGTTGGTGACCGGAAGCCCTCTGGTGAAAGCGATTACGGCAGGAGTCCCGCGTCAATCCCGCCGGTGGCGGGGCTTGTGGCAGGACCAAGACGGAGGGTGGCATCGAGTGTCGCGGAACTCGTTGCCCTCCGGCTTCCTCGTCACCGAACGATCGGCGTCGATTCCGCACCGGCTGACGACTCGGGAGCTGGAGGTCCTCGCCCTGCTCGAGCAGAGTCGGACCAACACTCAGATCGCCAGCGCTCTCACCATATCGGCCAAGACGGCCGGCAAGCACATCGAGAACGTCATGGCCAAGCTCGGATGCACTTCTCGCACCGGCGCGGCCGTAGTCGCGCTCAACGAGGGTCTCTCGCTGCTCGGCTCCGCTCGATAACCGGACGCGTCAGGTCCACAGGGCAGCCTCAGTAACCGTTCCCGGGCGTCATCACCCACAGCACCGTCGTCGGCCGATCCAGCGGATTACGGAAACCGTGGCCGTGCCGCGGGTCCAGAAGCAGCGAGTCGCCTTCCTCCAGCCGCACCGTCGTCTCGTCGACGGTGATTTCGACAGCGCCGTCGAGCACGAGCACGCATTCCTCGTCGGCGGCGTGGGTGTAGAGGCCGCGCCCGGAGCTGCCGCCCGGTTCGATGACGGTGTGGTGGATCTGTAGCTGCCGGGCCGTCGGCGGCGTGACCATCGAATCGACGAATCCGGCCGGATGGCTCATGGTCCGCCGCTCGTGCAGCCGCACCACGCCGTCGTGCTCCTCACCGCCGACGAACAAGGTGGCCACCGGCTGGTTGAGGGCCTCCGCGATCCGGCGCAGCGAGGCGATGGACGGGTTGGCCAACCCCCGCTCGACCTGGGACAGGAAGCTTTCGGACACACCGGCTTGGGTGGCGGCGTCCTTGAGCGTCACATTCTGTGCCTGCCGCAGACTCCGGATCCGCACCCCCAGACGCCGGTCGGCCTCGGACGGCTGATCGGTCTTGCTCTCGACCCGCTCGTCCTTGGCCGGCGAACGCCGCCGACTCGACGCCATAGCCCTCGATTCAGGTTGGTGATCCCCGCCCGCACTCCCGTGTGCGAACTTCACTTTCGCGCACGGACGCGGTCGAGGGCAACTGCACTGACCAACACCGCCCCGATGATCAGCTGCTGCACGTAGCTGGACACCCGCAGCAGGTTCATCCCGTTGCTGAGGATGCCGATGAAAAGCACACCGAGGATGACCAGGCCGAGCCGGCCCTCGCCACCGAACAGTGAGGTGCCACCGAGGACGGCGGCGGCGATCGAGAGCAGCACGTAGGTGGCGCCCAGTGTCGCCTCGCCGGAGGCGACGCGGGCGGTGAGCAGCACTCCCGACAGCGCGGTGAGGCCGGAACACAGCAGGAAGGCACAGATCAGCACCTTCCGAACCTGGATGCCCGCCACCCGCGCGGCATCCTGGTTGCCGCCGACGGCGAAGAAGCTGCGCCCGAGCGAGGTCCAGTACAGCAGGATGTAGACGCCCACCGCGGCGATGACGGCGATGATCAGCGGGATGGGCAGCCCCAGCCATTGACCGGTGCCGAACACGTCGCTGAACTCCATCGGGATACCGGTGACCGGTGCGCCGTCGGACAGCATCAGTGCCGCACCGGAAGCCACCGATGTGGTGCCGAGGGTGACCATGAACGACGGGACCTTGAAGAACGTCGCCGCCGCCCCGTTGACGAGCCCGACCAGCAGGCCCACGCCCATCCCGGCCGCGACGCCGACGACGATGGCCGAGAACGTACCGCCGGTCCAGTTCGACATGGTGAGCGCGGTGACGACACTGACCAGGGCCACGGTGGCGCCCACCGACAGATCCAGCTGCGCGCACAGCAGAACGATCATCTGCGCCATCGTGATGAGCAGCAGGTACACCGACTGCCTGCCGATGTTGGCCAGGTTGTCCGGGGCCAGGAACCGTGGTTCGGCCACGGCGAAGAAGACCACCATCGCGACGAGCAGCAGGGGGAGCAGACCCACGTCGAGGGCTCTGGTCAGCAGGCGGCGATGAAGGGGCACAGTGGGTTCCGTCGCGTTGTCGGGGGCCATCGTCTGCGTGGTCACTGCATCGCTCCGTTGTTCTCGAGTTCCGGTGAGCTGAAAAAGGCTGTCAAAACGGTGTTCTCGTCGATCTGTTCACCTTCTAGGTGAGCGGACACCCGGCCTTCGTGCATCACGTAGACCCGGTCCGACATCCCCAGCACCTCGGGCAGATCCGACGAGATCAGGACCACGGCCTTGCCGGCGGCGGCCAGGTCGTCCATGACGCGGTACACGTCGATCTTGGCGTTCACGTCGATACCCACGGTCGGTTCGTCGAAGATGTGGATGTCCGCGTGGTGCAGGAGCCCGCGCGCCAGCACCGCCTTCTGCTGGTTGCCGCCGGAGTAGAGGTCGGTGCGGCGGTCGGTCTCCGCGGGCCGGATGCTCATCCGCTCGACGTGCCGCCGGGCGAGTTCGCGCTCCCGCCGCCTGTTCAGGAACCCCCAGCGGGCGACGCCGGCGGCGCGGAGGCTGCCGAGGGTGATGTTGGTGGACAGCGGCTGATTGAGCGCCAGTCCCTGATGTTTGCGGTCTGATGGGTAGTAGACGATTCCGTGACGAATCGCTTTGGTGGGGTTGAGTTTCGACAGCGCCTTCTGCCGAACCGAGATGCGGCCGCTGTCGACGCGGTTCAAGCCGAAACACGCTCTGCCGAGCGCCGACTTGCCGGAGCCGAGCAGCCCGGCGATGCCGACGATCTCGCCCGCGCGGAACGACATCGAGGTGTCGACCAGCTCATCCGCCGACAACGACTCGATGGTCAGCAGTTCCGCGCCGGGCTGCCGCGGTGACCTCGGGTAGAGATTCTCCGGCCGCCGGCCCGTCATGAGTTCGACGAGTCGGTCGCTGTCGCCGATCTCGTCCGGCCCCACCCCGCCCACTCGGCGTCCGTCACGCAGCACGGTCACCCGGTGGCCGATCCGGGCGATTTCTTTGAGGCGGTGGGTGATGTAGATGATCCCGATGCCCTGCTCGGCCAAACTCTGCACCAGCGCGAGCAAGTGTTCGCTTTCCTGCTCGCCGAGGCTGGCAGTCGGCTCGTCGAGGATCAGCAGCCGGGCGCTGCCCATCAACCCCTTCGCGATCTCGACCAACTGCTGCGCGGAGCGGGTCAGCGAATCCGCACGCGCGCCCAGCGGAATGTCGGCACCGATCCGGGCCAGCGCGTCACGCGCCAGGTCGGGGATGCGGCTGCGGTTAACGATGCCGCTGCGGGTGGGCAGCCGTCCCAGGAGCAGGTTCTCGGCGACGGTCAGGGACGGCACCAGACTCAACTCCTGGAACACGGTGCTGATGCCGACGTCGTGCGCCGCACGGGGGGAACTCAAGCTGACCGGGGTGCCGTCGAGCAGGATCTGTCCTGTCGACGGCGGCTGCACCCCGGCCAGGATCTTGATCAGCGTCGATTTTCCCGCGCCGTTCTCTCCCAGTAGGACGTGCACCTCCCCGGCTTCGACGGTCAGGTCCACTCCGTCGAGTGCCACGACGCCGGGGAACTTTCTGCCCAACTGCCGGACCTCAAGCAGCGGAGCCATTACGCCGGCACCGCTCGCTTGTGCACCGAGACACCGGCCAGGAAGACCTCATCCACCCGGGTGTTGCGGACGTCGTCGAGGCTGCCGGTGCGCGGGTCGCGGTCGAGCACGGCGATGTCACCCCACTTCCCGACCTCGATGGAGCCGACGGTGCCCTCCATCCCCAGGGAACGGGCCCCTTCGATGGTGTGCAGGCGCAGCGCCTCGGTGAACGAGATGGCCTGCTCGGGTTCGATGTGCAGTCCCCAATAGCTGCGGCGCGCCATGCACTCCCAGATCGAGAACAGCGGGTTGGACTGTTCGATCTCGGCGCCCGGGCCGACGTCGGAGCTGGCGACCGGCCCGACACCGTCGTCGAGCATGCTGCGCAACGGCAACCGGCCCTGCAGGCCGCCGTCGCCGAGCAGCATGGGCACGAAGTCGGCCATGAAGTTGTAGAGGAACACCGGCTGCAGCACCGGCACCACGTTGGCCCGCCGGAACCGTTCGAGGTCGGCGCGATCGTTGACGAGGTTGCCCGCATGCTCGATGCGTACCGGCCGATGATCGTGTGGCCCAGGCAGACTCAGCAACGCCGCGACGATCTCGTCCTGGGCGCGCGGGCCGTTGGCGTGGATGGCGACCTGGACATCGTGTCTGCGGGTGGCGTGCACGGCGCGCAGCACATCGGCCTGCGTCATGTTCAACCGTCCCTTGTAGCCCGGGTAAGGCGCATGCTCGGCGACGTAGGGCGTCCGCGTGGCCGCGTTACGCGCCGAGTACCCGCCGTCGGCGAACAGCTTGGCACCGGCGGCACGCATCCGGTCGGCCCCGGCCTTGCTGCGGTAGCTGCTGATCCATTCGCACACCTCTTCCAGCGGGCCCGCCGACGGCACCAGCGGGTAGAGCACGCCGCGCGCCGCCATGTCCCCCGAGCCCACCAGGTCGTCCATCACCTCGGCGTTGTCGAAGGAGCTGAGCATCTCGCCGAAGGTGGTCACCCCGTACGCGGTGAACAGTTCGGCGTACGTGTCGGTCAGGTGGCGCCGTACCTCGGCCTTGTCCATCGGCGGCACGGGCAGCAGTTGATCGATCTCGCTGACCACGCCGGTGGGCACCCCGTTGTCGTCGAGTTGGACCACCGGGCTGCCCCACAGACCGGCCGCACCGTTGAGGAACCGCTCGACCTGCGCCAGCTCGAGCGCACGCGAGTTGAGCACGGAAGTGTGTCCACCGCAGGCGATCTGGATGGGCACCGTGGTGCTCACCCGGTCGAGTTCCGCGCGGGTGGGAAGGCGGCGTTCGGCGAGCTTCTGGTCGAAGAACAGGTTGCCGTACCCGAGTAGCCAATCTCCGTCGCCGATATCGGCGGTCGCGGCGGTGAGGCGGTCGAGAACATCGGCGATGGTCTTGCATCCGGGCACCCGGCAGTCGACCGCGCGCCCGCGGGCGGTCGCCAGCAGCTCGAGGTGGATGTGGGGATCGACGAATCCCGGCACGACGGCGCGATCACCGACGTCGCGCACCTCGATCCCGGCCGCGCGGGCGTCCTCGGCGATGCGGCGGGAACCGACCTCCGCGATCCGGCCGTCGCGGATCACCACCGCCTCGGCGTCGGCGCCGCCGGTGACGCTGACGATCCGTCCGATGATCGCCACCGAATCATGTTGGCGTCGCGCAGCGTTGACCGTCACTGGTCGTCTCCGGGCTTGACGTCGGACACCGGGCTCCAGCCGTCGGGGGCGAAGCTGGTGGTGGTGTCGAAGTCGGCGATGTTGTCGGCCTCTCCCGCTGCTGAGCCGCACACGGTCAGCGGCAACGGGCCCATCCGCTCGAAGCCGTCCTTCTGCGGTTTGTCTTCGAGCAGGCGCACCGCCAGGTCGACGGCCATCCGGCTGGTGCGGACCGGCTGCTCGGTGGGAGCACAGACCACCCGGCCGCTCTCCAGGAGATCCATGGTGGTCGGCACCAGGTAGGTGCCCCACAGGCTGATCGTCTCGGCCAGACCGCGTTCGGCGAGCACCCCGTGCGCGACGTCGAGAGTCGTTGCGGTGCCTACGATCGCATCGAGGTTCGGGTACGCCGACACACTGTCCTCGACGAGGGTCAGTTGCACCTCCTTGGCGGTCTCGCCGTACTTCACGTCGAGCAGTTCGACATCGGATCCGGCGATCGCGTCCTTGAACCCGAGCACCGAGCGCTCCGACCAGCCGGCACCCGCAGGCCCGGGCAGCAGGACGACATGGCGGGCGGTGCCCTGCGCCACCAGCTCCTCGCCGATCGCATGACCCATGTTGTAGTAGTCGACGATGGCGTGGCCCGGCACGTTCGCGGTGACGCCGTTGCCGTAGTCGACGACCACGACGCCGGCGTCGAGGGCCTGCTGAATGGCCGGATTGAGGGCGTCCTGACTCACCGCGCCGACGATGATGGCGTCGGCGCCCTGCGCCGTGCAGTCCTCGATCTGTTTCACCTGCTCGGTGGTGCCGGTGTAGCCGCCGGCGTCACTGAACCGCATCTCCAGGCCGAGTCGGCGGCTCTCCGCGGTGATCCCGTAGTTGGTGGCCACCCAGATGGGGTCTTTCAGGTGCGGCACCGTCACACAGATCTGCCAGGGCTGAGTCACGTCGGACGCTTCCAGCGAGGAGTACTCGCCGTCGACACCTTCGCCGACGCAGCCGGCCTCGATGCCCGGGGCGTCGCAATCGGTGAACACCGCGGGAGCCGACCACGCCTGCTCGTCCTCGGCGCGGACGTCGACAGTGTCACTGCCGCACGCCGCGGTGGCGGCGGCCAGTAGACAGGCTCCGAGGGCACTCACTGCTCGTGTCGCTTGCATCGGGATCTCCTTCGGCCGCGCGGACCTGTAATCAACTGAATTGGTAGTGAAGTTGGACTGTGACGCTACTTCAGCCACTTGGTGCTGACAAGAGGAAGCTGTTGGCGAATATTCATTCAGAACAGCATTTTTGCGTGAGCCGTTAAGATCGTGTTTCTGAATTATTACTGCAGAACCGCCATTGCTGACCGACCATTACTGAAGTACAGTCCAAGTTCTCTACAGAGGGGAAGGTTCTTCGATGGGTCGTCGCCACGTTGAAATCGCCGGGGCAGGTCTCGCCGGTCTCACCGCCGCCGCAGCGCTCGGACAACGCGGATGGTCGGTGCGCGTTCATGAACGCGGCGCTGAGCTCCGCGAGATCGGAGCGGGTATCTATCTGTGGGAGAACGCGTTACGCGCGCTGGAGAGCATCGGCGCATACGACGCCGTGACGGCGTACGCCGAGAGGGTGCAGACGCCGGAACTGCGCGACCACCGGCACCGCGTCGTCCAGCGCGAGTGGTTGCGGCACGGCCGGCTCTACACCGTGGCCCGGCGCCACCTCCACAGTTGCCTGGTCGATGCCGCGCGCGCCGCGGGCGCCGAACTCCTGACGGATTCCCCTGTGGCGGGTGCGTCCCCGGACGGTGCGTTGGTCTTCGGCGACGGCACCGAGGCGAAGGCGGACCTGGTGATCGGCGCGGACGGCTACTCGTCCCGGGTGCGCGAGGCCCTCGGGCTCGGCAAGGCCACGGTCAACCTCGGCGACGGATGCGGTCGCCACATGATCCCCCGGACCGCCGACGACCCGGTGAATGCCACGATCGAGGAATGGAACGGCGGGCGGCGCATCGGCGTGGTGCCCTGCTCACCCGACCACACCTACGTCTTCCTGTGCTGCCCGGACAGCGACACCGCAGGTACGCAGCAGTCGCCGTTCAACCGCGCAACCTGGTTGGAAAGCTTCCCGCACATGGCTTCTCAACTCAACCGCATACCGGACGTTCCGGAGGGCCGGTATGCGACGTTCTACGACGTGCAGTCCCGCGGATGGCACGCAGGCAAGGCCGCCATCATCGGTGACGCGGCCCATGCGATGTCGCCGAACCTCGGGCAGGCGGCGTGCTGCGGCATGATGAACGCCGTCGCGCTGGGGCAGGCTCTCGACCAGTACGACGTGGCCACGGCCCTGAACGTGTGGGAGGCCAGCGAGCGTCCGGTCACCGACCGCGTACAGCAGTATTCGCGGCTCTACGGCCGGATGGGCACCGGGTGGCCCCGCCCGCTTCTGGATGCGCGGTCGGCGTTGATCTGGGCGCTCGGCAAATCGAAGGCCGTGCAGAGCCGGATCAACTTCGCCGCGTCGTACTTCCCGAGCCTCGATCAGCAGAGCGCCAAGGCGGGCTAGGGGCAACGCCGTTCAGGCCAGCTCACTGATTCCGCGGCCGATCAGCATTGCCGCCAGAAGCAGCAGCAACACCATCGTCACCGCCTTCTCGTTGGCCAGCAGCCAGGTCTTGAGATTCGCCAATCGGGCACGGGCCCCGGTACCGCCGACGAGGTAGGCGATCAGCGGGACGGTGATCGTCGCCGTCGACACCAACAGGAACCCGGCCGCCACCCCGACGGTCGAAGGCAAGGGCATACGGGCCGAGCCGATGTCGACGCCGGCGAGTAGCGCTATCGCCAGGCTGGAGGGGTCGATGATGCTGACGGCCACGCCGATGCCGACCGACCCCGCCGGGGAGAGCCCGTCGACGCGTCGCATCAGGGGGCTGGGCTTGCCCGGATCGGGGTCGGGGCGGGACCACCGCCGCATCGCGAGCCCGAGCAGCACGACACCGATGACGATGCGGGCGATCGACGTTGCCGGTGCCGGATGATCCCGATGGCCGAACCCGTGTAGGCCAAGGTCGGAGAACAGCACGATCATGACGCCCAGGCACACCGCGACGCCGAGCAGTCGTCCGCACACGAACGCGACGCCCTTGGCGGCCGCACGCTCGGAGACCAGGATCAACAAGATCACGAGCATGGGCAGTGGCCCGGCCATCAACGTGACCGCCAGCGGCAGGATCTGACCGATCGTGTAGCCCACTACCACGTTCCTCTCGCCGCGCCGTTCGGGATCACCCCACGGCGGCGTGGTCAGGCTACTCCAGCCAGACCCCCTCCCATCCGGAAGCGGGCGCTTGACCTCGCTGTCACTTAGTGACACAGTGGGCTTGTCACTAAGTGACAGGAGGTTTCCGGCAGCGTGACCAGCGCAGTATCGAACGCGACCGACGACAAACAGGCGCAGGCCCGGCTCCGGGTGTCCCGCATTGCCTGTGAACTGTTCTGGAAGCGCGGCGTCGCTGCGACGAGCGGTGACGACATCGCCACTGCCGCAGGGTTTTCGACCAGAACGATATGGCGCTACTTCCGCACCAAGGAGAGTTGCGTCGAGCCGGTGTTGGCGTTGTCGGCGCAGCGCTTCATCGCGTTGGCCCACCGCTGGCCGGCCGAGCTGTCACTGGCCGACCACATGGCGGTGGACATGGTCGAGCATCCGCTGACCGAGCGGGAGATCGCCGACGAAGTGGCAGGGCTACGGATCGCCGTCATGTCGCTGACCGAGCCGGCCCTGCGCACGGCCTATCTGATGGTGCACGACGACATGGAGCGCGGCTTCATCCCCGTCATCGCCAAGCGGCTTCGTCTCCCGGAGCACGACCTCACCGTCCGTCTCTGCGCTGCGGCGGTCACCGGAGCGTTCCGCGTCGTGGACGAGGACGTGGGCCGCCGCACCATCATCGACAAGGAGAAGGTCACCCAGCGCGAAGCCCTGTCGTTGATCGACCGAGCCATCCGGGACGCCACCAACGGCCGCTTGGGCGGGCCGGTGGAGCCCTGATGCAGCCGAAATAACCACCACCGC
>NZ_LMVQ01000033.1 GCF_001545925.1 Mycobacterium sp. NAZ190054 | reverse complement strand
GACACCCAACATCAGGTCCCGTTCGACACCAACACACCCAAGCTGAAATCTCGCCGCCAACCCCGAGCCGGCATCCAGAGCGCACTAACGGCCACACTCCACACCCCCTTATTCAGCAGAGTCCTAGCCGTTCATCAGTGCGGTCAGTGAATCGTTGGTGGCGCGCAGCGCCACGGCGAGGGCGCCCAGCGCCTTGGCACGTACCCGCTCCTTGCCCGGCGGGAACACCGGGAACAGGTCCCGCGCCGCATTGAGGCGCGCGGACCGCAGCCACTCCGTCAGGTCCGGATCCTGTAGCCAGCGCAGCTGCGCGGCGTTGTCGGCCAACGCATGCCGCAGCCAGTCCACCGGCGCGTCGGGATGCGGGACCGGCGCGCACAACGCGTTGCGGGTGGCGTCGTCGGGATAGGCCGCCTCGACGTGCGCGATGAACGCCGAGCTGAACACCTGCTGGCAGCTGCGCACGCTCTGCAGCGTGATGCGGTCACCGTCGAACACCGGCACCGACGGGGGACGGGGCAGCCCCCGGGTGGTGCAGTCCACGTACAGCGACGCGGCCGTGACCGGAACGGTTCCGTCCCGCAGCTGGATGCGGTCGGGGTCGACACGGTCGATGTGACCGAGCCGCACCACGTCCTCGATCAGGCGCAGACGCTCCAGTTCGCGCCGCGACACGATGGCGCAGTGGTACATGGTCGGGCGGACCGCAGGGTCGAGGCGCAGCAGGATCCCGGCGTCTTCCAGCCGGGCGAAGAGGTCGTCGAGTGTGCTCGCTTCGGAGATCGCCCGCATCCGCGTGGTGACCGCGGCGCGCAGCTGATCGGCGAACCGCGGACCCGGTTGGATGTCGGCCCGGTTCAGCAGCCACGACTCGCGTGGGCGGACCCAGCGCAGCTTGCCGGGCGGCACACCGTTGCCCAACAGCCACAGGCAGCAGTCCATCCCGGTCTTGCCGCCGCCCACGATCGTGAAGTGGTCGTGGCCCGGCGCGTACCGGGGCAGGTCGTTGGGGGCGATGACGTCGATCCCGTCGGCAGCCGAGAACGGCGCCGGGCGCATGGACTGCACGACGGTCAGCAGGTAGGTGGCGTCGACGGTCCGGCGCCGCACCGTCACCCGGTGCTGTTCGCCGTCGAGGGTGCGAAAGCTGTTGTCCCCCAAATAGCGTGCCATCGGGAAATAGGTGAGGCGCCCGGTCGGCAGCAGGTGGTTGCGCATGACCCGGTCGTAGTAGGCGCACACCTCGTGCCCGGTGGCCAGTTCGAAGAAACCCTCGTTGAGGCCGCTGCGGTCGATCGCGTCCTCGTCACCGAGGGACTGCGAGTTCACGCCGTAGTAGGCCGACGGCTGGTGCAACCGGACGAAGGGATACACCGAGTTCCAGTGCCCGCCGGGCTGATGGTTCCGGTCGACGAGCACGATGGTCGCGCCGGTCTCGGTCAACAGGGTGTCGACGAACGCCATCCCCATCGCGCCCGCCCCAACGACGAGGTAATCAGCCTCGATCCCGGTCATCCCCGCCAACGTACCGAAGGCCGGATGGCTTCGTGGTGGCCTCGGCGGCGGACAGGGACAGGAACGCGCCGAGCTCCCTGAGCCGCTCCGGCGTGCCCGGCAGATAGTCGGTCAGGTGCCGCGAGCGCACGACCACCGCCAGGTACTTCGCCCGGCTCACCGCGACGTTGAGGCGATTCCTGTTGAGCAGGAACGCGATCCCGCGCGGTACGTCGTCGATCGAGGACGCCGTCATCGACACGAACACCACGGGCGCCTGCTGGCCCTGGAACTTGTCGACCGTGCCCGCCCGCACCTCGGTCAGCCCCGCCGCGTCGAGGCGGCGGCGGGCCAGCAGCACCTGCGCGTTGTAGGGGGTCACGACGAGCACGTCGTGCTGAGCCAGCGGCCGGGTGCCGTGCTCGTCGGACCATTCCGCGCCGAGCAGGCCGGTGATCGCGGCGACGATCGCGTCGGCCTCCTCCGGGCTCTCGGTCGCGTTGCCGAGGTGATCGACGGCCAGCGTGCGCACGCCCGGCGCGACCCCCGCGAGGCGGCGGGCGGCGGTGACGTTCTCGCTGGAGAGCAGCCGCCCGTCGTAGGACAGCCGGGACACCGCCCGGCACACATCGGGGTGCATGCGGTAGGAGCGGTCCAGAAAGTATCCGCGTTCGGGCGGCAGCGTGTGATGGCCGTCGACCAGCCAGCCCAGCGCGGAGCCGTCGACGGGTTCGGGGTGGGTGCCCTGACTGACCTGGGGGAGTTGTTGCGGGTCGCCGAGCAGCAGCAGGTTGCGCGCCGACGGTGCCACCGCGACGGTGTTGGCCAGGCTGAACTGCCCGGCCTCCTCGATCACCAGCAGGTCGAGGCTGCCGCGGGCGATCTTGTTGGAATTGGCGAAGTCCCACGCGGTACCGCCGATGACACAACCGTTCTGGCATAGGAACGACGCGTAGTCGTCGCGGTCCAGCGCGGTCCAGCCGGTGCTGACGGTGTGCAGCTTCTTGCCGACGCGGGCGCCGTCGACACCGGCCTTCATCACGTCGCCGAAGAGGTTCTCCACCACCGCGTGCGACTGCGCCACCACCCCGACCCGCCAGCCGTGCTCGCCGATCAGTGTCGCGATCACCTTCGCCGACGTGTGCGTCTTGCCGGTGCCCGGTGGGCCGTGGACGGCCAGATACGACGAGTCGAGGTCCAGCAGCGCGGCGGTGATGTCGGCGACGGAGTCGCCGGTGCGCGGCAGCGCGGCGCCGCTGCGGGTGCGGGGCGCCCGCCGCAGCAGGATGTCGGTGAGTCCGTCGGCGGGCAGGCGCGGCAACCCGGCCGCGATCACCGCCGCGGTCTCGGCGATCGCGTCCTGCAGCTGGGCGGTGCTGATCGGCGGGCCGGGCGTGAGGGCGAACGGCACCTGGGTGAACACGTCGCCGCCCTTGGGCTGCCGCTCGACGATGACGACCTCGGTGGGCGTTTCGGGATCGTCGCACTCGGTGACCGTCACCGACCCGAACGCCCGCCGGTCCGGGTCGTCGCCCAGCCCCGCCGGTGACGGCGGGTCGTAGAGCGCGTACATCTCCCGGGTGACCTCACCGGTGGCGACCTCGCCGAACAACCGGACGTGGCGTTGCGGCTTGCGCGCCTTCGGCGGCTTGTGCCAGTCGGCGACGATCTCGTGGTCCTCGGCGACGAACACGCCGCCGTCGTCGGCCCATTCGTCGACCGGGTTGTTGACCCGGTCGAAGTGCGCCCACCAGAACGGTTTGTCCTCCCGCTTGTGAAAACCCTTGGCGGCGGCCACCATCGCGACAGCGGCCTGCTCGGGCGTGCGGGTTTCGATGCCGTCGCCGGCGAACTTCAGGAGTTTGCGTTCGACCTGATCGGCGGGGCCGGTCACCGCGTCTCGGGTCTGCGTCGTGGCCGCGATCGGCATCGGGCCGCGTGGCGGCACCCCGCACTCGATGGCCCGGGCCATCAACCAGTCACGCAGGCGGCGCGTCGAGCGGCAGTCGTAGCGGTTGTACTCCTCGATCTCCTTCAGCACCGTCGCGGCGTCGTCGGTGCGGCCCTGGTCGAGCAACTCGCAGTAGCGGGCGTACTCGGTGATCGACGCGGTCGCGGTGGTGACCTCGCCGTCACGCAGCTCGGTGCCCATGTACAGCGGCTCCAGCGATTTGATGCTGTAGTTCTCGGTGCCGACCCGGATGCTCTTGCGCACCAGCGGATACAGGTCCACGAGCACGCCGTCGCGCAGAAGCTCGTCGATCTCGCGCTCACCCTCGCCGTAGCGGCCGGCCAGCCGCAACAGCGTGCTCTTCTCGTAGGCGGCGTAGTGATAGATGTGCATGCGCGGGTAGCGGCGCCTGCGCTTGCGCACCAGTGTGAGGAAGTCCGTGAGGGCCCGACGTTCCGCGGGACGGTCGTGAGCCCAGAGGGGGTGGAACTCGTCGTCGACGGTCAGTACACCCCACAGGTATTCCAGCCCCCATTCGCGGCGTTCCCCGGTCCACAGCGGATCACCCTCGAAGTCGAAGAACAGGTCGCCGCGGTCGGCGTCGGGCAGCGCCATCAACGGTTGGGCGTCGACGAGTTCGTACGGCGGTTTGCCGTCCACCCGGTCGGCGAGTTGCAGCCGGGCCTGTGCCGACAACGCCGCGACGGTGCGGGCCGACAGTTCGGGGACGGGGCCCTGGTGTGCGGCCAGGTCGCGCACCGTGGTGATGCCGGCGTCGAGCAGCCGCGCCCGCTGCCTGACCCGCATCCCGGCGACGAGCAGCAGGTCGTCGTGGGCGCGGACCTGCGGTTCGCATTCGGAGCAGCGGAAGCACGCGCGGACGTGCTCGTCCTCCCAGGCCACCGCCCGGCCGCCGGACAGATGGTCGTCGAGCAGCTGCTGGAGCGCGTCCCGCCGCGGCCGGTAGACCGGCAGCAACTCGTCGACGGGGTAACTGACCGTGGTGCCGTCACCGAGCACCAGGTCGACCTCGTCGGCGACGGGAACCCCTGCGGCGGTGAGGGTTTCGACGTAGGCGGCCATCTGCAGCAGCGCCTCGACCTTGACCGAGCGGGCCAGCTTGGTGTCGCGGAGGCGGTAGCGGGGGCCGTCGGCCGGGTCTTGCGGGTCTTCCAGGATCAGGAAGTCGGCGAACCCGACGAACCGGCCGTCGAACATGGCGGCCTGGTAGATGACCGGTGCTCGACGTTCGATCGCCTGTCTGGTCTGCTCGGCGGCGGCGGTCAGGCCGGCCACCGTGTACTTGGGCCTCCCGATGACCGCGACGTCGGCGTCGTGCCGGAGCGCGTCGAGGTGGCGCTGTTCGTGCTCGTCGCCGAGAGTTGCGGTGCGGGCCAGCAATTCGTCGTCGGACGACACGGCCGGCCCCCACCCCAGCCGGGCGTCGAACGAGCGCAGCAGCGCGTACTCGCAGCGCGCGGCGGCAGCCAGGTCCGAGGCGCTGTAGACGACGCGGACGTCATCTGCGTCGGTGGCGACGAACACGCAGCCACTGTAGGCGAGCCCGCCGACAGCCCCCGGGGAACTGGTCCGGGCGGGCCGCTACTGGGGACCGGAATACCCCGGCGCGGGCGGCTGGTAGGGCTGTTGGGACGGTTGGTAGGGCTGTTGGGTGGGCTGTTGCGACGGCTGGTACGGCTGCTGGGTGGGTTGATACGACGGCTCGTAGGGCTGCCGGCCGGTCTCCCCGTAGGTGCTGGGCGCGGGCGTCGTCACACCGCTGTACGACGGCGCCTGGTGCGCCGGCCGTCCCGTCGTGCGGCGGTCGGATTCCTCCCGCAGCCTGCGTCCCTCGCGCTCGGCGCGGGTCAGATAGTCCTCCCACCGTTGCTGCATCGGCTTGATCAGCCCGCCGCCGACTCCGACGACCAGGATGCCCCCGATGGTGCCGAGGATCGCGACGAGCACGGGCAGGGTGACGGTGAGCGCGATGCCGACCTGGTTGAGCGCGGCGATGATGCCCAGGCCGAGGATGAAGACGCTGGCGATGGTGGCGAGCGCGCGCCCGTAGGACAGTCCGCTCAGCGCGTTGGACACGATGTCGCGCACGGCCGCGGCGATCGCGGCGGCGATCACGATGATGACCAACGCGACGAGCAGCTTCGGCAGGAAGGAGATCACGCCGGTCAGCAGCGCGCTGACGGGGTTGGGACCGAAGACGCCGAATGCCAGCTGGAGGACGAACAGCAGCAGCGCGTAGTAGACGATCTTGCTGACGATCGTCGACGCGTCGTAGCGGCTCTGCTCCAGAGCGCGCCTGATGCCGCCGCGTTCGACGGCACGGTCGAAGCCGATCCGCTCCAGAACTTTGTCGATGGCCTTGGCGATCAGCTTGGCGATGATCCAGCCCACCACCACGATGACGATGAATACCAACAGCTTGGGTGCGAATGTGGCGACCGACCGCCACATGTCTCGTAGTGCGTCTTCCATGGGTCCACTCCTCCGCGAGCGTCAATTTCCGCGTCCCTGACATATACCCAGTACAGGGGCAGGAAAACGGGGGAGCCGCGAATGCGGGTGGGGACTCAGCCCGGCGTGTTGCCGATCAGCTCGACGCCGCCGCCGTTCCACCGGAACTTCACGACGCTGTC
This sequence comes from Mycobacterium sp. NAZ190054, assembly GCF_001545925.1. Taxonomy (GTDB): domain Bacteria; phylum Actinomycetota; class Actinomycetes; order Mycobacteriales; family Mycobacteriaceae; genus Mycobacterium. The sequence goes on along the minus strand of NZ_LMVQ01000033.1, from coordinate 9,722 downwards.
CAGTCCGGGCATACCGCCGGAGTACTTCAGCGCGACGGTGTCCCCGGTGCTCTGGGTCGTGTCCAGCCCGTTGAATCCGTACGTGTCGGGAACCCCGGTGGGGATGAACTTGCCCTGGTGGAACAGCACCGCGCGGGTGTTCGGGTTCTCCGCGTTGGTGTTGGCCTTGACGATCACCGCCGACAACTGTGCGCACTCGTTGTAGTTGCCCGCCAGCGGCTCAGGACTCCAGGCCTGGTTGCTGCGCGGGTCGCGAGGCAGTTCGGAGACCGCTCTGGCGATCTCCGGTGCGGCGAGGTCGGTGGCACACGGGTCGTCGGCGGCCGCGGGACCCGGCGGCGGCCCCGTCGGCGCTGGCGGGGGCGTCGTCGACACCACGGCGGCGCCGGTGCTCGGCAGGGGGGTGGTGGACACGGTCGAATCGCCCGGACTGCAGGCCGTGGCGGTCAGCGCTGCCGCTCCCAGCAGGGAGCCGATGGTCGCCGCCCATTTCACAGTTGGGCACCGTACCGGGACCCGCTGCCGGGCGGGGGAAGGCGCGCAGGGCGGCGGGCGGGAAGACCGCGGGAGAGCCACTAGACTTCCACCACGATGACGTCGACGAATGCGGAGCCCACGCCGGCTGACCTGACCTTTGCCGACCTGCGGATTCACCCTTCGGTGCTGCAGGCCGTCGCCGACGTCGGCTATGAGTCGCCCTCGCCGATCCAGGCGGCCACCATCCCGGCGATGCTGGAAGGGTCCGACGTCGTCGGTCTGGCCCAGACCGGCACCGGCAAGACGGCCGCGTTCGCGATCCCGATCCTGTCCAAGATCGACACCGACAGCCGGCACACCCAGGCGCTGGTCCTGGCCCCGACCCGTGAGCTCGCGCTGCAGGTCGCGGAGGCGTTCGGCCGGTACGGCGCCCAGCTGCGCGTCAACGTGCTGCCGATCTACGGCGGTTCGTCCTACGTGCCGCAGCTGGCCGGACTCAAGCGCGGCGCGCAGGTCGTCGTCGGCACTCCGGGCCGGGTGATCGACCACCTGGAGAAGGGCAGCCTGGACCTCTCTCATCTGGACTACCTGGTGCTCGACGAGGCCGACGAGATGCTGCAGATGGGATTCGCCGAGGACGTCGAGCGCATCCTGGCCGACACCCCGGAGTACAAGCAGGTCGCGCTGTTCTCGGCGACCATGCCGCCCGCGATCAAGAAGATCACCGCCAAGTACCTGCACGATCCGGTCGAGGTCACGGTCAAATCGAAGACCCAGACCGCCGAGAACATCACCCAGCGCTACTTCCTGGTGTCGTACCCGCGCAAGATGGACGCGCTGACCAGGCTGCTGGAGACCGAGCAGGGCGACGCGATGATCGTGTTCGTCCGCACCAAGCAGGCCACCGAGGAGGTCGCCGAGAAGCTTCGCGCCCGGGGATTCGCCGCGGCGGCGATCAACGGCGACATCCCGCAGGGGGTCCGCGAACGCACCATCGCGCAGCTCAAGGACGGGACCATCGACATCCTGGTCGCCACCGACGTCGCGGCCCGCGGCCTGGACGTCGAGCGCATCTCGCACGTGGTGAACTTCGACATCCCGCACGACCCGGAGTCCTATGTGCACCGGATCGGGCGCACGGGACGCGCGGGACGGTCGGGCACGGCGCTGCTGTTCGTGACACCGAGGGAACGCCACCTGCTCGGCGCGATCGAGCGTGTCACCCGGCAGAAGCTGGTGGAGTCCGAACTGCCGTCGGTCGAGGACGTCAACGAGAAGCGGGTCGCGAAGTTCCGTGACTCGATCACCGACGCGCTGGACAAGCCCGGCATCGACCTGTTCCGCACCCTGATCGAGGCGTACGAGCGCGACCACGACGTGCCGATGGCCGACATCGCGGCCGCGCTGGCGCTGCAGAGTCGTGACGGTGAGGAGTTCCTGATGACGGAACCCCCGCCGGAGAAGCGACGCGAGCGCCGCGAGCGCGACGCCGAGGACCGAGGGCCGCGAAAGCCGCGGGAGCGGCGCAGCGACCTCGCCACCTACCGCATCGCGGTCGGCAAGCGCCACAAGGTCGCCCCGGGCGCCATCGTGGGCGCGATCGCCAACGAGGGCGGTCTGCACCGCAGCGACTTCGGCCACATCACGATCAAGGTCGACCACTCGCTGGTGGAACTGCCCGCCAAGCTGCCGCACAAGACGCTGAAGGCCCTGGAGAACACCAGGATCCAGGGTCAGCTGATCCACCTCGAACCCGATCGCGGGCCGAAACCGCATCGGGGGAAGCACAAGCCGAAGTGACGTTGTCGGACCGGGACCGCCGGTCCCGCGGGGCCGGCGACGTCGACACCGGAGGCGGACTCGAGTCGGTCACCACTCGGGGCCGCGTCGCGTCCCTGACCGGGATCCGTGCGGTCGCCGCGCTGCTGGTGGTCCTCACCCACGCCGCGTACACCACGGGCAAGTACCCGCAGGGTTATGTGGGACTGGTGTTCTCGCGCATGGAGATCGGGGTGCCGATCTTCTTCGTGCTGTCGGGGTTCCTGTTGTTCTCGCCGTGGACCAAGTCTGCCGCGGCGGGCACACCGCCGCCGTCGGTGACCCGCTACGCCTGGCACCGGGTGCGGCGCATCATGCCCGCCTACGTCGTCACGGTCCTGGCCGCGTACCTGGTCTACCACTTCCGCACCGCCGGCCCGAACCCCGGGCACACGTGGGAGGGGTTGTTCCGCAATCTCACGCTGACCCAGATCTACACCGACAACTACCTGTATGCCTTTCTGCACCAAGGGCTCACGCAGATGTGGAGCCTGGCGGTGGAGGTCGCCTTTTACGTAGTGCTTCCCGCGCTGGCCTACCTGCTGCTGGTGGTGCTGTGCCGGCGGGGTTGGCGGCCGGGGCTGCTGCTGACCGGACTGGCGGCGCTGGCCCTGGTGTCCCCGGCGTGGATGTGGCTGGTGCACAACACCACGTTCCTGCCCGACGGGGCCAAACTGTGGTTGCCCGGCTACCTGGCGTGGTTCGTCGGCGGCATGCTGCTGGCCGCGTTGCAGCCGCTGGGCGTCCGGGCCTACGCACTGGCATGTGTGCCGCTGGCGGTGGTGTGCTACTTCATCGCGTCCACCCCGATCGCCGGTGAACCGACCACCTCGCCGGCGGAACTGCGCGAGGCGCTGGCCAAGACGGTGTTCTACGCGGTGATCGCGACGCTGGTGGTCGCGCCGCTGGCTCTCACGGGCCGCAACGGCGTCGGCGGGCAGGGCTGGTACACGCGCCTGATGGCGAGTCGGCCGATGGTGTTCCTGGGGGAGATCTCCTACGAGATCTTCCTGATCCATCTCGTCACGATGGAGCTGGTGATGGTGGAGATCCTGCGCTACCCGATCTACACCGGGTCGGTGTGGATGCTGTTCTTCGGCACGCTCGTGGTGACGATCCCGCTGGCGTGGTTGCTGCACCGCTTCACCCGCGTCCGGGCCTGATCGGGGCGCCCCGGCGCCCACCCGAGTTAGGTTACGCTCACCTCATGACGGACACCAAGAAGTCGCGTGGGTTCGCGGGTGCGGTGCTCAAGCTGCTGCGTGCCGGCGACTACGAGCTCACGGTCACCGGGCGGACCCAGGTCAGTCCGCACTATCTGCGGCTGAGCTTCCGGGCCGGCGGACTGTTGGAGGATCGTCCGCTGCACCCGACGATGTGGATCCGGATGTGGTTCTCCGACGGCGACAAGCTGCACCAGCGCGGCTACACCCTGGTCAACCCGGATCCCGAGCACGACACCGTGGATGTCGAGTTCGCGCTGCACGACGGGGTCGCGTCGCGGTGGGCGGAGCAGGCCCAGCCCGGCGACACCATCGAGGTCACCGTGCTGGGCAGCAACTTCGCGCTGCCGGAGCCGCGGCCGGCCGGCTACGTCATCGTCGGTGACAGCGCGTCGCTGCCCGCCATCAACTCGCTGCTCGACGCGATCGGCGACGCGCCGGCGCGGATCTTCCTCGAAGCCGCCCACGACGATGACAAGCAACTCCCGGTACGGCGCAGCGCCGACGTGACCTGGGTGGACCGCAAGAACGCCGGCGAGGCGCTGGTGTCGGCCGTGGCATCCGCGGCCTTCGACGCCTCCGAGCACTTCGGTTGGGTGGCGTGCGACAACCGCACCACCCGTGCGGTCGCCAAGCTGCTGCGCGAGGACTACAAGATCCCGCGCAAGTCCATCAAGGCACAGGCTTACTGGGTCGCCTGACCGGCCTCCTGAGCGGGCAGCACGATCGGCACGACGAACTCCTCGAGCATGCTGCGCTCGTCGGCTTCGTCGTGGCCCGGGAACACCAGCAGCGAGGTCATCACCCGCACCAGCCAGCGCGCCCGGTGCGCGACGAGGCGGGACTCGTCGGGACCCAGTGAGATCACGAACGCCTCGGTGAGCGCCTTGATCACCTCGGACTGTTCGGCCATCTCGCCGCCGATCGGACGCTGGGCGGTGGCGAACCAGGATGCCAGCGCAGGGCTCTGGCGCACGTTGCGCAGCGACGACAGCATGCCCTCGATCAGCCTCTCCCTGGGATCGGCGAAAGACATGATGTGATCGGCCATCTCGCGATAGAGCCGGTAGGCCTCCCGGTGCACGTAAGCGGTGTAGAGGGCCTCGCGGTTCTCGAAGTAGCGATACAGCGTCGCGCGGGAACAGCCTGCGGCCGAGGCGATCTCGTGCATACCGACCGTGGCCGCCGGTTGCGCGGCGAACAGTTCGCCCGCAGCGTCGAGGATGCGGTCGGCGGCCACCTCGGTGCGGCGCGCGGCCAGCCAGTCTCCTGCCATCAGCACGCCACCGTGAACGGCAACGACACCGGGCGACGCACGTAACTGCCTCCGGCCCAAGTGATTCCGGATTCGTCGACCTCGAACTCCGGGATGCGGGTCAGCAGCTCGGTCAGTGCCACCCGGGACTGCATCCGTGCCGCGGCGGCGCCGAGGCAGTGGTGTGCGCCGTGACTGAACGTCAGGATGTTGCGTGGCCGCCGGGTGACGTCGAGTTCACCGGCGTCATCGCCGTACTGGCGCTCGTCGCGGTTGCCCGATCCGTACAGGAACATCACGCGCCGGCCTTCGGGGATCGTGACGTCACCGATCGTCACGTCGCGGGTCACGGTGCGGCCCAGCATCTGCACCGGCGAGGTCAGCCGCAGGAACTCGTCGACCGCGTCGGGGATCAGGTCCGGGTTCCGGCTCAGCAGCGCACGCTGGTCGGGACGCTGGTGCAGCAGCTGGACCGAGCCGCCGAGCATGCCGGTGGTCGTGTCGTTGCCGCCGGTGACCATCGTGAACGTGAAGGCCAGGATCGACAGCACCCCGGCGATGTCGCCGTCGGCACCCACTCCCGCGGCGACCAGATGCGACACCGTGTCGTCCTCCGGTTCGGCGCGGCGGCGCTCGATGAGCGCGGTGAAGTAGGCCATCATCTCGCCGAGCGCATCCCCGAGCGTGCCCAGTGCCGCGCCGACCCCGCCTGCGCTGGTGTTGGCCGCCACGATGGCATCCGTCCAAGCGTCGAACCGGCCCCGGTCCTGTTCCGGCACACCCAGGTAGTGGGCGACCACCATCGACGGCAGCGGCTTGAACAGTTCGGCGACGATGTCGCCGCCGCCGTTCGCGAGGATCCGCTCGACTCGCTCTTTCACGTACGCACGGACTTTCGGCTCCACCGCCTCCACCTGACGCGGCGTGAAGCCGCGTGCGACCAGCTTGCGGAACTCGGTGTGCACCGGCGGGTCCTGCATCACCATCGGCGGGTTGTCGGCCAGGCCGATCAGGTCGAGCTCGCCGTAGTTGACGGTCAGTCCGAGCGCCGACGAGAACGTCTGGTGGTCGCGGGCGGCGGCCCAGATGTCGGCATGGCGGGACAGCACGTAATAGTCGTGCTCGGGCCGGTCGGTGGGGACGACGTGGTGTACCGGGTCGAGGTCGCGCAACGCCCGGTACATCGGCCACGGGTCCCACCACGTGTCCGCGTCGGCGGGCACGAACTGTGCCGGCGAACGGTGAGACAAAGTAGCCGTCATGTCTTATTCGTACGACACGGCGTCGTCGATGTCAACGACTCAGATCGCGGCCCCGGGGTTGAGGATGCCGTCGGGGTCGAGCGCCTGCTTGATCCGGCGGTTGAGTTCCATCGCCTCGGGGCCGAGCTGATGGGCCAGCCAGGGCCGCTTCATCCGGCCGACGCCGTGTTCCCCGGTGATCGTGCCGCCCAGCCGGACGGCCAGCTCCATGATCTCGCCGAACGCCTGCTGTGCACGGTGCTCCATCGCGGCGTCGGTGGGATCGAACACGATCAGCGGGTGGGTGTTGCCGTCGCCGGCATGCGCGATCACCGAGATCATCACGTCGTGATTGCCCGCGATCTTCTCGACGCCGCTGACCAGTTCGGCGAGCGCGGGCAGCGGCACCCCCACGTCTTCCAGCAGCAGCGCGCCCTTGGCCTCCACCGCTGGTATCGCAAATCGGCGGGCGGCGACGAACGCCTCGCCCTCGTCGGGATCCGAGGTCGAGAAGACCTCTTTGGCACCGTGTTTCGTGAACACCTCGGCCATGAACTCGGCGTCCTGGGCGCCGGCGGGGCCGCGGTCGTCGCTCGCCGCGACCATCATGGCCCCGGCGTCCCGGTCCAGTCCCATCTTCAACTTGTCCTCGACGGCGTTGATGGCCGCGGAGTCCATGAACTCCAGCATGGACGGCCGGATCTTGCCGGTGATGGTGACGACGGCGTCGGCGGCGTCCTCGACCGAGCCGAAGGTCGCGACCACGGTGCAGGCCCCGCTCTGGGCGGGCAGCAGCTTGAGCGTCACCTCGGTGACCACGCCGAGCGTGCCCTCGCTGCCGACGAACAACTTCGTCAGCGACAGCCCCGCGACGTCCTTGAGCCGCGGCCCGCCGAGCCGAACGGCCGTGCCGTCGGCGAGCACCACCTGCAGGCCGAGCACGTAGTCGGTGGTCACGCCGTACTTCACGCAGCACAGCCCGCCGGCGTTGGTGGCGATGTTGCCGCCGATGCTGCAGATCTCGAACGACGACGGGTCCGGCGGATACCACAGGCCGTACTCGGCGACGGCCTTCTTCACCTCGGCGTTGAGCAACCCGGGTTGGGCGACCGCGGTGCGGGTGACGGGGTCGACGGTGATGTCGCGCATCTTCTCGGTGGACAACACGATCCCGCCGTCCAGAGCCGTTGCGCCACCGGACAATCCGGTGCCCATGCCGCGCGGGACGACCGCGATCCGGTGAGCGCTGGCCCACCGCAGCACCGTCTGGACCTCCTCGGTGCGCCGCGGCCGCACGACGGCCAGCGGGGTGCCCGCGCTCGGATCGGCGGCACGGTCCTGGCGGTAGGACGCCACGATGTCGGGATCGGTGACGACCGTGTTCTCGGGCAGTTCGGCGATCAGGCTGGCCAGCGGTTGCACAGCCGCCAGTGTAGGACCGGCCGGCGGGAGGCCACGGCGGGCACGTCAGCCGACGCCCGAGTCCGGTCTGGGGTCGAGATCCAGGTCGCGCAGCGCGGGCAGGAACACCGCCACGACGCCCAGCGCCAGCATCGGTAACGACAACGCCAGGAACGTGACGTGCAGCCCCGCCGCGTCGGCCAGCGGGCCCGCCAGGATCAGGCCGAGTGGGCCCGCGGCGTAGGCGAGCGACCCCATCACCCCGACCACGCGGCCGCGCAAGCGCTGCGGGGCCCGGGTCTGCATCGCGTAGTTGTAGATCGGCGCGATCGGGCCGTAGACGAATCCGACGATCGCGGACAGCACCAGGATGACCGGCAGCGGCGGCAGAAACGCGATGACCGTCATCACCACGCCGAGCGTGAGCACCGCCGTCAGCATCACGGTGCGCCGTCTCAGGTATCGCGACATCACCGCGTAACCGAGGGCGCCGGCGAGGCCCCCGACACTCAACGCCATCAACACCCAGCCCAGTTGCGCCGGCTCGTCGCGGTCGGTGAAGTACTTCGGGAACAGCACGCTCTCCATCGGCATGTACAGGCCGGTCGCGGCCAGGTCGATGACCGCCAGCGTGCGCAGCACCTTGTTGTCCCACACGAAGCGCAGCCCCTCGACGATGCCGGCCCACACCCCGTCCGTCAGCGCCGCCGGGTCCGGGCGATCCGCGCCCTCCAGCTGCAGCGCACCGATCGCGAGTATCGACAGCACGAACGCGCCCGCCGTGACCCACATCGTGTCGATGCCGCCGAGGGTCGCGATGAGCAGGCCGCCGATACCGGGCCCGACGATGTAGGCCAGGTTGAAGACCGCCTCGAACACGCTGTTGGCCCGGTCGAGCGTCCACCCGGCGCGGGTGGCCGCCTCGGGCAGCATCGTCTCGCGGGCCGTCATCCCGGCGGGGTCGAAGAACGCGCCGAGCGCCGCGAGCGCCGCCAGCACGCCGACGTTGACGACGTCCGCGCCGAACACCAGGGCCAGCACCGGTACGGCCGCCACCGACAGCGCCGACAGCGCGTCGGAGATCATCGACACCCGGCGCCGGCCGAGGAAGTCGACGGCTGCGCCGGCGAGCAGGGTGGCGGCCAGCAGCGGCAGGGTGCCCGCCATCGCGACGATCGACGCGTCGAGCGCGGAACCGTTGCGCTGCAACACCAGCCACGGGAACGCGACGATCGAGATGCCGTTGCCCGCGCCGGCCATCAACGCGGCGAACAGGATCAGCAGCAGCGGGCCGCGCCTACTGGGCGCTCGGAAGGGCGTCATGGGTTATCGCGGGGAATCTAGCAGCGTCACCGCCCGCCGGCCACGGATTTTGTTGCAGAAGGCTTGGTTTCGGCGCCTACCATTGCGCGTCGACGTTGGCGGCGATCTGCTCGGCGATCCGCACCGCCGAGTCACCCGGTGCGGCGCTGCACGTGTTGACGTCGACGATCACGTTGTTGCGGTGGATCAGGGCACGGCCGCAGCCCCAGCCCGGCGCGGCGGCGTCCTGTTGCATGGCCACCGTGCTCAATGTGCGCTCGTGCTCGGTGATCCGGCCGACCGACCACTGCGTGCCGCTCTGGGTGTGGGTGTAGCGGCTACAGGCCGGCCATTGCTGGACCGAAGCGTCGAAGAACTCGGCGGCCTTCTCCAGATACGGGAAGAGCACCACCGACTGCTTGAGATAGTGCTTCCAGCCGTCGCCGTCGTTGAGGCTCTGGTCCCGTTCGGCCTGGAATCCGCTGGCGGCGTAGACGACCTGCTCGGCGGCGCCGTCGATCGCCAGGCATTCGGGCGGCGACATGATCGCGCTGTTGTCCGCCATCGTCGTCCGTGACTCGGTGACCGTCATCGCCGGCACGCCCATCGTGGCGGCGGCCTCCTCCGGGCTCAGCAGGAGTCCGCCCAGCTCACGTTCGACGAGGGGACGCGGGATCATCGTGCGGGTGGGTGTCGCCGAATCCGCGCTGCTGACCGAACCGGCGCATCCGGTGACCAGGATGCACAGACCGAGGATCGCTGCTTTCGTTCGTCGCATGAAGTCCCCCAATCGAAACGCTGCGCGACCCATGGTGCGGGAGCGGCGCCCACCCTTGGGTGAGGGAAACGGTGTTTCGTGATAACGATGAACGATGCTTTCTGGTAACGAATGATGCGTCCGTCCCAGCAGCGCGGATTCGGCGACACCCACCCGCACGATGATCCCGCGTCCCCTCGTAGAACGTGAGCTGGGCGGACTCCTGCTGAGCCCGGAGGAGGCCGCCG
>NZ_LMVQ01000032.1 GCF_001545925.1 Mycobacterium sp. NAZ190054 | reverse complement strand
TTCACCTGCACGGTGTCGCAGCTGCGCGCCAACCATCCGGTGTTCCGCAGGCGGCGTTTCTTCAGCGGCAAACCCGTGGGCCGGCGCGGCCAGGGACTGACCGACATCGCGTGGTTCACCCCCGACGCGCTGGCCATCGCGAGCGCGGCGTTCACGCTCGGCATCCAGCCCACCGGCCTGATCGCGGTCGCCGCGCTGGTCGCCGGCGGACGCCCGATCCTGCGGATCCTGATGCGACGGCGGAAGACCGTCGGGCTGTGGCCGTTGCTGGCGCCGCTGCTGGCCGCGGGCACCGTGGTGCTGGCCGTGGTGTTCGCCGACCAGACACTGGCCACGGTGCTGGAGGCCACGAAGATCCGCACCGCGATCGGCCCCAGCCAGGAGTGGTACACCGAGAACCTGCGTTACTACTACCTGATCCTGCCGACCACCGACGGCGCGATCGGGCGACGGGTGGCGTTCCTGTTCACCGCGCTGTGCCTGTTCTCGTCGCTGTTCATCATGTTGCGGCGCAAGCGCGTTGCGGGTGTGGCCCGCGGCCCCGCCTGGCGGCTGATGGGCGTCATCTTCGCGACCATCTTCTTCCTGATGTTCACCCCGACCAAGTGGATCCACCACTTCGGGTTGTTCGCGGCGGTGGGTGGTGCGATGGCGGCGCTGGCGACAGTGTTGGTGTCACCGGTGGTGTTGCGCTCGGCCCGCAACCGGATGGCGTTCCTGGCCGGTGTGCTGTTCATCCTCGCGCTGTGCTTCGCCTCCACCAACGGCTGGTGGTACGTCTCGAACTTCGGTGTGCCCTACAACAACTCGGTGCCCCAACTCGGCGGCGTGACCGTCAGCGCGGTGTTCTTCGTGCTGTTCGCCGTCGCGGCACTGTGGGCGTTCCGCCTACATGTCGGCCGCTCGGGGGATTCCCGGGTGGTCAACGCGCTCACCGCGGCGCCGATCCCGGTCGCCGCCGGGTTCATGGTCGTGTTCATGGTGGCCTCGCTCGCGATCGGCGTGGTGCGCCAGTACCCGACCTACTCCAACGGCTGGGCCAACATCCGCGCGTTCACCGGCGGGTGCGGACTGGCCGACGACGTGCTCGTCGAACCGGACTCCAACGACGGGTTCCTGCAGGCGATGCCCGGTGATTACGGCGCGCTCGGCCCGCTCGGCGGCACCGATCCGACCGGCTTCTCCCCCAACGGGGTTCCGGACCGGATCATCGCCGAGGCGATCCGGCTGAACAATCCGCAACCCGGCACCGATTACGACTGGAACCGGCCGATCGCGTTGTCCCGGCCCGGCGTCAACGGGTCCACGGTGCCGCTGCCCTACGGTTTGGACCCGGCGCGGGTCCCGGTCGCCGGGACGTATTCCACCGGGCCGCAGCAGGAGAGCCGCCTCGCCTCGGCGTGGTATGCGCTGCCGCCCGCCGACGACGCCCACCCGCTCGTGGTGATCACCGCCGCCGGCACGATCGCGGGCACCAGCGTCGCGAACGCGTTCACCTCGGGTCAGACCGTCGAGTTGGAGTACGCCACCCGCGGACCCGACGGCGCGCCGGTGCCGGCCGGCCGCGTCAGCCCGTACGACATCGGGCCCACCCCGTCCTGGCGTAACCTGCGCTACCCGCGCGCGCAGATCCCGGACGACGCGGTCGCGGTGCGGGTGATCGCCGAGGATCTGTCGCTGGGCCTGGGCGACTGGGTCGCGGTGACACCGCCGCGGGTGCCCGAGGTGCGGTCGGTGCAGGAGTACGTGGGTTCTGAGGAACCGGTGCTGCTGGACTGGGCGGTCGGGCTCGCGTTCCCGTGCCAGCAGCCGATGCTGCACGCCAACGGCGTCACCGAGATCCCCCGATTCCGCATCTCGCCGGACTATTTCGCGAAGCTGCAGAGCACCGACACCTGGCAGGACGGCATCAACGGCGGCCTGCTCGGCATCACCGACCTGCTGCTGCGCGCATCGGTGATGTCGACCTACCTGTCCAACGACTGGGGCCAGGACTGGGGCTCGCTGCGCCGCTTCGACACCATCGTCGACGCCGAACCGGCCACCATCGACCTCGGCGAGACGACCCATTCGGGGCTGTGGTCCCCCGGACCGATGCGGTTCCGGCCGTGACGGCTCGCATCGGCCTGGCTCTGCACCGCTACGTAACGGTGGTGGCCATGTGTGTCGGGGCGTTGCTGCTGGCCCCTGCGGCCGCCGCGCAACCCGACTCGGGTGCAGTCCCGGATACGGTCACGGTGGCCGTCCACACGCTCGAGCCGTTCGTGATGGAAACCGCCAACGGCGGGCTCACCGGCTTCAGTGTCGACCTGTGGAACGAGATCGCCAACCGGCAGGGCTGGCAGACCGAGTTCGTCGACACCGGCAACGTTGCCGGCCAGTTGGCAGCGGTGGCCGATGGCAGCGCCGACGTGGCGGTGGGGGGTATCTCGCTGACCGCCGATCGCGAACAACATTTCGACTTCTCCCAACCGACACTCGACGGCGGGTTGCAGATCATCGTGCCGGTGCACGACACGCGGCCGGCGGTGCCCGGTCTCGGTGGTTACCTCGACCTCCTGTTCTCCCGTACGATGCTGATCTGGCTGAGCGCGGCGGTGGTGGTCAGCGTGATTCCGGCGCACGTCTTCTGGTTGATCGAGCGCCGCGGCGACGACCCCGTGGTGTCCCGGTCCTATTTTCCCGGCATCTTCCAGTCCTTCAGCTGGGGCATCGGCTCACTCGTCGGGAAGAACAGCACCACCGCGACGAAGACCATCACCCGGTCATTGGCGATCCTGTGGGGTTTCGCGGGCATCGTCTTCGTGTCGTTCTACTCCGCCAATCTCAGCGCCACCCTGACGGTCGCCAAGCTCGACGCGAAGATCACCGGACCGGCCGACCTCTACGAGAAGTCCGTCGCCACCGTCGCCGACACCACCGCCGCAGATTTCCTGCGCGGCATGGGCATCGAGGCGACGGCGACAAGCACCATCGAAGAGTCCTACCATCTGCTGCGCGAGGAGGGCTATGACGCGGTCGTGTTCGACTCGCCTGTGCTGCAGTACTACGTCGCGCATCGCGGCGAAGGCGTCGCCGTCATGGCCGGGCCGGTGTTCCAGGAAGAGAACCAGGGGTTCGTGGTCGACATCGGCAGCCCGCTGCGCAAGCCGATCAACCAGGCGCTGTTCCGCATGCGAGAGGACGGCACCTACAACCTGATCAGGGAGAAATGGTTCGGCGACAACGTCGCCGCCGCGGCCGGAAACACCAACTGACCGCTCAGCCCGGCACCGCGGTGTCGTTGGCGCCGGGGTCGTTGTTCTCCTGCAGGATGTCGTTGTGGCAGTCCACCTGGCTGCGCCCGGTCTGCTGCATGCACACCAGCACCGGGGTGTCGGCGGCCGGGGCTCCCGGAGCAGCCGCGGAAGTGGCTGTGGGATGCGCGATCTCGCCCGGGTACAGCGACCACAGCGACGCACCGGAAGACGACAGGCGCGCGCAGTAGGCCGGGTCACCGCCTTCGGTGACTCCCGCGGCACCGAGGGTGGCGCAGTCCGCGCCGACCACGATCACCGGCAGCGTGACACCGGCGGGGGCGCTCTGCGGGGCCGCGGTCGGAGTGGTCGAAGTGGTCGACCGCGCGGCCTCGCCGCGGCCTTCCCGTCGTTCGTACTGGGCCAGGACCACCACCGCGGCGACGGCGAGCGCCACGAGCACCAGACCTGCGCCGGCCAGGGCGAGCCGCCGGCGGGGCTTCGGCGCGGCGGCGAGCTTGGCGTGCCGCGGACCGGTCGGCGGCGCCGCGGCGAACATCGTCGCGTCCGGGTCGAGCGCCACCCCCGGCGACGTAGCCGCCGTGCGCGCGGCCAGCGCGCGGGCGAAGTCGACACACCGGTCGAACCGGTCGGACGGCGACTTGGCCAGCGCCTTGTCGAAAGCCGTTCCAAGCGAGGATAATTCGGGACGGTGCGTCGAGATCGACGGCGGCTGCGCGGTCAGGTGCCGGCTGATGACGATCGCGGGATTGGAATGCCGGAACGGCGGTGCCCCGGTCAGCAGCTGAAACGCGGTGGCCGCCAGCGCATACTGGTCGGCGCGGCCGTCGATGCGTTCGTCGGCCGTCAACTGTTCCGGCGCCGAGTACGCCACCGTCCCGACGGTCATGTTGGTCCCGGTCAACGTGCTGACCTCGCCGACCCTGCGCGCGATCCCGAAGTCCGCGAGCATGATCCGCTCGTGCTCGGTCTCCGGGTCGGCGATCAGGATGTTGGCCGGTTTCACATCGCGGTGCAGCAGGCCGCGCTGGTGCGCGTAGTCGAGGGCCTCCCCGACCGCCGTGACGATCCGGATCACCAGGTCCGGCGGCATCCCGTCGGGATACCGGTCGGCCAGCAGCGCCGCGGCGTCGGTTCCCTCGACATGGTCCATCGAGATCCACAACCGGCCGTCGAACTCACCCCGGTCGTGCACCTGCACGATGTGCGGATGCCACAGCGTGGCCGCGATGTCGGCTTCCCGGTGGAAGCGCTCACGGTACTCGTGGTCGGCGCACACCGACGCCGACAGCACCTTCAGCGCGTCGTAGCGCGGCAACCGGGGGTGCTTGGCCAGATAGACCTCCCCCATACCGCCCGAACCCAACAACCGCGCGATCGTGTACCCGGAGATCACCTCGCCGTCGCTCAGCGGCATGCGCGGAATCCTATGCCGAACCGACCCCCGTCGTCACAAGCGGTCACGGAAACGCTGCCTGCGCCCCCGCATCCGGTCCACGAACCCGGCCACCGCCTCGGGGTCGACCGTGGGCACCGCGGTCGATTCCCGGATGATCGCGCGCAGGTCGACACCGTCGATCACCTTGCCGGCCAGCGCGACGAGGTCGATACGCGCGATGACCGCGTCGACGGTCTCGGCGGTGATCCGCTCCCGCACGAGCTCGTCGATGTCGAGTTCCTCGACCACCGCGGCGACGACGACCGACAGCACCGCCCGCGCCTCCTGCCTGCCCCGGGTGAACAACCCGCCCACCAGCGGCAACGTCTCGCACGTCCGGTAGGCGGAGAGCAGCAGGGACGACGGTGCGCCGGTGTCCTCGTTCATGCCCTGGAGGTGGGGGCGCCCAGGTAGGGGAACTCGGGGAGCAGGTCGGCGGGCGCACTCAGGCCGGAGAACCCCTTCTGCCCGTTGGTCAGGAACTTCGACCGGTAGTCGGCGACGTCGTCGGTGAGCCTGCGCCCGTTCGGATACCCGGCCGGGGCGGAGGGCTTGTAGGTCAACACATCCGGCAGCGTGCCCTCGGCCTCGATCGCGCTGATCGCCTCGTCGCGGCTGTATCCGCCGGTATCGGCCATCAACTCGATCAGGTGACCCATCCACCGGGCACGGTCTTGATTGGGCTCCCCGCTGCTGTACTCGGAGAGCTCGTCGTCGCTGGAGAAGAACCCGCTCACCCACGGATGCGCCACCCGGTCGGCGTGCACCCAGCCGTCGTCGCCCAGCAGGCTGCAGCGCGCCCAGAGCCGCACGTCGGGCTCGGCGCCGAGGTACGCCGTGGGCATCTCCACCGCCATCGCGATGACGTCGGAGTCGGCGAACCACGCGTCGGCGCGGGCGCCGGCGAAGAACGAATAGGACCCGGACTGCCACATGTGCGGGTGCGCGTCGAACGACACCTCGACGTCACCGAAGATCCGTGACCCGGCGGCCGCGGGCACCCGCGCGTCGGCCTGCAACGCCAGGTACACGTCCACCCACTGCCGGCCGCCGGCCGGCTCGGAGAACACGAAGTTGAACGCGATGTCGTTGCGCAGGTCGCCGTCGTTGTCGATGGAGATCCGGTACACGGCGCCGGGGTGCATCGCATCGGCGTTCGGGTTCGCCGTCAGGATCAGCGCGGTGCGCTCAGGATCCTTCGGCGACGGGAACACGAACAGATCGCACAGGTCCAGCCGGGGATCGCCCAGCGGCGCACCCCTCCTCAACCCGGTGAAGTCGGTCGACACAGCAATACTCCTCGCGCAAGCGCTCGTCGGTGCCTCCATCCAACCGCACCCGCCGGTCTAGATCGGCGTCAGGCCATGTTTGCGCTGTACGCGGTTGATCTGCTTGTCGCGCAGCAGATGCATGCACTTGCGCAACAGCAGCCGGGTTTCGTGGGGTTCGATGACGCCGTCGATGAAGCCGCGCTCGGCCGCGATCCAAGGTGTCGCCAGGCTCGTGTTGTAGCCCTCGATGAAGTCGGCCCGGATCTTCTGCACCTCGGGTGCGGTCGGATCGGGAAACCGCTTCACCAGCAGCTGAGCGGCCCCTTCGGCGCCGATCACCGCGATCCGGGCGGTCGGCCAGGCGAAGTTGAAGTCCGAGGTCAGCTGTTTCGATCCCATCACCGCGTACGCGCCGCCGTAAGACTTGCGGATCGTGATGGTGACCTTGGGGACGTCGGCCTCGACGACCGCGTTGAGGAAGCGGCCGCCACGCTTGATGATGCCGCCCTTCTCCTGCTGCACACCGGGCATGAACCCGGGCGTGTCGACCACGAAGACCAGCGGCGTGTTGAACGAGTCGCAGAACCGGACGAACCGGGCCGCCTTGTCGGAGGCCTCGTTGTCGATGGCGCCGGACATGTACATCGGCTGATTGGCGATCACGCCGACCGGGCGGCCGTCCACCCGCGCGAACGCGGTGATGATCGCCGGGCCCGCCTGCTCACCGACCTGGAACACATCGCCGTCGTCGAAGATCCGCAGCAGGATCTCCATCATGTCGTAGGCCTGGTTGTCCGAGTCGGGCACGATCGTGTCCAGCTCCAGATCGTGCGGGGTGATCTCCGGCTCCAGACCGGGGTTCACGATCGGCGCGTCGTCGAACGTGTTGGCCGGCAGGAAGCTCAGATAGTCGCGGACGTACTGGAACGCCGCGGCCTCGGACTCGACGACCTGATGGATGTTGCCGTAGCGGGCCTGGGCGTCGGCGCCGCCGAGTTCGTCGAGCGTGACCTCCTCGCCGGTGACGTCCTTGATGACGTCGGGACCGGTGACGAACATGTAGCCCTGGTCGCGCACCGCGACGATCAGGTCGGTCTGGATGGGCGAGTACACCGCACCACCGGCGCACTTGCCGAAGATCAACGAGATCTCGGGCACCAGACCGCGCAGCAGTTCGTGCCGGCGGCCCAGTTCGGCGTACCACGCCAGCGACGTCGCGGTGTCCTGGATACGGGCGCCGGCGGAGTCGTTGATACCGATGATGGGGCACCCGACCATCGCCACCCACTCCATCAGCCGGGCCACCTTGCGGCCGAACATCTCACCGACCGAGCCCTGGAACACGGTCTGGTCATGGCTGAACACACCCACCGGGCGGCCGTTGATGGTGCCGTGGCCGGTGACGACGCCGTCGCCGTACAGCGCGTCGGGGTCGCCGGGCGTCTTGGCAAGCGCGCCGATCTCGAGGAAGGTGCCGGGATCGAGCAGCGCGTGGATCCGGGCCCGGGCACTCGGGATGCCCTTCTTCTCCCGCTTCGCGACAGCTTTCTCACCACCGGGTTCCTTGGCCAGCTCCAGCTTCTCGCGCAGCTCGGCCAAGAGTTCAGCAGTCGTTCGTTCGGTCACTTGCTCCCGCTCTCGATCGCGTTGATCGCCTCGCTCATGTGCGCCCCGACCTTCGCAATGTACGGCTCGTCGATCACCTGGATGTGTTCACCCCCGACCGGGACGACCTCGAGATCGCTGACGAACTCGCCCCATCCCCCGTCGGGTTGGCGGATGGCGTAGCGCGGCTCGAAGAAGATCGCGTCGTCGTGGTAGCGGTCGGCCATGTAGAGCGTGACGTGCCCGTCGTACGGCTGGATCTCCGCGGTCTCGAGCAGCCGGTTGTCCAGGTAGGACGTGCGTTGGTGCTCGATGATGCCGCCGGGGATGTCGACGCCGCTCTCCTTGACCGCGTCGAGGACGAACTTCACCTGGCCCTCGTCGTCGAGCTCCTCGAGCTGCTCGTACGGGATCTCGGGGATCTCGACGTTGAAGGTGCGCTGCGCGAACAGCGCGTAGCGGTCCCAGCGCGCCCGCGTCTCCTCCTTGGTCTGCGGCACCTCCTCGCCGGGACGCACCATGTCGATCAGCCCGACGAACCTGACATCGGCGCCGGCGCGCTTCAGCCCGATCGCGCACGCGTAGGCCAGCGCGCCACCGAGCGACCAACCGACGAGGATGTACGGCCCCTTGCCCTGGATCTCCATCAGCTTCGGCAGGTATTCGGCCGCGCGCTCCTCGACCGAGCCCTCGACCCGCT
Organism: Mycobacterium sp. NAZ190054; assembly: GCF_001545925.1. GTDB lineage: Bacteria > Actinomycetota > Actinomycetes > Mycobacteriales > Mycobacteriaceae > Mycobacterium. The sequence continues at coordinate 7,724 of NZ_LMVQ01000032.1, read as the reverse complement.
CGAACCCGTACATCGGGGTGTCCGGCGGCAGTCGCTTCAGCAGCGGCTCGTAGACGACGGTGGAACCGCCGGCCGGGTGGAACACGAACACCGGGACCCGCGTCGAACCCTCCGGCCTGGCCCTGATGGTGCGCACGAAGCCGTCGACCTCGCCGGCGTCCATCTCGTCACGCACGGCCACCGACAGGTCCTGGATGGTGCGGGCCGCCTTGACCTGCTCGACGGTGATCGTGCCCTCGGCGCGCTCGGACAGCCGCTGGGCGATCTTCTCGGCGACGTCGTCGGCGATCGCCGGCAGCTCGTTGAAGATGCCGCCCGGCGACTTGCCGGTGACGATCGCCCACGTGGCGAACGTGACCCGCTCGGCCGCGTCCCGCGGCGGCACGTCGGCACCGAGCGCCTCGGTGACGGCCTCCTGGGTCAGGACCTTGGCGGCGAGGCTTGCCGCTGAGGACTTTTCGCCGCCCGCCGGCCCCGAAGGGTCGGTCGGCGGTGCCGGGATGTCCGAAATGCTCGGCGGTGCTTCGGTTCCGGCGGCGACCCCGGCCTCGTCGGCGTCCTGTGCGGCGGCGTCCTTGTCGGCCGCGATGGGATGGCCGGCCTCGGCCAGCTTGGCCTCCAGCTCGGCGACGGTGCTGGCTCCGCCCATCAGCTCGGCCTGCTCGGCGGCGATCTCCTCGGCCGTCTTGCCCTTCTGGGTCTCGGCGAGCTGATCGACCTCATCGCGGTGTTCCACCGCGTAGGCGATGAGCTTCTCGACCGCGTACAGGTTGGCGTCGCGCACCGCGGTCAGCTGGATCGGCGGCAGGTCGAAGTCGTACTCGACGCGGTTCTTGATGCGCACCGCCATCAGCGAGTCCAGGCCGAGCTCGATCAGCGGCACCTCCCACGGCAGGTCCTCGGGCTCGTAGCCCATCGCCGCGCCGACGATCGTGCCGAGCCGCTGACCGATGGTCTCCCCGGAGTCCGGCGACCACTTCGCGAAGCCCGCCGCGAGGCCGGCGCCCGCGGTGAGGTTGTCCTGCAGGATCGCCGCATCCTCCTCGGGCTCCGGCTCCGCCGGTGCGGCAGCGGCGATCTCGGCGACGGCGCCCGCCCCGACAGCGGTGGGCAGCGCGGTCTGGGCGCCGGCCCGCGTGACGATGGCGTCATAGACGAGGGTGAAGGACTCCTCGATCCGGGCATGCACCTGCACGCCGGCACCACCGGGATGCCGGGTCAGCGTGGTCACCAGGCGCGCCCCCTCGCCCGGGACGGCGCGCTGCTCCGAGGCGGTCAGCTTGGCGTCCGGAAGTACCGCTGCCGCAGCGGCTTTCACCAACGCGGCCAGAGTCTGCGCGTCCACGGTGCCGCGCGCACGGTACTCCCAGACATGCCTGCCGTCCGGGGTGGCGACGTGGTTGCCCGGCATGACCGTCGAGCTGTCACCGGTGAAGTTCACCTCCAGCCAGTGCGGCTTGCGCTTGAACCGGGTCGGCGGGATGTCGGCGTAGTCGGTCGCCGGATCCACCGGCCGGTCGGCGGGCAGCGGGAACAGGGTCCGCAGGTCCAGATCATGGCCGTGCACGTACAGGTGCGCCATGGCCGTGGTCATGGAGTCGACCTCGTCCTGCTTGCGCGCCAGCGTCGGGATCAGCTGTGCGTCATGCAGTCCCGCCGCGGCGGTGGTCAGCCCGACCTGCATCAGCGCGACCGGGTTGGGCGCCAGCTCCAGGAACGTGGTGTGGCCGTTGTCGACGGCGTTGCGGATGCCGTGCGTGAAGTAGACGCTGTGCCGCAGGCCCTTCTTCCAGTAGTCCACGTCGTGGATGGGGTCCGAGCCGGCCCGGATCAGGTTGCCCTCGTGCACCGTCGAGTAGTACGGCACCTGCACCGGACGCGCCTGGATGCCCTGCAGTTCCGCGGCGAGCTCGCCCAGCAGCGGATCCATCTGCGAGGTGTGGCTGGCGCCCTTGGTCTGGAACTTGCGGGCGAACTTGCCCTCCGACTCGGCCCGGGCGATGATCGCGTCGACCTGGTCGGGCGGACCGCCGATGACCGTCTGGCCCGGTGCGGCGTACACGCACACCTCGAGGTTCTTGAAGGCTTCGTCTTCACGAAACACCCCTACGATCTCGTCGGCCGAGTATTCGACCAGCGCCATCAGCCGGATGTACTCGCCGAACAGCATCGCCTCGCCCTCACCCATCAGGTGCGAGCGCGAGCAGATGGTGCGGGTGGCGTCCTCCAGCGACAGACCGCCGGAGAAGTACGCGGCGGCCGCCTCACCGAGCGACTGGCCGATGAGCGCACCGGGTTTCGCACCGTGCGCCTTGAGCAGCTCACCGAGCGCGATCTGGATCGCGAAGATGACCAACTGCACCTTCTCGATCGGGAGCTCGGTGGTCTCGTCGGTGTAGTCGATCGCGTCGTCGAGGATGAGCTCGAGGATCGAATGCCCCCGCTCGTCCTGGATCAGGGCGTCGACGGTGTTGATCCACTCGGCGAACGTCTCGTTGCGCAGGTAGAGGCTCTTGGCCATCTTGCGATGCTGGGCGCCGAAACCGGCCAGCACCCAGACCGGACCGTTGGTGACCGGGCCGTCGGCGCTGATCACGATCGGGTTCGGCTTGCCCTCGGCGATCGAGCGCAGCCCCTTGACCGCCTCGTCGTGGTCGTGGGCGAGCACCACCGCGCGGGACCGGCCGTGGTTGCGCCGCGACAGCGAGCGGCCGATCGACTCCAGCGAGGACGCGCGCCCTTCGGGGCTGTCGATCCAGTCGGCCAGCTCGGCGGCCGTCGCCCGCTTGCGGGAGGTCAGGAACCCCGAAACGGCAATGGGCACAATCGGAGTCGGCGGGTTCTCAGCCTCGGCCGCGGCCATTTCCTCGCGGGCCACCTCCAGCAGGCGCAGCGCCTCGTCGGTCAGCCCCGGGAGTTCGGGCTCCTCGTCGTAAGCGGCGGGACGGTCCAGGCCGTCGTCGTCGTCATCGTCATCGTCATCGACGAACTCGCCGTACTCGTCCATCCGCACGCCGCCGACGTACACGGCTTTGGCGTCGTCGTTGGCCGGCGTCACCACGGCGACATCGGGCTCCGGTGCGGGTTCGACGAGATCGGTGGGCAGCACCTCGCGCACCACCAGGTGGGCGTTCGCGCCACCGAACCCGAAGCCGGACACGCCGGCGATCGCGTGCCCGCTGTAGCGGGGCCATTCGGTGACCGTGTCGGCGACCTTGAGGTGTTCCTTGTCGAAGTCGATGTACGGGTTGGGGCCCGCGTAGTTGATCGACGGCGGGATCTTGCCGTGGTGCAGGGCCAGCGCCACCTTGGCGAGGCTGGCGGCACCCGCGGCCGACTCCAGGTGACCGATGTTGGATTTCACCGCGCCCAGCAACGCCGGCTTGTCGGCGGCGCGGCCGCGGCCGACGACGCGGCCCAGCGCGTCCGCCTCGATCGGGTCACCGAGGATGGTGCCGGTGCCGTGCGCCTCGACGTAGTCGACGCTGCGCGGATTGATGCCGGCATCCTTGTACGCCTTGCGCAGCACCGCTTCCTGCGCGTCCGGGTTGGGCGCGAGCATGCCGTTGGACCGGCCGTCGTGGTTGACCGCGCCGCCGGCGATGACCGCCAGGATCTGGTCGCCGTCGCGGCGGGCGTCCTCAAGCCGCTTGAGCACCACCATGCCGCCGCCCTCGGACCGGGCGTAACCGTCGGCGTCCTTGGAGAACGACTTGATGCGGCCATCCGGCGCGAGGACCCCGCCGACCTCGTCGAAGCCGAGGGTCACCAGCGGGGTGATCAGCGCGTTGACACCGCCGGCCACCACGACGTCGGCGTCGCCGGCGCGCAGCGCCTTGATGCCCTCCTGCACGGCCACCAGGGACGACGAGCACGCGGTGTCGATGGCCATCGACGGCCCGCGGAAGTCGTAGAAGTAGGACACCCGGTTCGCGATCACCGCGCTCGAGTTGCCGGTGATCGCGTACGGGTGCGCCACGGCGGGATCGGCGACCGACATGAACATGTAGTCGTTCACAGAACTGCCGATGTACACACCGACGTTCTCCCCCCGCAGGCTCGACGCCGGAATCCGCGCGTGTTCCAACGCTTCCCAGGTCAGCTCGAGGGCCATCCGCTGCTGCGGATCGATGTTGTCGGCCTCCATCTTCGACAGCGCGAAGAACTCGGCGTCGAATCCCTTAATGTCCGACAGATAGCCGCCACGGGTGCGGGCCTTGCCGACACGCTCGGCCACACGGGGCTCGCTGAGGAACTCCGACCAGCGCCCGTCGGGCAGGTCGGTGATCGCGTCGCGGCCCTCCAGCAGCGCCTGCCACATCTCGCCGGGGCTGTTCATGTCGCCCGGGAAGCGGGTTCCCACACCGACGATCGCGATGTTGAGCCGGCCTTCGTCGCCGTCACGCGACCAGTCCTCGGCGTCCAGCGCCTCGGTGTCCTCTTCCGGTTCGCCCTCGATGATCACCGTCGCCAGCGACTCGATGGTCGGGTGCCGGAACGCCACCGTCGCGGTCAGCGTCACACCGGTCAGATCCTCGATGTCGCTGGCCATCGCGACAGCGTCCCGCGACGACAGGCCCAACTCGACCAGCGGTGCGGATTCGTTGATCGAGTCCGGCGACTGGCCGGTGGCGTTGCCCACCCAGTTGCGCAGCCACTCGCGCATCTCGGCGACCGTCATGTCCGGACCGGACTTACCCGAATCTTCTTGTTCTTGCGCCATGTCTACCCAACCTCACGATCGCGTCGCGACCGGCACGGCCGCCGAAAAATTTGGAGCGTCAGTCTGATTCGTCAGGGAACGCGTTGGCCACCTTGCCGCTGCGCAGGCTGCCGTCGAGGTACGCCGATCGGCAGGCGCGGCGGCCGATCTTGCCGCTGGAGGTGCGCGGGATCGCCCCGGCCGGGGTCAGCAGCACGTCGCGCACGGTGACACCGTGGCGGACCGCGATCGCGGCGCGGATGTCGTCGGCGATCGGCTCCATGTCGAGCTTGTGCGCACCCGGCGCCCGCTCCCCGACGATCACCAGCTGCTCGGAGGTGTCGTCGGGATCGCGCTTGAGCCCGGCGTGCGCGTTCTCGAACACCTCGTCGGGCAGTTGGTTGGCCGGCACCGAGAACGCCGCGACGAAACCGGTGCGCAGCGCCTTGGTCGCCTCCTGCGCGGAGTACTCCAGGTCCTGCGGGTAGTGGTTGCGGCCGTCGATGATCACCAGATCCTTGACGCGCCCGGTGATGTAGAGCTCGCCGTCGTGGTAGGCGCCGAGGTCACCGGTGCGCACCCACGTCGCGTCGTCGGCGGCGCCCTGGGCGTGCGACGGCGTGGTGCGCGACTTCAACGTGTTCTGGAAGGTGGCGATGGTCTCCTCGGGCTTGTTCCAGTAGCCCGTGCCCATGTTCTGTCCGCTGATCCAGATCTCGCCGATCTGCCCGTCGGGCAGCTCGGTGGCGGTGTCGTTGTCGACGATCACGGCCCACTCGGCGACGCCGACCTTGCCGGCGCCCGCCTGGGCGACGGCCTTCGGCGAGTCGTCCGGGACCGGCACGAAGCGGTGGTTGTTCAGTTCGTCGCGGTCCACCGAGATGATCTTCGGCGGCTCGTTGTGCGGCGTGGTCGACACGAACAGGGTCGCCTCGGCCAGGCCGTAGGACGGCTTGATGGCCTGCGGATGGAAACCGTACGGCCCGAACGCGTCGTTGAAGCGCCGCACCGTGGCCGCCGAGATCGGCTCGCTGCCGTTGAGCACCGCCTTGACGTTGGACAGGTCCAGCGGCGGTTCGCCGTCCTTGGGCAGGCCGCGCGCGGCGGCGTGGTCGAACGCGAAGTTCGGCGCGACCGAGATGGTGCCGCCGGTGTCGCCCTCCTGACGGGCCATCGCCCGGATCCACCGGCCCGGGCGGCGGACGAACGCCGCGGGCGTCATGAACTCCACGTAGTGGCCGATCATCGGCGACAGCAGCACCGTGATCAGGCCCATGTCGTGGAAGAACGGCAGCCAGGACACACCCCGGTCGCCCTCCTCGCCCTGCAGCGCCTCGATCACCTGCACCACGTTGGTGGCCAGGTTCAAATGAGTGATCTGCACACCGGTCGGGATGCGGGTCGAACCGGAGGTGTACTGCAGGTAGGCGATGGTGTCGTGCGCGACGTCGACCGGCTCCCAGGTGGCGCCGACCTCGTCGGGCACCGCGTCGACGGCGATCACACGCGGACGCTGGTTGGCCGGGCGGGTGCGGAAGAACTTGCGCACGCCTTCGGCGGCGGCCGTGGTGGTCAGGATCGCCGACGGCGTGCAGTTGTCCAGCACCGCGTGCAGGCGGCCGACGTGGCCGGGCTCCGACGGGTCGAACAGCGGCACCGCGATCCGGCCGGAGTACAGCGTGCCGAAGAACGCGACCAGGTACTCCAGGTTCTGCGGGCACAGGATCGCGACCCGGTCCCCGGGTTGGGTCACCTGTTGCAGACGCGCGCCGACGGCCCGGTTACGGGCGCCGAAGTCGGCCCAGTTCAGGTCGCGGGCCACCCCGTCGCGTTCGGTGGAGAAGTCGAGGAAGCGGTAGGCCAGCTTGTCGCCACGCACCTTCGCCCATCGTTCGACGTGCTTGACCAGGCTCCCGTTGTCGGGGAATTTGATCAATCCGTCCTTGATGAACGGGTTGTGGAAGGCCATTCGTCTCTCCAATCAAGCGGGCTCACTGTCCCGAAAAACCCCGGGCATCCTACCGGGAAAGAGGCTGCCCACCCGTCAGCCGCCAGCATCCGCTCTTAGATTTTCCTTAAACTCACATAATGCTAGGCGACCTGCGTGGCGCTGGCCAAATTCGAGCCGGATCGATCAGGTCACAGGTCAGCCATGTTTCGGCTGCGGGGCGTTGTTCACGAGGTTCCGCGCCCATTCCAGCGTCCACCCGGTCGCCGGCAGGCCGTCGAGGCTCCAGAACTGCGGCGTGGCGTACATCGCGTGCACCGGTTGTCCCGCCCCGCCGGAGAGCACCTCCAGCGTCTTGGGCAGCTGGGTGATGTTGAACGCCGACTCCGGCGCCGCGCAGATCAGGTCGCCGCGGGCGCAGATCTCGTTGGTGCGGTCGTTGAGCGCGCCGAACCCGCCCGGTCGCGGACCGGTCATGGTCAGACCCAGCGCCGAGAGGGTCGGCACCTCGTGCAGGGTGATCTCGGCGCCCTGGCCGGGGATATTGGGGCCGACGTCCTGGCCCACGCCGGCCTGCCGCCGGCCGTCGGCGATCAACGTCACCCCGAGCACCAGATCCTGGTCCACCGGGCCGCGCCCGTTGCCGATGTCCGAGGCGATGTCCCCGGCGATGACCGCCCCCTGGGAGAACCCGACGAGCACGTAGCTCGTCAGAGGGCATCGCTCGTTCATGTTCGTCATCGCCGTGATCGCGGCGCGGGTGCCCTCGGCGCGGCTGTCGTTGTAGGACATCTGCCGATCCGCCGACAGTGGATTGTGGAACTGCGCGGTGTAGGGCACGGTGAACACCTCGAGCCGGTCGGCCCCGAAGTCGCCCCGGATCGGATTGGTCACGTTGAGCAGCAGCGCCGCCGGGAACTGCACCGGGTTGAACGGGTCCAGCTGCAGCGACGACTCCCAGGTGCCCGGGATCGAGATCAGCTGCACGTCCGGGCAGCTCGCGTCCTGGAAGTCCGGGCGCGGCTTCGTCGTCGGCGGCACCGCCGTCGGGGGCACCCGCGCCGCGATCACGGC
>NZ_LMVQ01000031.1 GCF_001545925.1 Mycobacterium sp. NAZ190054 | reverse complement strand
CCTCGACAACGCGTTGATGGAATCGGCGATCGGCCTCTACAAGACCGAGCTGATCGACCGCCACCAATCCTGGACCGGGCGTGCCGAAGTCGAACGCGAAACCGCGGCCTGGGTGCACTGGTACAACACCGACCGCCTGCACTCCTCCCTGAGCTACCAGTCGCCGATCGACTACGAGGCCCAGTACCGTAATGACGCCGCCTCAACACCGGAGGTGGCCTAACCGAGGTCTCCATCCAGACCAGGACGGTTCAGTGCGGCGGATCCGGCGCAACAGGATTCGCCCACCGGAGAACCTCGCGAGCGGGACAACGCGATGACGGCGGCCACCACGGTTACCAGCCGCCGCCCCCTGGGCTCGCTCGAGGTGTCGGGCATCGGCTTGGGTTGCCAGACCATGCCCGGCAAGCTCTACGGACCCGTCACCAGCCGCGCCGACATGGTCACCCTCATCCGCACGGCACACGACCAGGGCGTCACCTTCTTCGACACCGCAGAAGCGTACGGCCCACTTGAATCCGAACGCATCGTCGGCGAAGCCCTTCAGCCGGTGCGCGACCAGGTGGTCATCGCCTCCAAGTTCGGTTTCGACATCGACCTGCAAACCGGAGAACGCCGAGGTGGACGCAACAGCCGCCCCGACCACATCAGAACCTCTGTCGACGCGATGTTGCAGCGGTTGCGTACCGATTACATCGATCTGCTGTACCAGCACCGCGTCGACCCCGCTGTCCCGATCGAGGACGTCGCGGGCACCGTCAAAGACCTCATCGGAGAGGGGAAGGTCCGGCAATTCGGGCTCTCCGAACCAGGGCCGCAGACGGTTCGCCGCGCGCATGCCGTGCAGCCGCTGGCCGCCATCCAGAACGAGTACTCGATGCTCTTTCGAGGTCCCGAGCGCGAGATTCTGCCGCTCTGCGAGGAACTGGGCATCGGGTTCGTGCCGTGGGCTCCGGTGGGCATGGGCTTCACCACCGGCACCATCACCCCGTTCACCCGTTTCGCCGAGGGCGACTTCCGCGCCGCTGTGCCACGTAACAGTCCGGAGAACCTGGCCGCGAACATGTCTTTGGTGCAGCTCATTCAGGACTGGGCGGTGCGAAAGGGCGCGACTCCGGCACAGCTTTCGCTGGCCTGGCTGATGGCGCAAAAGCCGTGGATCGTGCCGATTCCCAGCACCACCCGGATGGGCCACCTCGCGGACAACCTGGGTGCTGAGGAGGTCAACTTCAGTCCCGATGAACTGCGCGAACTCAACGCCGCGGTGGCAGCGATCCCGATCAGCGGCGAGCGACTCGCGCCCCCGGTGCTGGCCCAGACCGGCGTCGAAGCGCCACCACTGTAGTACCGCCGATGAATCCGCACTTTTCACGACGCGCCGCCCTGCAGGCGGCCGCCGCCGGTGTTGCGGCCACGCTTGCCGGCTGTTCGAGTGCGACTGCGCCGACGAACTCGTCGAGCACGTCTGCGCCGAACACGGCGACACCGGCCGCTGCGGGTCAAAGGACACTGATCGTGTTCTTCTCGCGGGCCGGGGAGAACTACTACTACGGCGGACGAACCGACCTGCAGGTCGGCAACACCGAGGTGGTTGCCGGCATGATCCGCGACCGTACCGGTGCGGACCTCTACAAGATCGAAGCCGCGGACCCGTACCCGGATTCGTATGACGAAGCGGTCGACAGGAACCGCGACGAGCAGGAACGCGAGGCCCTGCCGGCGATCGCCGGGGCGTTACCCGATGTCGGAGCGTACGACGTAATCATTCTCGGCAGCCCGGTGTGGAGCAGTCGGGCACCGCGGATCATGTCGACCTTCATCGGCGGTGTCGATCTCGCCGGCAAGACGGTGCTACCCCTGGTGACCTACGCGGTCAGCGGCATGTCCGGCGTCGACGATTTCTATCGCGAGGCGCTGCCGGGTGCGACGGTGAAACGTGGCCTGGCGGTGCGTGGCGAAGAGGTCGCAGAAGCCGCCGGCGACATCGACACCTGGCTGCGCGAACACAACTTGGTCAGCTGACCGTCACTACGAAAGGACACTGAGGTGACCACCATGACAGGCCGTTTCCGAGCCACGGTTGCGGCATTGGCCGCGGCCGCGTTGCTCGCTGGGTGCAGCTCCGGTACCGAGACCGACAGTGCACAGGCGTTGGCGCTCGCCGACCAGGGCAGCTTCGCCGTCGGCGGCACCGCCATGACCGCACCCGGGCAGTTCGACCCGCTCAGCCCCTCCCAGCCGCAAGGCCAGACCTACCACGGCGATCACGCGTACGCGTTCTATCAGGTGCCCGAGGACGCCCGAAAGCTCCCGCTGGTGATGCTGCACGGGGCAGGGCAGTTCTCCCGGACCTGGGAAACCACCCCGGACGGACGAGAAGGCTTCCAGAATCTGTTCCTGCGCCGCGGCTTCTCCACCTACCTGGTCGATCAACCGCGCCGCGGTAATGCCGGTCGCAGCATGGTCGGCGCCACGCTGACACCGACGCCCGACGAACAGATGTGGTTCAACCAGTTCCGGGTGGGGACCTGGCCCGACATGTTCCCCGGCGTCCAGTTCTCCGATGAACCCGAGGCGTTGGATCAGTACTTCCGGTCCATGACGCCGAACACCGGCCCGTTCGATGCGAATGTCATCTCCGATGCGATGTCCGCACTGTTCGACAGGATCGGCGACGGCATACTGTTCACGCATTCTCAGGGCGGCGGACCGGGTTGGTTGACCGCGATCAAGAACCCGCGGGTGAAGAGCATCGTGTCGTTCGAGCCGGGCAGTGGTTTCGTGTTCCCCGAAGGGGAGGTTCCTCCGCCGATTCGCAACTCCTACGACACCGTCGCCGCCGAGGCCGTCCCGATGGATCAGTTCGATGCCCTGACCCAGATCCCGATCGTCATCTACTACGGCGACAACATCCCGAGCGAGCCGACGAACATGCCGGCACAGGACAGTTGGCGCGCACGGCTGGAGATGGCGCGGCTCTGGGCCGACGCGGTGAACCGGCACGGGGGCGATGCGACTGTGGTCCATCTGCCGGAGGCCGGAATCCACGGCAACACCCATTTCCCGTTCTCCGATCTGAACAATGTCGAGATCGCCGACGAGGTGTCGGAGTTCTTCGCCGACAAGGGCCTCGACGGTCGATAGCAGGTGCTCGACTCATCTGAAGTGGAAGGAATCACCATGCGTCTTGCAACGAAGACTGCGACAGTGCTGACGGCGGTACTGCTCGCCACGGTTGCGAACGGGGCTGTCGTCCAGGCGGAGAACGCCGAGATCGAAGTCTCCGCCGAGGGCGCCCGCGCGGCATCTCCCGGATCCCCGGCGAACTTCACCGGCAGCGCGCAGAGCACGCCGTTGCTCGATGTGACCGAATACTCGGATATGTCGGGCGGCGAGGTCGACTTCCAACCGGGCGCACGGTCGGCTTGGCACACTCACCCGGCCGGCCAAACCCTGATCATCACCGAAGGCGTCGGCTGGGTTCAGAGCTGGGATGGCCCGAAACAACAGATGGCCCTTGGCGATGTCGTGCGGATTCCACCAGGGGTCAAGCATTGGCACGGTGCCACCGCAAACGACGCCATGACCCACATCGCCATTGCCGAGGCCGTCGACGGTAATCGGGTTACCTGGATGGAGCAGGTCACCGACGCGCAGTACCTGAATTGAGAGACAAAACCATGAAACTGACCAAGCTGCCCTTTGCCGCCGCGGCGATCGCCTCGGCTGTCTTCGCCGCCGGCTGCTCCGAGACCCGATCGGATGACGACGGCAATTCCACTGCGGCACAGGTGGAATCCGTGGAATCAGTGTCACCCGCATTACAGCGCTATGGTGATGAGGTTCTGGAGAACCAGCTGTGGCAGCGCCCGGACCTCGCACCGCGGGAACGCAGCATCGTCACGGTGGCGGCAATGATCGCCCGTGATCAGACCGCAGAGCTGCCGTTCTACATGAACCGTGCGCTCGACAGCGGCGTCACACCGGGTGAGCTCTCCGAGATCATCACCCACCTCGCGTTCTACGCCGGCTGGCCCAACGCCATGGCCGCCGTGGAAGCGGCCAAGCCGGTGTTCGCGGCCCGCGGCATCGGCACCGACCAACTCCCCGTAGCCGAGCCGGAGTTGCTCCCGATCGACCAGGAGTTCGAGTCGGCGCGCAGGGCGCGCATCGAGAGCACCCATGGCACCACTGGGCAGGGAGTGCAGCAGTTCACGACCGACGTGCTGTTCACAGATCTCTGGCTGCGACCGGGCCTGCCGCCCCGTGACCGAAGCCTGACAACGGTGAGCGCGCTGGTGGCCACGGGGTTGACCGGCCAGATCACCTCGCACCTCAACATCGCGATGGACAACGGCCTGACCGAGGCGCAAGCCAACGAGGCGCTCACCCAGCTGGCCTTCTATGCGGGCTGGCCACGCGCATTCTCGGCGATGCCGGTTTTCAAGGAAGTGTTCGAAGCTCGATCATGACCGAACCGCGATCTCGCTGGGAAATAGCTGAGTGCATCGGCCCAGCCGCTCAGCCGGTCCGCGCAGACTCGATTTGCTTGGCGCCGAGTCCATCCAGCAGGACACCGATCATCCGGGTGACGAAGTCGGCAGACTGTCCGGGCACTGGCTGCGAAATCAAAGCGATGGCAATCAGGATGTCGTGCGCCGCGACGTCGGTACGTACAACGCCCTTCTCGACCGCGCGTGCCAGCAGGCGATCCAGGGCCGGCTCGAGTTGTTCCAGCAGACGCTGCGGCAAACCTTCGTAGGCCGGCTCGTCGGAATGCAAGGCCTTGGCCAAACCGGCCTTGGTCCCGACGAATTCCGCGTATGAGGCAATCCAACTATGCAACGCGGCACGGGCATCGGGTGCGTCCTGCAGCGCCGTCGCTTTTTCAACGCAGACGTCCAACTCATGCTGGAGGACCGCGACGACGAGGTCTGACCGCAGAGGGAAATGTCGATAGAGCGTCCCTACACCCACCCCTGCGCGAAGTGCGACGTGTTTGGCCGGCGCGTCGACACCCGCCGTGGCGAACACCGCCTTCGCGGCCTGCAGCAGCAGATCCACGTTGCGCTTGGCGTCTGCGCGTTTCGGGTTCGAGTTCGTCACCTCGGCAGAACCGGCGTTCTGGTTCGAAGCGTGCCACTTGCCGTAACCATCGCACATCCCTCCTTGCTAACCGGAATGCTATTCCGTATATTACCGGAATACGATTCCACTTACCGCACTCTACCGCGGCCACGTGGCACCACAACTACGCAAGGGGTTCTCATGCACTACCGCTCGCTTGGCCGCACCGGCATCAAGGTCAGCGCTTACGCGTTGGGGGCGCTCATGCTCGGTACCAAGACCGGCAATACCGAGGACGTTTCCATCCGCATAATCCATCGCGCCCTCGACGCCGGCATCAATCTGATCGACACCTCCGATGCCTACGGCGACTCAGAAGAGGTCGTTGGCCGAGCACTGAAGGGCCGCCGACAGGACGTCGTCCTGGCCACCAAGGTCGGTCGGCCGGTTGACGATGACCCCAATCACCAAGGCGCCTCACGACGATGGATCACCACTGCGGTGGAGAACTCCCTGCGCCGGCTGCAGACCGACCACATAGACCTTTACCAGCTTCATCGTCCCGATCCCAGTACCGACATGGAGGAGACGTTGTCGGTGATGACCGATCTGGTGCGCAGCGGTAAGATCCGGGCCTTCGGTACCTCCACACTTCCGGCGTCGGACATGGTGCGAGCACAATGGATCGCCGAGCGAAGGGGTCTCCTTCGCCCCCACACCGAGCAGCCGCCGTACTCGATCCTCAACCGCAGCATCGAACGCGAGGTCCTTCCCGTCGCCCAGGAGTACGGCATGGGGGTGCTTGTGTGGGGGCCCCTTGGTCAGGGCATGCTGACCGGGCGCGTTCGGCGGGGGCAAGAAAGCGACGTCAGCCGTGCCACGATGATGAGCGCGTTCTCCGACGAACGGCGACTCGACGCCGTCGAGCGCCTCATCCCGCTGGCCGCCGAGGCGGGTATCACGATGCCGCATCTCGCCATGGCGTTCGCCACCACCCATCCCGGCGTGACCAGCGCATTGATCGGAGCTCGAACCTTGGAACAACTCGACGACCTCCTCGACGGCCTGGACACCGTGCTCGACGACGACCTGCTCGACCGCATCGACCAGATCGTCGCCCCGGGTACCGACGCCGGCCCACTCGACCAGCAATATGTCCCGCCTGCACTGCAGCAGAACGAGTTACGCCGCCGGCCCGCCGTTCGACGCTCAGCCGCCTGAAGCCAGGTCCGCGACGGTGCCGACCACCCACGCGCTCGACGACATGGGAGCCCTTCGATGACCAAGCATCACCGCGGACTGCACGATTGATGGCCGGGCGCACACGAGTCATCGCCTCGAAAGGCTCGCGCACAGCCGCACATCCACGTCCTTCACTTGCTCAAACGACTCGGTGTACGCATTATCCGGGAGGCGAATCCGTTGAGTCACGATGACATCGACCGCCTCACCGTGGCCAGGTGCACCAGGTGAACCTGGAATCTCGGTTGTCCCTGGGACGCCAGAGCCTCAAAGAGTTGTTCGCCGAACAACTGATAACTTCCGATCGCATATGGATCGCGGTCGCCGCCAGTCAACCGGTGCTTTCGAACGGACCTACGACTCATGGCAGGGTCAGGTCGATCAAATCGTTGATGTCGCTCAGGGATTCGAGCGACCGACACGCCTCCTCGAGTTGGTCGTATCGCGATCGGCTCAATCTGGAGCTCACCAGAGGTGACCACTTCTCACGGAGGTCCTCCCACGTGACACCGCCTTCGCGGAACCGGTGCCCCTTGGGATGCTCAACCAGCAGCGTGCGGGGACCCTCGCGAGTTAGCAACGTGACGCGTGATCCGCGCCCGTGCGGCTGCCGGGCCTCCAACTCGTCGTCGACGACGACCTTCACCACTGCTCGAAGCCGGATGACCTCCGGGTCCCGTAGCAGTTCGTCCGAGTGCGCCTCGTCGAAGCCCAGTGCGCCGGCGACGAGTGCGACCGACAACATGTCCTGCATGCATATCGTCGGCATGTTTCGCGAGTCCACGACGGTCGACGCGAAACGAGGCATCCCCACCGTCACGGATTCGATCCGATCCGTTGTGAGTCGGTGCGTGCCCACCAAGCTGAGCGCTGCCTCGACTGCGGAGTGAATCGGGTAACCGGCCGCATAGAACTTGAGGTTGGCACCCATGACCGCGTGATCGTCGCCGAGCCCCTCGGTCAGCAGGTGTTCCCGACCCGGTTCGCCCCATGTGTGGATAACGCCGCCGTCCGCGGTGAAGATGTCGTCGATTCCCTCCAGTCCGGCCGCGGCCTGCAGAGCGCCGGCGACGCCGGCGAAGGCAGGTTGGCCGCCCTTGGTGATCGACTTGCTGATGTGCTGACGCTCGCCGAAGAAGGCGACCGGACTCAGGGCCTGTCCGACACTGAGGGCAACAGCGTGCAGGGACTGATCGACGTCCAGTCCTAGCAGTCGGGCGCTCGCAAGCGCTGCTCCCACCGAATGCAGGCAGCCCGCGTACAGGCCGTGGGTGTCCCGCATCCGCGGCAGCCCCCCGGTGACGGAGATGGTTCTCACCCCCGCGTCGAAGCCAGCGGCGACGGCTTCGAGGAGTTCCCGTCCCGTGGACCGTTGCCGCTCGGCTACGGCGAGCGCCGCCGGGACGATCACCGTTGCGGGATGTCCGGTTGCTCGGAAGTCGACCGTGGCGTGGGCGCAGTCGAGCTCCGCAGCGTGTCCGGCCGTACCGTTGACCCACGCGGCGAGCGCAGCCGGCAAGCGCCGAGAGACCCTGAGAACCGACGATTCCGCGGTTCCTCCGCACATGTCCGCGTACCTCAGGGCACGCTCACCGGAGGGGAGCTCCATGCCGACGAGGGTGCAGCCCAGTTGGTCGAGGACCAGCATCTTGGTGCGCTCCGACACCTCCGGCGGGAGATCGAGGTAGGCGTCGCCGAGCACGTGGGCGACAAGCTCGAATCCTGCCGACGTACGGTCGACCTCGCGATCGGACGACATCAGAAGCCGATTCCGCTGAGATCCCAGATCCCGGATGGCCACCTCATGGCCAGGTAGACCTCGGCGCACCACACGAGCGAGTACGTCGCGAGCATCGCGATGATCACCGAGTACCACTTGGCCTTACTGACCACGAGCAGCACGAGCGGAATCCAGATGGTGGCTCCCCACAGGAACCCCACCAGCCGACACAGCACCAGCAGCACGGCGACGGCAGCGATCCAGACCAACACGTTCCGTCGGCCACCTGCTTCGTCAAGATCCTGTTCGTCCTCTGCAACATCGGAGGGGGCGTACGGGCGACGCAGGTTGCGAACGTCGACGACGATCTTGGCTCCGGTGAGGACGAGTCCGGTGAGCGTGACCGCGGTGGGGAACCATCGCGCCACCGCGGCGAAGTCACCAGCCGTGTAGAGCCCCGCCGCGAAGACGAGCAGGATCAGGATCGAGGCCACGAGTTGGAGCCGACGGTCGTCGCGCCGATCCAGGTCCTCATCGATCCGAGGCTCCGTCGCCTCACTCATGCGCGCACCCCTTCTGCGTCGTGCTGCTTCGCTTGGACCGCGGCGCGGAACCTGATGCTGAGGTAGACCGACACCACGAGCACGACCGCCAGGGCGAGCACCCCAGGGCGAGCCATGAACTCGAGGCCGTAACGGTCGAGGCTGATCCGTAGATATCGCTCGATAGATGGCCCGAGTACGAAACCGATGAGAAGCGGTGGACGGGGCAGGTGGAGGCGTTTCATCCACCAGCCGATGATGCCGATGATGAACACGAGGATCACGTCGCCCCAGCGTTGGCTCGCCTGATACGCCGCGGTGATCAGGACGAGGAAGAGGAAGGGCAGCAGGAAGCGCGCACTGATGGTGCTGAGCTTCACCATGATTCGCGCGGCGCCGAAACAGGCGATCGTGGCCAGGACATTCGCTATGGCCAACGTCCAGATGACGGTGAGCAGAAACGGCATACCCTGCGGTGACACCATGTCGGGCCCGACCTGAACGCCCAGGAGCAGCATTCCCGACAGCAGGATGGCCGTCGTGCCGTTGCCGGGGATCCCGAACATGAGGGTGGGCATCAGGACCCCGGCGTCGACGGAGTTGTTGGACGCCTCCGGCCCGATGACCCCACGGACGTCGCCCTTGCCGAATTTGCTCTTGTCCTTGGCGAACTGCTGGGTCGTCCCATAGACGATCCACTGCACGGCGGTCCCACCGATGCCGGGGATGACGCCGAGGAGGACACCGATCGTGCTGCCCTGAACGACGACACCGATGTGGCGTACGGCGTCCCGCGCTCCTTGGAACAGCCCGCGCGTGATCTTGTCGAGCTTGCCGGAGCGAGCGATGGATACGTTTTCCCTGGCCAGATCGAAGAACTCCGGAACGGCGAACAGACCGAGGGCGAGCAGGACGATCGAAACCCCGCCGTACAGATAGTCCCAGCCGAAGATGTAGCGATCGCCGCCCGCTGGGGCCGCGCCCACACAACTGATGAGGAGGCCGAGGGCCGCGGTGATGAGGCCGGCGAGTACTGCACCCCTGGCGAGAACGCCGACCAATGACACACCGATGAGCGCCAGCATCAGGAGTTCGGGTGCATTGAGCGCGAGTACGAGCGGTCGGACCACCGGCAGGAGCATGAACAAGGCGAGTGCGCCGACGAGCCCGCCGATGAGCGACGCGGTGAAGGAGGCACCCAGGGCTCGTGCCCCTTCACCGCGCCGCGTCATCGGATAGCCGTCGAGAATCGTCGCTTGCGAAGCCGAGGCGCCAGGGACGCCGAGGAGCACCGACGAGAAGGTGTCCGCCGTGCCCGTGACCGCCATCATGCCGACCAGGAGGGCGATCCCGGAATAGGGGTCCATTCCGTAGATGAAGGGCAGGAGAACTGCCATTCCCGCCAGACTGCCGAGGCCGGGCAGAATCCCAACCGCCACGCCCACCAGAACGCCAAGCAGCAGGTAAGCGAGCCGGCTGGGGTCTGTCAGCGCCTCCAGTGCGACTTGTGCCGCCTCAAACATTCAGATTCCCTTCGTGGACCCAGCACGCCCGCCCTCAGCCGAGCTGGCGCGCTGGGTGGTTACGGACCGTGCTACTGAAGGTCGAGGTTGTAACGCTGGCGGACGTCGTTACGCAGCCAGTCGATGGCTTGCGGGTCGACGTCGACAAGGTTCTCCTGGATCGACGCGTCGAGCTCTTCGCCGTAGATGGGCTGGTAGCCGCCGAGTTCTGACTCCGCCTGCTTCAGGAACTCCGGATCTGTGGCGACCTCCTCCGCTGCCGCGATCAGCGCGTCCTGGACTTCGTCAGGCGCGTCGCCTTGGACCCACAGCGACTTGGATAGCGTCAGAGCGGCCGCAATCTGAACCTTGAATGCCTCCAATTCCTCACCCTTGGTATCGATCGACTCCCCGTGAAGCTGTTCGTAGACCTCACCGACGTGCGGTAGGTCGGGGAACGCCGGGTCGCGAACGAGCTCACCGTTCTCCACCTGTCCCATCGTGTAAACGGGCGTCGCCTCGCCCGTTTCCACCAGTGGTTGCACGGTCCGTAGGAACCCGGGAGTGGTCTCGCCCGCGATGTTGACCTCACCCTGCGAGTAGGCGATCCCGATCGCGTCCTGACCGCCGTACCCCCACAGCTCCTCGACCGGCAATCCCAGCAGGTGGTACGAGCTCACCCGGTACAGCTCACCGCCCACCGGTTCGCGACCGCCGCTGAACATCTGCGTGGCGGGTTTTAGGAGCTGGTCGGCACTCCCGATCCCGGTGTCGGGGTTGACGTACACGACGTTGCCCAGCGGGAATCCCAGCAGGGGAGTGAACTCGCTGAGGTCGTATTCGACCCCTGGCGACTTGTACAGGAACGCGGAGTGCGTGGAGCCCGAGCCCATGAGGAGTTGCGTACCGTCCGGGTCGGCTTTGGCGAAATCGTTGGTGCCGACTCGGTGATCGCCGTTCGCCTCGACGTTGACGACCTGCACCGTCGGGTTGCCCGGAAGGTGCTTCTGAAGGTAGGGCGCCACGAGTCGGGCGGTGAGATCGGCGCCACCGCCCGTACCGAACGGTACGACGATCTCGATGGTTTTGCCTTCGTAGAGGGGACCGTCACCGGATCCCACGGACGACGGTTGGGCACAGGCGGCGAGGCTGGCGACGCACATTGCCGCTACCGCGGTGATCAATGCACGGCGACTGGTGGTGAAGGAGGGCAGTTTCACTTGCGCTGCGGGATCATCTCAACGGCGCGCCGCTGCCGAAGCAGATGGAACCGACGGTCCCCGAGCTTGCCAAACCCGTGGAGCTTCTCCCCGTACCGCAGGGCTGGAGCCTCGGATTCCACCTGTACCACGTCGACCTGCCCGGAATGCGCAGCGCCGGCTCGGCCGACTGGTCGGGTCTGTTCAACACCTTCTTCTGGATCGACCGCAAGGCTGGGATCGGCGGGGTGATCGCGACACAGCTGCTCCCGTTCTTCGACGACAAGGTGGTCGAGACGATCATGGCGTTCGAGGCCGCGGTCTACGAGGCTGCCCGGCTCAGAGCGGGGGAGGGCGCCGACCACTGGTCGGCATCCACGATAATTCCCGGGTGAATGCTGAGACGTCCGAGCCCGTCGGCACGGCCCGCTTCGGCCGCCTGGAATGGCGGGACCTGACGCAGGCTGCGGTGTTCGCCGGCCTGCTCGCGGCGCTGGGCCTGCCCGGCACCCTGACGCTCGGCCCCACCGGCGTGCCGATCACGCTGCAGACCCTCGGTGTGATGCTCGCCGGATCCATCCTGGGCCCTCGGAAAGGGGCGCTGGCGATCGTCCTGTTCGCGATCCTGGCCATCGCCGGGTTGCCGATCCTGGCCGGCGGTCGCACCGGACTGGTGTCGCTGTCCTCGCCGACCGCGGGGTTCTTCGTCGGCTGGTTACCGGCCGTCGTCGTGATCGGGATCCTGACCGCGCTGATGATGCCGCGCTACCGCGTGCTGTGGGGCATCCTCATCAACATCGTCGGCGGCATGGCCGTCATCTACCTGTTCGGCACGGTCGGGCTGATGCTGCGCACCGACCTCAACTGGTGGGCCGCGTTGTCCACCAACGGAATCTACCTTCCCGGCGACATCGCCAAGGCCGTGGTGTGTGCCTACGTCGCCGCTCAGGTGCACCGGGCCCGCCCCGGCCTGATCACTCCGTGGCGGACCACCCGATCCGATGAGTGACGTCCCGTCGGACGCACTCGTCGTCGACGGGGTGTCACACGCGTTCGGCGACCGTCCCGTTCTGCGCGACGTATCGCTGACGCTGACCGAACGCCGCATCGCGGTCATCGGCGCCAACGGCAGTGGCAAGTCGACACTGGCGCGGCTGTTCAACGGACTGGTCATCCCCGATCGGGGTGCGGTGCGGGTGCACGGTCTGGACACCAGGCGATCCGCCAAGCAGGTCCGCCGCCTCGTCGGGTTCGTCTTCACCGACCCGGACCGTCAGATCCTGATGCCCACCGTCGCCGAGGACGTCGAACTGTCGCTGTCCCGGTTCGGTCTCGACCGGCAGACCCGGGCCGAGCGGGTGGCGCAGGTGCTGGAGCGCTTCGGCTTGGCCGGGCACGCCGACCAGCCCGCGCATCTGCTCTCCGGTGGCCAGAAGCAGCTGCTGGCGCTGGCGACGGTGCTCGTCACCGAACCGTCGGTGGTGATCGCCGACGAGCCGACGACCCTGCTGGATCTGCGCAACGCGCGGATGCTGCGCGCCGCCTTCGCGACCCTGGACACCCAACTCGTGCTCGTGACCCATGACCTGGACCTGGTGGCCGACGTCGATCGCGTCATCGTGCTGGACGAGGGTCGCGTGGTGGCCGACGACGTGCCGTCGGTAGCGCTGAGCGCCTACCGCAGGCTCATGTCGTGACGGTGCTGGGTGACTACCGGCCGGGGCGGTCGTGGCTGCACCGGATACCGGCCGGGGTGAAGCTGATCGGTCTGGGCGTCGTGATCGTCACGATGACGGTCATGGTCGACTCCCCACTGCGGCTGGGGGTGGCCGCCGCGGCGGTGCTGGTGGGTGTCGTCTCGGCGCGGTTGTCCGTGATCGCGTTGATCGTGCAGTTGCGCCAGGTGTTGTGGGTGGTCGGCGTCATCTTCGCCCTGCAGGTCCTGCTCACCGACTGGCGCCGGGCACTGGTGGTGTGCGGGGTGTTGCTGCTCGCGGTGTGCCTGGCGGCGACCGTCACGATGACGACCCGGACGACTGACATGCTGGATGCGGCGACCCGGGCGATGACGCCGCTGGCGCGGTTCGGGTTCCCGGTCCGTCAGGTGGCCGTCGCCCTGGCATTGACGATCCGGTCGATCCCGCTTCTGGTGCAGATCATCGGGCAGGTAGAGGAGGCCCGCCGTGCCCGGGGCCTGCGGATCTCACCGCGCATCGTCTTCGTCCCTGTCATCGTGGCGGCCCTTCGCGCCGCCGACGACTTCAGCGAGGCGTTGATCGCCCGCGGGATCGACTGAGGAGGCCGTCGCCGGATAGGCGTGCACGAGCGCACTCGACAGCTTCGGCACCGCGTGGGTCAGCGCGTGTTCGGCTCCGTGCGCGATCCGGTGCGCCTCGGCCACGGTGACCCCGGGATCGATGTCGAGTTCGGCTTCGGCGTGCAACTGGTGTCCGATCCAGCGCATCTTCACGGCGCGGACCGCCGTCACGCCCGGTGCGGCGGCCAGCGCGGCTTCCGCGCTGTCGATCAACGACGGGTCGACGCCGTCCATCAGGCGGCCGAACACATCCCGCGCCGCGGTGCGCAGGACAGCCAGGATCGCCGCCGTGATGATCAGGCCGACGATCGGGTCGGCCAGCGGGAACCCCAATGCGACGCCACCCGCCCCGAGCACCACCGCCAGCGACGTGAACCCGTCTGTGCGGGCGTGTAATCCGTCGGCGACCAGTGCCGCCGAGCCGATCCTGCGGCCGACGCCGATGCGGTAGATCGCCACGAGTTCATTTCCGATGAAGCCGATCAGCCCGGCGGCGGCCACCCAGCCGACGTGTTCGATCGGCACCGGATTCACCAGCCGGCGCACCGATTCGACTCCGGCCACGACGGCCGAGACCGCGATCATCGCGACGACGAACAGTCCGGCGATGTCCTCGGCGCGGCCGAAACCGTAGGTGTAGCGCCGGGTGGCGGCTCTGTTGCCGAGAGCGAAGGCGATCCACAGCGGGATCGCGGTCATCGCATCGGAGAAGTTGTGGATGGTGTCGGCCAGCAATGCCACCGATCCCGAAAGCAGCACGACGGCGATCTGGGCGAGGGCAGTGGCCCCGAGGGCCAGCAGGCTGATCTTGACCGCCCTGATGCCGGCGGCGCTGGACTCCAGCGCATCGTCGATGCTGTCCGACGCGTCGTGGCTGTGCGGAGCGAACACCTGGCGGATCGCGGCGCGAAACCGGCTCTGCCCGTGGCCATGCTGGTGGTCGTGGTGGTGGCCGTGTCCGTGGTGGTGGACCGTGTCCTTGGCCAGGCGGCTCATGCTCGGCGTCCTGCCGGTCCGGTCTTCTCGTCGGGGACGCCGGCGTGCAGGGTCGCCAGGTCGACGGTGTCACGGTGGTGGCCCGGTACGCCGGGCCCGGCGTGTTCGGCGTTGAAGACCGCGTCGGTCACCAGTTGCTTGATGTGCTCGTTGTCGAGTCGGTAGAAGACCGTCGTGCCTTCGCGGCGCGTGTGGACCAGCCGTGCCATGCGCAGCTTCGCCAGGTGCTGGGACACCGACGGTGCCGGCTTGTCGATGTGAGCGGCGAGCTCATTGACCGACATCTCCCGGCTCACCAGCGCCCACAGGATCTGCACGCGGGTCGCGTCGGCGAGCATCCGAAACACCTCGACGACCAGGCTCACCTGGTCGTCCGGTAACCGCCGCGAGCATTTCCCGCTATCTGCATTCATACGCAGATAATAGAAAGGGTGTGCAGCGGTGGGCAAGCCCTCAGTCGCCGTCTCTGGTGCTCAGTCGCGTCCCAGGGTCTGCCGAATTCAGATCCAGCAATCGGGCCGGGTTCCGTCGAGATCTGTGAGGTCGTAGGCGGCAGCGAGATCGGCCGACGTCACCGACTGCCGGCTCCAACGGATCTTGTCGGGGTCGGCCGCCATCGCGGCGATTCCTCTGCCGATGTAGCGCGGGGATTCCGATTGGGCGAACGCCGCGGGTGCCGTGGGCAGACCACCGGACCTGTCGGTGTCCAACGCGTCGCGCCAGTTGTCCTCGGTGACGCCGTAGGCGTCCAGCATCATCTCCGAGCGCAGCCAGCCGGGGGTAACCGCCACCGCGGTGCCCTGGTACGCGGCCAGTTCGTGGCCCTGCGAGAAGGCCAGCCGGTTCACCGCGTTCTTGACCAGGTCGTAGAACGTCGAGATGCGGTAGCGGGTGGCGTTGTAGTGCGCCGTGCCGTCAGAGACTTCGACGAGCAAGCCTCCCGGTCTGGTGATCAGAAGCGGCAGCAGGTGGTGCGAGGTGATCAGATGGGTGTCGACACCGAGCCGGACGATTCGCAGTCCGGTGTCGAGGTCGTGTTGCCAGATCGGCGTATTCCAGTGTGCGGGAGGGCCTTTCAACACTTCGGCGCCCCAGATGTCGTTGACCAGGATATCGATCCGACCGAACTCGACGTGGAGGCGTTCGGCCAGTGCGCGCACCTGTCCGGGATCGAGATGGTCGACCGGTACTGCGATACCGGTTCCGCCCAGCCCGGTGACCATCCGGGCGGTCTGTTCGATGGTCTCCGGCCGGTCATAGTCAGATTTCAGGTGAGCCTGGGTGCTGCTCCGTCCGGTGCACACGACGGTGGCGCCGAAGTGTTGAAAGGCCCTCCCGCACACTGGAATACGCCGATCTGGCAACACGACCTCGACACCGGACTGCGAATCGTCCGGCTCGGTGTCGACACCCATCTGAT
>NZ_LMVQ01000030.1 GCF_001545925.1 Mycobacterium sp. NAZ190054 | reverse complement strand
CGCCGTCCCAGCCTCGACGCGCCGATGCCGGTGATCGCGGCGGCGTCCTCGAACTTCTCGGTGGTCAGCATCGGCCGGACGAATGTGGGGAAGTCCTGCGGCGCGATCTCGTCGTCGGGCAGCGGCGCGGTCTCCGGCTCGGCGGTCGGTCGGAACAGCGGCAGCCACACATCGTCGTTCTGCTCGAAGACCACCTCGACGACGCGGCCCAGCTCCAGGTCGGCGGGGTCACAATCGACGATGTTGGTGGTCAGCCGGACCCGGGGATCCTCCTCGATCGCGACCTGGGCGACGACGTACGGCGCGGCCAGCCCCGGGATGGAGAACCGCTCGTTGACGGTGAACGCCGAGAGCACCGCGCGCCCCGACACCTCCCGCGGGCCCATGTTGTGGCTGCGGCAGTAGCGGCACACCGGCTGCGGCGGATGGATCAGCGACTTGCAGTCGCCGCACCCCTGGATCCGCAGGACGCCGTCCGCACCCGACGTCCAGAAGAACTCGTTGTCGAACGTCAACTGCGGCAGCGGGAGCCGGCTCATCGGTATCGTCTCCTCTTCGCGCAGGCGCTCATCGGCATCGTCTCCTCTTCGCGCAAGCGCTCATCGCGAAAATCCCCACTCCGCCTCGTTGTCCTCGGTCTTCAGCTTCTCCAGGTCGGGTTGCCGCAGGGGCTGGATCGGTGTCTCGTCAGGGCGGCGCTCGCCGAGCTCCAAAATGGCGTGCACCGGGCAGTCCAGGAGCGCGCGTTTAACGGCGGCCCGATCCTCCTCGGGGATGTTGCCGTCGCCGACGAGGACGGCATACCCCCAATCGTCCAGTGAGAAGTACTGCGGGGCGTGCTTGGCGCAGATCCCGAAACCGTCGCACAACGTCCGGTCGAGCTTGATTCGCATCTCGTCGGTCACGATGACTCCACTTCGAAGGGCCGCGCGGCGATGAAAGCACCTGCGCCGCAGCATGTCTGGCAGTCGCCGTCACGATGCCGGGCCACGTCGTCAGCGAACATCGCCAGCATGCTCGCGGCGATGTTGCAGGCCGCGTCCAGCGTCGCGCAGGCGCCGCGGCCACGAAGGACCTGCGACCACCGCTGCAGCCGCGCAAGATCGTCGGTGTCGGCGGTGCCGTCACGCAGCGCGCCCGCCGCGGCGGCCATCGCGGCCGTCCCGTTGAAGCACCCGCCGCACTGGCCGGCGTTCTCGCGGTCGTAGTAGGAAAGCACCGCCGCCCCGACCGCCACCGGGCATTCGTCGGTGATCACCGAGACGGCGCCGCACCCGAGCCCGCTGCCCAGCGTACGCAGCGATTCGTGATCGAGCGCGCCGTCGAGCACACGTCGATCCAGCAGGCCCGCGAAGTATCCACCCATCAGCGCACCGCGAACACGCTCGGTGGGAATTCCGTGCAAGGCAAGCACTTCGGCCGCTGAAACACCGAACGGCAGCTCGTAGAGGCCGGGGGCCCGCCCACCGCCGGTCAGCGTCGCGAGGAAGGTCCCGGGTGAACCGGCGGTGCCGAGGCCGCGGTACTCGGTCGCGCCGTGGCGCTGAACGAACGGCAGATTGGCCAGCGTCTCGACGTTGCATACCGCGGTCGGGAGTCCGCCGACGCCTTCCTCGAAAGGCCGGGGCGGCTTGTCGGTCGGTTTGGCCGGTCCGCCGTTGATGGCCCGCACCGCCGCGGTCTCCTCACCGGCGACATAGCTCGGCTCGACGACGTGCACGCTGACGGTGACACCGTCGAGCACCTCGGGCGTCACCTCCTCCAGTGCGCTTCGTACCGCCGCCGCGGATCGCGGGTCCGAGACGTACACGTGCGCGTGGCGTGCGCCGACGATACGCGCGGCCAGACGCAATCCGTCGAGCATCAGATGCGGACGGTTGCGCAGCAGCCAACGGTCCTTGACCGAGGCCGGTTCGCCCTCCTCGCCGTTGGCCACCAGCACGGTGTCCAGACCGCGCGCCGAGGCGCGGCGGACCGTCGCCAGTTTCACCGCCATCGGGAATGCCGCGCCGCCGCGGCCCTGCACCCCCGCGCGGCCGATCTCGTCGAGAAGGGCCTGCGCGTCGCCGAGGGCGAGATAGCCGCCTGCGGCCCGGTACTCGTCGGCCGACTCGGTGCCCGGCGTTGTGCGCAGCAGGCGAGCGGTGAGGCCCGGCCACGAGGCGACGGTCAGTTCGGTGTTCATCGCCGTGTCCATCGGCGGCTACCCTTCCGTGCATGCGAACAGCGGTGGTGCGTATCGGCGTCGACCTGAGCGGCGAGCTGACCGCCGACCAGCTCACCGCAGGTACGGCCGAGCTGGCACGGCTCGCGACCGACGCCGGCGCCGAACTGATCGACAACAACCTGGCGGGCCTGCCGCCGAAGCGCCGTGAAGTCGAGATCCTGATGCGGGGAACCGACGCCGCAGCCCTGCAGGCCCACGCAGCAGCCATGTGCGCCAAGGCGTTTCCCACCGAACCGGTGATCGGGGTGCTGACGTTCGTCAGCCACGGCACCGACGACGACGCCCGTGGTGTGCTCGCCGGATTCGGCCTGTCCGGCGTGGTCGAGCGCCGCGCCGGCGATGACGGTTGGGACATCATCACGGTGACGCTGCGCAAGGCGGACCTGGTCCGCATCCCGGAGAGCCGGGTCCACACCGCGCTGGAGGCCTCGACCAACTGCGAGGTGCACATCGTCCTCACAGACTGACCCGACGGAACCGGAAGCCGCCATCACTTGCCCAGGAAATCCAGGATGGCCGGGGCTGCCTGCACCCACGTGTCGAACAGGCAGAACGTCTTGCCGCCGCTCTGGGCGAACTTCTCACCGGCGCGTTCCCAGGCATCCTCGGGCCACGGCGGGTCGATCAGCGTGGAGCCCTTGATCAGACAGTGGACCTCCAGCGAAGTCCGTTTCGGGTGGTCCCAGTCGTTCTCGCCGCCGCGGATGATCAGGGTGGGCACGGTGATGTTGTCGAACATCTCGTCGGGTACGCCGGGAATGGTCTGACCCGGCTTCGGCACGAACGCGTTGAGCCAGCGCAGCATCACCTTGAGGAACTCATCGGCGTCGAGGTCGAGCAGACGCTGACGGTTGGCCGGGTTCTGCTCGACACGCTCACGCCACTCCGGCACGCTCAGCAGGCCCTCGATGCCGAGGCCACGGACCGCGAGGATGCTGGGGGTCACGTAGTGGCCGCCGAGCACGAAAGATCCGTAGACGCCGCCGACGATGTTCCACACCACCAGTTTTCGCACCATCTCGGGGTAGAGCATGGTCGTGAGCATCGAGTCCCGGGCGCCCCCGGAGCCGCCGAGGATGATGCACGGCCCGCCCTCGAGCGCGGTGACCAGCTTGTAGAGCGTCTCGGCGCGCATGTGCGATTCGCTCTGACCGTAGAACTGCACATCCGATTTGCCGCAGTTGGGCCGATCCCACAGCAGCACCCGATAGCCACCGTCGACCAGCGCCTCGGCCAGCGGACGCAGCCCGGGGATGTCCTTGCTGAACCGGCCGCCCGGCGTCAACGCGATCAATTCGCCTGTCTCACCCAGGATCTCGTAGACGACATTGCCGCCGTTGATCTCGATGGACTGTTCGCCGGCCGTCAACGTGGGGCCTGCTTCCGTGGCGGTCATGCCTGCACCAGCACATCGTTGCCGACCACCCGGACGGGGTAGGTGCGGATACTCCACTCCGGCTTCACCGCGGTGGTGCCCGTCGCCAGCTCGAAACCCCACTGGTGCCACGGGCAGAAGATGTACTCCTGGTCGCGGACCATGACGGCGTCGCCGGGCACGGTCTCGTCGACGATGTTGCGGCCACGGGCCCGGCCGGAGCACAGTGGACCGCCCTCGTGCGGGCAGTAGTTCGCGATCGCGTAGAACGTTCCGTTGACGTTGTACACACCCACCCCGTGGCGGCCGATCGGCACGAGTTTGTGGCTGCCGGGCGGGATCTCGTCGACCGTGGCGACGACGTGTTCACGCCCCTGCGCCAGTCGGGGCGTCTTGTCCTTGTCCATGTGTCAGAAAACCCGTACCTGACCCTCGAGTGCGGGCACGGTGTCGGGCAGCTTGTAGGTCTGGATGCCGTTCTTGAACATCACGGCCTCCCGTGCGTGCTCGGGCAGATGCTTGACCAGCCAGCGCGGGTCGTCGAAGGTCCAGTGCGGATAGTCGCTGGAGAACAGCAGGATCTTCTCGCATTCCATCCACTCGAAGGCGCGGGACAGCTCGGTCTTGTCTTCCGGGTAGTCCAGCGGTTGGGTGGTGAACTTGATGTGGTCCTTGACGTATTCGCTCGGCTTCCGCTTGATGTCCAGCCAGGACTTGCGGGCCTCGTAGAGCGCGTCCATGCGCCACATCAGCGGCAGGATCCAGGTGAACGCGTGCTCGACGAACACGATGCGCAGGTCGGGATGACGGTCGAAGGTTCCGTCGAAGATCAGGCTCATCACCTGGTTCGCCGCCAACAGGGAGTACGTGACCATGAAGTCGTGGTTGTAGCTGGGCATGCCGACCGGCGGCATCGGCAGCTCGTCGTAGTGACTGCGCGACAGGTGGCAGCTGACCGGGATGTCGTGCTTGGTGGCGGCAGCCCAGATCGGGTCGTATTTCGGGTTGCCCCATGACGGCCTGGGCTCGGCCTTGATCAGAATCTGCGCCATGTAGGGGTGCCCGGCCCAGCGTTCGATCTCACCGACGCTCTCCTCGGGCTGTTGGATGGCCACGCAGATGGAGCCGCGCCAGCGCTCGTGCCAGTTGTTGTGGTTGTCGAGCCAGTGGTTGGCCTGCCAGTCGTTGAGTGCGCAGGCCATCGCGTGCTCCGCTTCGGGGATCCGCGCGGGGTAGGCCGCCGGCTCCAGGATCGCGATGTCGGCCCCGGCCTCCATGATCAGTTGCTTGAACGCCAGATCCGGGTCGCTGCAGGCGAACTCACCGTCGGGCGGGAACGAGTCGACCCGCATCGCATAGGAGTGGGCATAGTCAGGCGCGTCGTAGTAGATCTGGTCGCCGACCTTGCGGGTCAGGAAGTACCTGCTGCGCCACGGCTCCGGGATGTAGTCGACGAGCTCGCCGCGCCGGGGAGTGGGGTGGACGTCGGAGTCCACGCATCGCACGGCGATGCGCTCCGCAGCAGGGACCCGTGGATTGGCGGTGACGGTCATGGTGGTTCCTCCTCGCTCCGTCTACTGTGCCGTAGCCCCGGATGACACGGACGGACTTGCGCCAACTTCGAGGCCGTAGAGCTGCGCCGCGTTGCGCCAGCACAGCTTGTCGCGCTGCTCAGGGGTGTATGCGCGGGGCACCGACAGCTCGTTGAGCTGCCAGTGCGGATAACTGGACCCGTACATCACCATGTCGTCCTTGCCGGTGAACCCCGCCCATTCGCCCGCGAAGTCGACGTCGCCGGGACCGTCCAGTGCGCCCTGTACGAAGTACACGTGGCCGGGCAGGTAGTCGCTGGGCATCCGCGGCGCCCACGGTGTCTGCTCCAGATGCGGCCTGCCGAAGCAGTCCATCCGCCACATGAACGGTGTCAGCAGGTCGGCGGCACCGTCCGCCCAGACGAACTTCAGCGCGGGCATTCTTTCGAATACCCCCTCGGCGATCATGTTCATCAGGTGGTACAGAAAGTTCAGTGCGGTAAAGCCGACGAACTGCTCGTAGGTGCGGGTCACGCCCGACGGGGTGGGCGGCAGCTGAATTCCCGACCCGACCTCGAAGTGGACGGCCACCGGCCAGCCGGCATCGACGGCGGCCTCCCACAGCGGCCAGTACTGCGGCTTGCCGTACAGCTCACGGGACTGCAGCGGAATGCCCAACTGCACGATGCGCGGGTGGTTCCGGTACTTGTCGATCTCGCGCAGCGCACCCGCGATGTCGTCCGGGTTGACCCGCAGCGTGCCACGGAACTTCTCGCCGAACTGCGGGTGCTCCAGCCAGCGGGTCACCATCATCTCGTTGTGCGCCGCGGCCAGCGCCGTGCCGAGGTGCCGGTCCGGCATGATGCCCCGCGTCATCGGGTGCAGCACGGCGAGGTCGACGCCGCGGTCGGTGAACAGGTGCTTGGCCACCACCTCCGGGTCCGACCCCGGGTACTGCCCGTCGGGACCCTCTGTCCTGTCGGCGTATTCGCCGCCGGGCGCGCCGTACCAGTCCATCTCGTAATCGGGGAAGCCGCGGCTGCGGAACGGCTCCTGGAGGAAGTTCTTGCGCAGGTCCTTGTTGGACTGGCAGAAGATGTGCACGCTGGCGTCGATGACCGGGACGCTGACGGGCTCCCCGGCCCCTGCCGCCGAGGCGCCGTTGGCTCGGTCACTGAGAACCTTCACAGAATCCTGTCCTTCACTTCCGCGTCCGTCCTTCTTCCCGCGGCCCAGGGCGCGGCCGTCAACAGCTTCAGTGTAGATCGTTGTTCTTCATTGGCAAGAATTCTGTTCTCCAGCGGAGTGCTTAATGTCTGCGCAGGTAGAGGCGGTTGCTGGTCGGTTGCTCAGCGTTTGGGCGGCGAGAATGGATGGCCGCCGGACGAGAATGGCTGGATCATCTGCGAGAATGCTATTCTCCGGTCTGGTCGGTCTTCAGGAGGCGTGCGGTGTTACTTGAGTTCGATGCGGATCAGAAGCTGTGGCAGGAAACCGTGCGCGATGCGGTGTCCAAGCAGTGCCCGGCGTCGTTGATCCGCGACATCGCGGAGAACGGGGTCGACCCGACGCCGCTGTGGAACAGCTACCTCGATGCCGGATGGACCGAGCTGACCGATCCCGAGAACGCCGTCGAACTGGCGATCGTCCTCGAGGAGCTCGGACGAGCGACCGACCCGACCCCGTTCCTGGCCACCCTGACGCAGTTCGCGCCGCTCGCCGGCGAGCGCTACGAGTCCAGCGGGGCGGGGACGGCCGTGTACTCGGGGGTGACGGCGAACCGCGACGCCCACGGCTGGGTGCTGTCGGGAACCGACCGTTTCGTGCTGGACGGCGACCGCGCCGACCGGCTGGCCGTGGTGACCCCCGCCGGGGTCTTTCTGGTCGACGCGGACAAGGCCACCGCGCGGCGTGTCGAGGTCTTCGATCCGGTCCTGCACGTCGCCGAGGTGACCTTCACCGGTGCGCAGGTCCCGGATTCGGACCGGGTGCTGGTCGACACCGAGCGCGCGCATCACGTCGCGCTGATGGGCATGGCGATCACGATGGTGGGCGCCTGCCAGCGCATCCTCGACCTGGTGCTGGAGCACGCCAAGAGCCGCCAGCAGTTCGGCGTCGCGATCGGCACCTTCCAGGCGGTCCAGCACAAGGCGGCCGACATGTTCGTCGCGATCGAACGCGCCCGCGCGCTGTCGTACTTCGCGGCGCTGACCATCGCCGCCGACGACCCGCGCCGGCGGCTCGCGGCCGCGATGGCCAAGGCGTCGGCGGGGGAGTGCCAGTCACTGGTGTTCCGCCACGGCATCCAACTGTTCGGCGCCATGGGCTTCACCTGGGAGAACGACCTGCAGTTCGCGCTGAAGCGGGCCAAGGCCGGCGAACTGCTGCTCGGCGGAGCGGCTGAGCATCGGGCGATGATCGCGGAGGAATTCGATGCAACTGACCTTTGATTCGGATGTGGAGGCGTTCCGCGCCGAGTTCTCCGCCTTCCTCGACGAGCACACCCCTTCTGCGGCACAGACTTTGGAGCGGCCCCGGTCGGTCTCGCACATGCCGCAGTGGGCGCGGGACTGGCAGCGGCTGTTGTTCGACAACGGGTGGTTGCTGCCGGCGCAGCCGCCGGAGTTCGGTGGCCGTAACGCGTCGGTGCTGCAGACCTTCGTGCACGCCGAGGAACTGTGCCGGCGCCGGATATACCACAGTTTCAACCCGCAGGGCGTCAACATCATCGCGGCCTCGCTGCTGACGTTCGGCACCGACGAGCAGAAGCGCCAGTGGGCGGTCCCGGTGCTGCGCGGTGAGCGCACCGCGTCGCTGGGCATGAGCGAACCGAGCGCGGGCTCCGACCTTGCGTCGTTGCGCACCAAGGCTGTGCTTGTTTCGGACGCGACCGCGCCCTACTTCGTGGTCAACGGTCAGAAGGTGTGGACCTCGGGTGCCCACGACGCCGACTTCCTGCTGACCTTCGTGCGGACCGACCCGGATGCGCCGAAGCACAAGGGAATCAGCGTGCTGCTGATTCCCACCGACCTCGACGGCGTGGTGTGCCGGCCGTTCGCCGACATGACCGGGATCGACAATCTGGACTTCAACGAGGTGTTCTTCACCGACGTGCGTGTCCCGGTCGAGAATCTCGTCGGCCCGCTCAACGGCGGGTGGGGTGTCGCGAACGGCTCACTCGGACACGAGCGGACGATGATGTGGCTCGGCTTCGCCGACCGGATCGCCAACTGCATCGCCGATTTCGCACCCAAGAATCCGCTCGAGCGGGACGCGTTGGCCACCAGCATCATGGACTACCAGGCGCTGCGCCTGCTCGGGTCGGTGGGTATCGCGAAGGCGGCCCGCGGCGAGGTCGACGTGGCGTCGGTGTCCATCCCGAAGCTGCTCGGCGCGGAGGCCGAACAGCGCATCGAGGGGCTGGCGTTGGAGGCGGCCGGCCGTGACGGGCTGGTGCACCCGGCCACCTCCGGGCCCTACGAGCACATGAACCTGGACCACTATTTCGCGAGCTGGTTCGAGCGTTACTGCCGCAGCTTCGGCGGCACCATCGCCGGCGGCACGTCCGAGATCCAGCGCAACATCATCGCCCAGCAGGTACTGGGACTGCCGCGGCGGTAGCGGTCACCCGGCGGGCGGGAACGTGTGCGCTCTCGTCCGCCGCGCTACACGCGCTGGAGCTTGAAGGTCCAGAACTGGCTTCCGGGAGGGCCGTTGAAGCAGCCGACGTCGTACTTCGAGTCGATGGTGCCCAGCAGCGTCACCGCGTCCCACGAATAGGTCTCCCGGGTCGGCATCACATGCCCGGGGCACTGCAGCCCGTCGGGCACGTTCACCGTGAGGGTGTACCGCCCGTCGGCCAGCCAGGCCTTGCCTTTGTAGTAGTCGTAGAACTTCAGGCGGGGGCGGGCGGCGACGTCGACGCAGTCCGGGTGCTTCTCCGGGATGCACAGCGAGACGAACCAGACCCACGACGCGCGGGTGTACCTGTTGGTCAGCAGGTCGTAGTTGGCCAGCTGCATACCCGCCTGCGACGGCGGTGCGAGGAATGTGGCGGCCGCCATCAGCGTGGCCGCCACGGCACCGATCCTGTTGAGCCTCATCGCTTAGCCCTCCCAACTCTCGCCGTACACATGCAACCATTTCGCCGCGATCTGTGGGGCGAGATCGGCGCACACTAGTCGATGACGGCGGGTTCCTTGCGTTCGGTGATCGGCCGTGCCAGCTCCTGCTCATCGCAGATCCGCTGCAGCTTCACCAGTGTCTCGTCCAGCCCCGGGCCCAGCGGCTTGCTCGGCGTGAAGGTCGCGGGGAGCTTGCGCATGCCCTGGATCACGCCGATGGTCTCGTAGTGCACCGTGCCCTCGGGATCGCACACGTAGTCCGGCATCCGGTCCAGCACCGCGGTGAGCATCGACTTGAACACCGTGCGCGCAACGTTGGAGCCCACACACCGGTGCACGCCGATGCCGAAGCTGAAGTGCCGGTTGCCCTTCCGGTCCATGACCACTTCGTTGGGCCGGTCGAAGACGGCCGGGTCCCGGTTGGCCATGGCCCAGGACAGCCACAACCGCTCGTACTTCTTGAACTGCTGTCCCTCGACCTCGACATCGTCGGCGAACGTACGGCCGTCCCCGGGAGCCGGGGTGAAATACCGCAGGAACTCCTCGGTGGCGGGATGCAGCAGCGTGGCGCGTTCGCGGCTGAGCCGTTCGCGTTCGTCGGGATGCTCACCGAGCCACTCCAGCGCGTGCGCGGTCAGCGCGGTGGTGGTGTCGAAGCCGCCGCCGATGATCAGCCCGAGATTGCCCAGGATCTCCATGTCCGGTGCGGGCTCACCGTCGATGCGCAACTGCAGCAGCGCATTCACCAGTCCCGGGCGGGGGTTCTCGCGGATCTCCATCATGTTGTTGATGAGATCGATGCCCATCTCGCGGTGCTGCTCGTTGATCTTCTCGCGTTCCGGGGCGTGCTCGGGGGTGTACACCGACGCGTGCGTGGGTTCGCTGTAGACGTTCCACTTGTCGAGCCTGATGCCCATCATCGCGAGCGTGAACACCGCGGGCACCACGTTGGCGAGATGGTCGACGAAATCGATGCGCCCGGACTCGACGTGCTCGTCGAGCGCGGCGCGGGTGATCTCGTCGATGAAGGGTTCCCAGCGCTTGATCGCCGCGGGGGACAGGTACGGGTTCAGTGCGCCGCGGTAGGCGCTGTGCTCCGGTTCGTCCATCTCCAGGATGCCGCCGCGGACGACGGTGGCGCGGCTGGCCTTCGGAATGGTGATGCCCTGGAACGGCGTCTCACCGGAGATGTCGTGGTGGTTCGACACCACGGGGCAGCGGGCGAGCTCGAACACATGCTTGCTGTCGGCGGCCACCCAGTGCCCGTTGTAGGTCTCCGACCACGCCATCGGGCACTTGGAGTGCATCTCCTCGGTGATCTTCTCGAACTGCAGGCGGTACTCCGGGGTGTGCCTGTCGAAGTAGTACGTGTTCTTCTTGCGGATGTCGTCGGCGGTGCCGCTCGCGACGTCGTCGACACTCAAAGTTCTGCTCTCCCTCTGGTTCCGGCGCTCATCTGAGTCATTCCTCGATCGAGATGGCCTGTTCCGGGCACGACTGCACTGCCTCGCGGACCGCGTCCTGCTGGTCGGCGGGGACGATCTCGTGCACGGGCGAGGCCGTGCCGTCGATATCGCTGAGCTCAAAGGAATCCGGCGCGATCATCGAGCACAAGGTGTGCCCCTGGCACCGTCCCGAATCAACCCAAACCTTCACGGCCTCGCCTCCTCAATTCCTTTGGTGCCGGTCACGCGTGGTAGTCGTACCACTTCAGATAGCCGCCGGCGTCGACCCGCAACTGCATGCCGGTGACGTACCTGGCCTCGTCGGAGACCAGCCACAGGATCGCGTTGCTGATGTCCTCGGGCTCGATGAAGTTGACCTTCATCGCCTGCTGAACCCCGAAGACCGGCTCGGCGTCGGCGCGGGTCGGGTTCTCCAGGTCGGGCCGGAACGACTTGTACATCGGCGGGCTCTGCAGCATGTCGGTGTTGCAGTTGGTCGGATGGACGACGTTGGCGCGGATACCGCGCACCGCCAGCTCGGTGGCGAGGTCATGGACATATTGCGACAGAAGACGTTTGGACGTCATGTAGGCCATGCCGCCGGGGTCGTTGCCGGGGTTGGGCTTGTTGTGCGCGTCCATCAGCGCGGCCGTCGAGCCGGTTGCCACGATCGACGCGCCCTCCTTCAGGTGGGGAAGCGCGACCTGGATCGCGTTGATGGTGCCGACCAGGTTGGTGTTGATCACGTCGGTCCACGCCTGCAGCGGTGGATTGCCCTTCATCCCGGCGATACCGGCCTGGGCGACCACGATGTCCAGCCCGCCCAGCTGCGCGATGCCGTCTTCGAGGGCCTTCTTCAACTGTGCGGCGTCCCGCACATCGGCTTTGGCGGTGACGATGCGCTGCCCGGTCTTCTCGACGAAAGCCGCTGTCTCGTCCAGATCTTCCCGGGTGGCCATCGGATATCCGATGGTGTCGACGTTCTCGCAGAGGTCGACGGCGATGATGTCGGCACCTTCTTCGGCGAGCCGCACCGCGTGGCTGCGGCCCTGGCCGCGTGCCGCCCCGGTGATGAAGGCGACCTTGCCTTGAACGCGTCCCATGAACTGTCGTCCTTTCGCTGGAAACTGTTGGCTTGTCAGGTGTTCCGGCCGCCGTTGACGCCCAGGATCTGTCCGGTGATGTAGCCGGCCTCCTCGGAGATGAGGAAGGCGCAGGCGGCCGCGATGTCCTCCGGTCGGCCCATGCGCCGCACCGGGGTCTGCTCGATCTGCTTCTGGGTGTCGCCGAGGAAGCCCCGTTGCTCGGCCTTGCGCAGCATCGGGGTGTCGATGAAGCCGGGCGGGACCGCGTTGACGGTGATCCCGTGGGGTCCGTACTCCAGTGCCAGCGATTTGGTGAGGCCGTTGACCGCGGACTTCGCCGCGACGTAGGGCGACATGTAGGGCTGGCCGGAATGCGTGCTCGACGAGGAGATGTTGACGATGCGTCCCCAGCCTGCCTCGATCATGTCGGGCAGCACCGCCTGAACGCAGTGGAAGACGCCGTTGAGATTGACGTCGACCACCTTCTGCCATTCGTCGAACGTCAGATCCAGGAACTTCTTGAAACGGTCCAGCCCCGCGGCGTTCACCAGCACCGTCACCGGTCCCAGTTCGGCGTGGATCTCGCTGAGCGCGGTGTCCACGGCGGACCGGTCCGTGACGTCGGCGGCGTAGGAGAACTTCTCCTCGCCCGGGTTCAGATCGATCGTCGCGACGCGCATGCCGTCCGCGCGAAGCCGCTCCGCCACTGCGGCACCGATACCCGACGCGCCTCCGGTCACCACAGCGTTTCTCACGCGCCGGCTCCAACCATCGCCTCAGCCTTCAAGAATCGTCCTTCCGATTATGAGAACCGTACTCTCGCAGTATGTGCGACCGCAAGACAAGCGGGCTCGTGTGTTCGCACTGATGAGACGTCTGAAGCTGGATTGTCGCACCGTTTCCCGCAGGCAGGGGACGTTCTCGCCATTTTCTTGAGTTCTCATCGTGCGAATGTATGATTCGCCGGTGATGAGAATGCAGTTTCCATCACATGCACCCGCATCCGGCCGTGACGTCGCAGTTTGAGGAGGATGATGCAGGAAACAGCCACGATCTCGGGTGACATCCCCGGCGCACAGGTCGCAGACCAGCGTCCCCACCGCCGCCTCCTCATCGGCGGGCGGCTCCTCGAGGCCGAGCGGACGTTTCCTTCCCTGAATCCGGCCACCGGCGAGGTGCTCGGTTACGCACCCGATGCCGGCGTCGCGGACGCCGAGGCCGCGGTGGCGGCGGCCCGGCAGGCGTTCGACAGGGGCGACTGGGCGACCGACACCGAATTGCGGATCCGGTGCCTGGAGCAGTTCCACGCGGCGCTGCTCGACCATCGTGACGAGCTGGCGGCTCTGACCATCGCCGAGGTCGGCGTCACGCCGGCGTTGTGCCAGGGGGCGCAGCTGGACCAGCCGATCGAGATCGTGCGGTACTACGCCGATCTGCTCAAGACCTACCCGCTGACCGAAGACCTCGGCAACATCGAGAGCCGCGGCATGCAGCACCACCGCTGGGTCGAGAAAGAGGCCGCCGGAGTGGTCGCGGCGATCATCGCCTACAACTACCCGAATCAACTGGCGTTGGCGAAGCTGGCCCCGGCGCTGGCCGCCGGCTGCACCGTCGTGCTGAAGTCCGCACCCGACACTCCGCTGATCACGCTGGCGCTCGGGGAGCTGATCGCCGACCACACCGACATTCCGGCAGGTGTGGTCAACGTCCTCTCCGGCGCCGACCCGGCCGTCGGCGCCGCGCTGACCGCCAGCCCCGACGTCGACATGGTCACCTTCACCGGATCCACCCCCACCGGACGCGCGATCATGGCCGCGGCGAGCGGCACGCTCAAGAGGGTCTTCCTCGAACTCGGCGGCAAGTCGGCGGCGATCGTCCTCGACGACGCCGACTTCAACACCGCCGCATTGTTCTCCGCGTTCAGCATGGTGACCCACGCCGGTCAGGGCTGCGCGCTGACGTCACGGCTGCTGGTGCCCGCCCAGCACAAGGACGAGATCGTCGAGTTGATCAAGAACAACTTCGGTCACGTGCGCCTGGGAGACCCGGTGGATCCGTCCGTGTACATGGGGCCGTTGATCAGTGAGAAGCAGCGCGACAAGGTCGACGGCATGGTCCAGCGTGCCGTCGCGGCCGGAGCCACGCTGGTCACCGGCGGGCAGAAGGTCGACCCGGGCTTCTTCTACACGCCCACGCTGCTCGCCGACGTCGAACCCGACAGCGAAATCGCCCAGGAAGAGGTCTTCGGCCCAGTGCTGGCCGTCATCACCTACACCGACGATGACGACGCGGTGCGTATCGCGAACAACTCCATCTACGGCCTGTCCGGGGCGGTGTTCGGCAGCCAGGACCGCGCACTGGCGGTGGCCCGCCGCATCCGCACCGGCACCTTCTCCATCAACGGCGGCAACTACTTCAGCCCGGACAGCCCGTTCGGCGGCAACAAGCAGTCCGGCATCGGCAGGGAGATGGGCAGGGCCGGCCTGGAGGAGTTCCTGGAGTCGAAGACGTTCGCGACGGTGGTGGGGTGACCGACGAGCGCTTGCGCGAAGAGGAGAGAGCATCAGTGAGTAAGCCATTGGACGGCATCCGTGTCCTCGAGGTCGCGATGTACGGCTTCGTCCCGTCGGCGGGCGCGGTGCTCGCCGAGTGGGGCGCCGACGTC
Organism: Mycobacterium sp. NAZ190054; assembly: GCF_001545925.1. Taxonomy (GTDB): domain Bacteria; phylum Actinomycetota; class Actinomycetes; order Mycobacteriales; family Mycobacteriaceae; genus Mycobacterium. The sequence goes on along the minus strand of NZ_LMVQ01000030.1, from coordinate 1,617 downwards.
GTGAAGGTCGAGCACGCCGTCACCGGTGACCCGCAGCGCGGGCTGCGCCAGACCGGTCTGCTGCGCGTCGAGGGCGATCCGAACCCGAACATCGAACACGCCAACCGCCTCAAGCGCAGCATCGGCCTGGACATGACGGTGCCCGAGGGCAGAGAGGTGCTGCTGGAACTGGCGCGGCGTGCGGATGTGTTCCTGACCAGCTTCCTGCCCGGGCACCGGCAGAAGTTCGGCATCGACGTCGACGACATCCGCGCGGTCAACCCGAAGATCATCTACGCCCGCGGCAGCGCGCTGGGACCGCGCGGCACGGAAGCGGTCAAGGGCGGCTACGACATGACGGCGTTCTGGTGCCGTGCGGGCACAGCCGCCACGATCACGCCGCCCGGGACGCCCGGGATGGTCGGCCCGCCCGGTCCGGCCTACGGCGACACCATCTCCGGTACCAACCTGGCCGGCGGCATCGCCGCCGCGCTGCTCAAGCGGGAACGCTCGGGCGAGCCCTCGATCGTCGACGTGTCGCTGCTGGGCAGCGGGCTGTGGGCGATGGGCCACACCGTGGCGCTGACCAAGCACCTCGGCGAGCGCATGGAGGCCTTCCCGCCCGGCGTGCACGGCTCACCGATCAACCCGCTCGTCGGGCTGTACGCGACCGCCGACGACCGCTTCATCTCGTTCGTGATGATGCAGCCGACCAAGTTCTGGGCCGACGTCTGCAAGCACATGGACCTCGACGACCTCGCCGACGACCCGCGGTTCGCGACCGCCGAGTCCATCGCCGAACACACCGCCGCAGGCGTGGAGATCCTGTCCGAGGCGATGGCCAAGCGCACGCTCGTCGAGTGGAGCGAACGGTTCGCGACACTGGCCGGGCCCTGGGCGCCGGTGCAGGACACGCTGCAGGCCGCCGAGGACGCCCAGGTGCGCGCCAACGAATACCTGGTTCCGGCAGGCGAACTCGAGCTGGTGGCCAACCCGGTGCAGTTCGACGTCGCCGCACCGTCGTCGGGTCCGGCCCCCGGTTTCGCCGAACAGACCGACGACATCCTCGTCGAACTCGGACTGGACTGGGACCGCATCATCGAGCTCAAGACCGCCGGCGCCGTCACCTGACAGATCCCGTCCGAACTGGAGATTCCGCTATGCCCTACGTCGCGTCCGTCGGCACCTACCTGCCGTGCTGGGGTACGCCCCTGCACCGGGTCGCCGGCGATGACGAGGACGCCGTGACGATGGCGGTGGAGGCCGGGCGCGCGGCGCTGACCGCCGGCGGTGCGGTCGAGCGGGTGGTGCTCGTCAGCCGCGATCTGCCGCTGCTGGAGAGCAGCAACGCGGCAGTGCTGCTGGCCGGGCTGGGGCTGGATCCGGAACTGGAGGTCGACGAACGCCTCGGGGGCGCACCGGCGACGGTCGACGCCGTCAGCTCGGCGCGGCCGCGCACGCTGATCATCGGTGCCGACCTGGCGCCGGCCGGCGCCGCGGCGATCGTGACGGCCGAGCAGGGACTGCAGGTGCGCACGGCCGCCCGTGTGGGAACACACCAGCCCGGCGCCGAACTCGGCGGCCACCCCGGCCAGATCGGGGTCCACCCCGCCCCAGGTGTCGTTGATCAGGTCCGCG
>NZ_LMVQ01000029.1 GCF_001545925.1 Mycobacterium sp. NAZ190054 | reverse complement strand
ACGCCGTGGTCAACACCTTCTTCCACGACGACGCCTCACCCAGGCGCGACGGTTCGGTCTCCTCCATCAACCGGGCCAACACCTTGTGCTCCACCGCCGGAACCGACCGCAGCACCGTCGTCAACTCGGCCAGCAGGCCGATCAGCTCACGGTGGGACAACTCGTCGGCAGCCTTCGACAGCACGGCGATCTGCTCAGCGATCGCCCCCACCGCCTCCGACACCAACTCCATGACCCGAACACTAGTTCGAAGGTCCGACAAAACGGTGCCCTCCCGATCATTGACCGCGCACCACACCCAAAAGTAAAGTCACTTTTACTTCTAGCCGAGGAGATCGCGATGGAATCGTTCGTCCACCTTCGAAAGGGCAAGACTCCCAAGCGGGTTCACGCCGACCTCGACGGTCTCAAGGACGATGAGCTCGGCCGCGGCGGATTCGTCGGACGAACCGCGAACATGTATCGGCGTAACGACCCGACCGCGTACCGGACCGTGGGCCCGCTGCGCCCCACCGACGTCTTGAGCAGCGAACTCAAGCCCGGCGACGCCGCCGACGCCCGGGGCGGTCCGTTGTTGATGTTCTCCAACGCCGACTGCCAGGTCTTGCTGTCGCGCCGCAGCGAGGAGATGCCGTTCTTCATTCGCTACGTCGACGGCGACCTGCTCTCGTTCGTGCATCGCGGCTCGGGCAGGTTGGAGACCGAGTTCGGACCGCTCGACTACCGCCGGGGCGACTGGATCTACCTGCCCAAGGCGTGCACGTGGCGGCACGCGCCCGCCGAAGAGACGACGCTGCTGATGATCCAGGCCACCGAGGAGTTCCGCGTCCCGCCCGCCGGCACGCTGGGCCGGCACTTCCCGTTCGACCCCGCTCAGGCGGTCATCCCCGAGCCGCAACCGATGGACGACGACGGCAGAGATGAGTACGAGGTGCGGTTGATCCACGAGGGTGGGCCGACCTCGCTTTTCTATCAACACAATCCGCTCGATGTCGAAGGGTGGCGCGGCGACAACTTCCCGTTCACGTTCAACATCGACGACTACACGGTCGTCACCTCCGAGAGCGTGCACCTGCCACCCACGGTGCACCTGTTCATGCAGGCCACCGGTGTGTACGTGATGAACTTCCTGCCCAAGCCCGCCGAGATGGTCCCGGGCACCGAACGCACGCCGTGGTACCACCGCAACGTCGACTGCGACGAGATCGCGTTCTTCCACGACGGGTCGCTGTACGGGATCCCGATGCCTCCCGGCCTGGTCTCGCACGCACCGCAGGGAGTGCACCACGGGGCTCCGGAGAAGGCCCGCGAGCGCGCCCGCCGCAAGTTCGACGAGTACGACCGGGTGGAATGGTCGGTCATCGCCATCGACACGCGGCGACGGCTGATCCCGTCCGCCGAAATCCTCGCCAACGATCTGGGGCAACACCAGAGATGACCAGATACGAATACGACCGGATCCCGTATCTGGTCGCCTACCAGAACAATTCGGGTGTCCGCGACGTCTACGGGGGCGTTGCCGAGTTGGTGGTGCTGGAGAGCTACCTGCTCAAGCCCAAGACCGTGCAATCCGACACCGTGCTCGTGTTCATGCACCCGATCGGCGGCGGCGCCTACCTGCCGATGATCAACGCGCTGGCCCGCGCCGGACATCACGTCATCTACTGCAACAGCCGGTTCCGGGGCACCGACTCGGCGCTGTTGATGGAGAAGGTCGTCGAAGACCTCGGCGAGTGCATCAAGGACGCCAGAAACCGGCTCGGTTACACCAAGGTGGTCCTGGCCGGGTGGAGTGGTGGCGGTTCGCTGTCGGCGTTCTACCAGCAGCAGGCCCAGAACCCCACGGTGACAGCGAGCCCGTCCGGTGACGGCCCCGACCTGACCGAGCTCGGGCTGATCCCCGCCGACGGCATCATGTTGCTCGCTGCCCACATCAGCAGGCACGGCACGATGACCGAATGGCTCGATGCGTCGATTCTCGACGAGTCCGACCCGACCCGGCGCGACCCCGGCCTCGATCTGTACAACCCCGACAACCCGAACCAGCCGCCCTACACGACCGAGTTCCTAGAGCGCTACCGCGCGGCGCAGATCGCCCGTAACCGCCGGATCACGAAGTGGGTGAAAGAGAAGCTGGCACAGCTCAAGCTGGCCGGCCGGCCCGATGACGAGTTCGCGTTCGTCGTCCACGGCACCATGGCCGACCCCCGCTGGCTCGACCCGACCGTGGATCCGAACGAACGCAAGCCGGGAACCTGCTACCTGGGTGACCCTCAGCTGGTGAACATGAGCCCGGTCGGCCTGGCCCGCTTCTGCACCCTGCGCAGCTGGCTGTCGCAGTGGAGCTATGACGACGCCAACGGCGACGCGCTCAAGGCCGGCCCGGACATCGCGGTGCCCGCGCTGGTGATCGGTAATCTCGCCGATGACGCCTGCACGCCCAGCCACACGCGCCGGATCTACGACGCGATCGGCCACCACGACAAGGAGATGCACGAGATTTCCGGAGCCAACCACTACTACGCGGGCCCCGAGCAGCGGGACAAACTCCGCGAGGCGGTCGACATCGTCACCGACTGGCTGGAGCGTCACGACTTCGTGGGCGCCCGATGACGACGGGTCCGCTCGACGGCATCCGGGTGATCGAGGTCGGCACGCTGATCTCGGGACCGTTCGCAGGCCGCCTCCTCGGGGACATGGGCGCCGAGGTGATCAAGATCGAACCACCGGGAGCACCGGACCCGCTGCGCACCTGGGGTCAGGCCGAGCTCGACGGTCATCATTTCTTCTGGACGGTGCACGCGCGCAACAAGAAGGCCGTCACGCTGAACCTCCGCGTCCCAGCGGGTCGCGACCTGTTCCTCGACCTGGTCGAACGGTCCGACGTGATCGTCGAGAACTTCCGGCCCGGCACCCTGGAGAAGTGGGGACTTGGCTACGACGTGCTGCGCGCGCGCAATCGCGGCATCATCCTGGTGCGGGTGTCGGGTTACGGGCAGACGGGCCCGGATGCGCACAAGGCCGGCTACGCGTCGGTCGCGGAAGCGGCCAGCGGACTGCGGCACATGAACGGCTTCCCCGGTGGCCCTCCCCCACGGCTGGCGCTGTCGCTGGGTGACAGCCTGGCCGGCATGTTCGCCGCGCAGGGCGCGCTGGCCGCGTTGTACCGCCGTTCGGTGACCGGGGACGGACAGGTCGTCGATGCCGCGCTGACCGAAGCGTGCCTGGCCGTGCAGGAATCCACCATTCCCGACTACGACGTCGGCGGGGTGGTGCGGGGACCGTCCGGCACCCGGCTGGAGGGCATCGCACCGTCGAACATCTACCCGACCGCGGACGGCAGCTGGGTGGTGATCGCCGCCAACCAGGACACCGTGTTCCGGCGGCTGTGCGCGGCGATGGGACAACCGGAACTGGCGACCGACGAACGCTTCGCCGACCACGTTGCGCGCGGCCGCAATCAGGACGAGTTGGACGAGATCATCGGCGCGTGGGCCGCACAGCGCCGGCCCGCCGACGTCATCTCCACGCTGTCGGAGGCGGGGGTGATCAGCGGCCCGATCAACACAGTCGCCGAGGTCGTCGAAGACCCTCAGCTGCAGGCGCGTGGCATGATCGCCGACCACTGGGACGAGCGCATCGGACGAAATGTCAAGGGACCTGGCGTCATTCCTGTGCTCTCGGAGACGCCTGGCACCATCCGGTACGCCGGGCCGGCCCGCCCCGGCCAGCACAACGACGAGATCTACCGCGAGCTGCTCGGCAAGACCGACACCGACCTGGACGCGCTGAGAGAGGAGGGAGTGCTGTGACCGAGCTTCCCGCGCACGTGATCATCCGTGATGTGTCGATGCGTGACGGGTTGCAGATCGAGGATCCGATCCCGCTGTCCGCCAAGCTCGAACTGCTCAGCGCCATCGCCGCCACCGGCGTGCGTGAGATGGAGGCGACGGCGTTCGTGTCGCCGTCGAAGGTACCTGCGCTCGCCGACGCCGCCGAACTCGCCGCCGAGTTGCACAATTTCCCCGGCATCGAGTTCTCCGCGTTGGTGGCCAGCCCGAACGGCGCCAAGCGCGCGATCGCCGCGGGTCTGCGCTCGGTCGAGTTTGTGGTGTCGGCCGCCGACGGGCACAGCCGCGCCAATGTGGGACGCGACTCGGCCGACGCGACCGCGCAGATCCCCGAGATCGTCGCGATCGCTCACGACAGCGGGGTCGCGGTCGAGGTCATCATCGCGACCGCGTGGGACTGCCCGTTCGACGGCCCGACCGCGCCGCAGCGCGTGGTCGACATCGTGCGCGCGGCCGTCGACGCAGGCGTCGACCGGCTGGCCGTCGCCGACACGATCGGCACCGCCACGCCGCGCCGGGTCACCGACCTGATCGCGCTGATCCGGCCGCTGATCGGAGAGCTGCCGCTGGGCGCCCATTTCCACAACACCCGCGGCGCCGGTCTGGCCAGTGCGTACGCTGCGGTCGGCGCCGGCATCACACGGTTGGACGCATCGGTGGGCGGGCTCGGCGGATGCCCGTTCGCCCCCGGTGCCAGCGGGAACATCGCGACCGAGGACCTTGTCTACCTGTTGCGGGACAGCGGTGTTCACGTCGACGTCGACCTGGCAGCGGCGATTTCCGCCGCCACCGTGGCGCAGCGCGCGGTCGGCCACGACCTGCCGAGTTCGCTGCTGCGTGCCGGCGACCGGATCCTGGGCTAGCCGACGGTGCCCCCGCATCCGGGTTCGCTCAGCGCCAAGGGCCGTCAGACCCGCGGCGCGATCGAGCAGTCAGCCCGGAAACTGTTCGCCGAGCGCGGCTTTCACGGCACCACACTCACCGACATCACATCGGCGGCAGGCAGGTCACCGGCGGTGTTCTACCGGTACTTCGCCGACAAGGAGGACCTGCTCGCCGCGCTGGCGCAGTCGTTCCTGCACGACGTCGTCACCCCGTCCGGCCTGAGCGTTCCACTGCCCGCGTCGGCGGACGACGATGCGTTCTTCACCACGGTGGTCACCGGTTACTGGACGATGTTCAAGCAGAACATCGGGATCATGATCGCCGTCGCGCAGCTCGCCGCCACGCAGCCGCGTTTCGCCCTGGTGCAGAACGAGTTCCGGCGTTTCGGCATTGACATCGTGGCGGCCTCGGTGCGCCGGGCCCAGGAGCAGGGTTACGGGGGAGACCTGCACCCCGAGCACACGGCCGCGGCGATCGCGTTGCTGTTCGAGAACTTCACCACCGTGTTCGTCGGCCCGTCCGGACTGGACATCGACATCGACGACGACGCCGCGATCACCACCCTGTCCCGGATCTGGAAGAAAACGCTGTACGGATACTGACCACGACGACGTTCAAAGGAGAACCGGTGGACTTCACCCTGCCCGATCATCTGCCCGGCCTGCTCGCCGAGATGGATGCGTTCATCGAAGCCGAGATCAAGCCGCTGGAACGCGAGCACATGCAGTATTTCGACCAGCGCCGCGAGCACGCCCGCACCGATTGGGACAACGGCGGCGTTCCGCGCCGGGAGTGGGAGGAACTGCTCGACGAGATGCGCAGACGTGCCGACGCGGCAGGCTGGCTGCGCTACGGGCTGCCGTCGCAGTTCGGCGGCCGGGACGGCAGCAACCTGGACATGGCCGTGATCCGGGAGCACCTGGCCGCCAAGGGGTTGGGTCTGCACAACGATCTGCAGGACGAGTCCTCGATCGTCGGCAATTTCCCGCAGGTGATCATGATGGACCGGTTCGGCACCGACGAGCAGAAACGCGAGTGGACCGACGCGCTGATCACCGGCAGGCGGTCGATGGCGTTCGGGTTGACCGAACCCAACCACGGCTCGGATGCCACGTGGCTGGAGACCACCGCGGTTCAGGACGGCGATGAGTGGGTGATCAACGGCGCCAAACGGTTCAACACCGGGGTGCACCGCGCGACGCACGATCTGGTGTTCGCGCGCACTTCCGGTGAGGCGGGCCAGGCCCGGGGTATCACCGCATTTCTGGTGCCCTGCGATGCTCCGGGATTCTCGGTGCCCTACTACTGGTGGACGTTCAACATGCCGACCGACCACGGTGAGGTGCTGTTGGAGAACGTGCGGGTGCCGGCCGACGCGGTGCTCGGCGAGGTGGATCGCGGCTTGGAGGTCGGCCAGACGTTCCTGCACGAGAACAGGATCCGCCAGGCGGCCAGCAGCCTCGGCGCGGCCCAGTACTGCATCGACCGGGCCGTCGCGTACGCCAACGAGCGCAGAGTGTTCGGCAAACCGCTGGCGACCCATCAGGCCGTGCAGTGGCCGCTGGTGGAGCTGCAGACCGAGGCCCAGATGGTGCGGCTGCTGGTGCGATACGCCGCGTCCGAACTGGACCGCAACCACCACATGGAGGTGTCGGACAAGGTGTCGATGGCCAACTACCGGGCCAACCGCCTGGTGTGCGAGGCCGCCGACCGGGCGATGCAGGTGTTCGGCGGCGTCGGCTACAGCAGGCACGAGCCGTTCGAACACATCTATCGACACCACCGCCGATACCGGATCACCGAGGGTGCCGAGGAGATCCAGATCCGGCGGGTTGCGCAGCGGCTCTTCGGGTTCGGGCGATGAGCGCTTGCGCGAAGAGCAGAGGACACCGCAAGTGAGTGCCGAGCTGGTCCGCGCGCTCGAAGCGGTGCTACGGCCGGTGCTCGGCGACACATCCGTCGAGAACCTGCAACCGTTGACGGGCGGCGCGAGCCGGACCACCTGGGCCTTCACCGCGGACGGCCGGCCGTTGATCTTGCGGACCGGTGACCGCGACGATCTCCACGCCGGCATGGAGACGGAGGCGCAGGTGCAGCAGCGCGCCGCCGCCGCAGGAGCTCCGGTGCCGCACATCCTGGCCGCCGACAATTCGCCGGAGCCCCTGGGAAACCCGTACCTGATCTGTGACGCGATCGCCGGTGAGACGATCGTCCGGCGCATCTTCCGCAGCCTCGACGACGGCGGTCGGGCCCGCCTGCTCGAGCAGTGCGCCACGGCGCTGGCGGCGATTCATCGCGCCGACCCGGACGGTATCGGACTGACCTCACACGATGAGCTCGCCGGCTGGCGCGCGCGTCTCGACGAGATCGGCGACACCACAGCCACTTTCGAGTGGACCTTCCGCAGATTGGCCGACGAGCGGCCCGATCCGTCGCCGATGCGCCTGGTACACGGCGATTTCCGGATGGGCAACCTCATCGTCGACGGATCGGGTCTGGCCGCGGTGCTGGACTGGGAGCTGACCCACATCGGCGAGATCTACGAAGACCTGGCCTGGTTCTGCATCCGCGCGTGGCGGTTCGGCGCCCCCGAAGCGCTCGGAGCAGGGGGGCTGGGCAGTGTGGCGGCCTTCCTGCAGGCATATGAAGCCGCTGCCGGCATTACGTTGGACCGCAAGGCTTTCCGTTGGTGGCTGACCGTGGCGACGCTGAGGTGGGGGGTCATCTGCCGGCACCAGGCCGAGCGTCACCTGTCCGGTGAGACGCGGTCGGTCGAACTGGCCGCGATCGGGCGACGGGTCAGTGAGACCGAATGGGATCTGCTGGATCTGCTGTCCGGAGGAGGGCCGCAATGAACACCCGCCCCACCGCGGCGGAACTCGTCGCCGCCGTCGCCGACTTCCTGGACAACGAAGTCCGCGCCGTCGGCGGTCAGGTCGGCTTCCATTCCCGCGTCGCGGCCAATGCGTTGCGCATCGTGGAACGCGAACTGCTCGACGAGGACCATGCACCGGTGCGTGCGGCGCTGGACCGTTTGGGCTACGCCGACGAGCGCGCGCTGGCCCAGGCGATCCGGGACGGCCTGCTCGACGAGCGCCGCGACGACATGCTGGAGTGCCTGCGCCTGCTGGTGCGGCACCGATTGTCGATCGACCACCCGGGGTACGCCGACGGGTGACGGGTTCCCGCGTCACCTCGATCACCCAGCTCGATCTCGCCGACGGCACCGGCCCCTACGGCATCGCCGCGGAGAGCGGCTCGCTGATCCCGCTGCGCTGCACTCAGCGCCTGCGGACCCGCGCCAGCCACGCGGGTTCGTCGACGACGGTGCCGACGGCCAAGCCGAGCGCCTCGGCGTGAACTTCGGTCACGATCCCCCGGTACGTGGTCTCGCTGAGCGCCTCGATCTCCCAGCCCGAGGTGAAGGCCGCACGGATGGTGTGCTCGCCGACTTCCGGCCCGAAGCCGCGGCCCGCGTCGGACAACGCGAGCACGTGCAGCACCGAGCCCGGCCGGGTCGCCGAGCGCAGGCTCCGCACATAGGACACGCGGTCGGCGTCGTCGAAGATGTGGAACAACGCGCTGTCGACGATCGTGTCGTACTTCGGCTGCTCGGGCAGATGCAGCGCGTCGGCCACCTCGAAGCGGGCGGTCACCCCACGGGCCTCGGCATTGCGCCGGGCCTGCGCGACGGCGGTGGGCGCACCGTCCACGCCGATCACGTCGTACCCCGCCGCGGCGAGCAAGATGGTGTGCTCGCCGGTGCCGCATCCGACGTCGAGCACCCGTCCGGCGATCAGGCCGGCGCGTTCCAGCTCGATGACGGCCGGTTGCGGCTCGCCGATGACCCACGGCGGGGTCTGGTTCTTGTAGAAGTCGTCGAAACGGGAGATGGTGGGGGTCAGATCCATGCATGCCAGTGTTCAACCTGAACCGGAGTTGAGGTCAACACGATGCCCGAAACAGTCACCTCCGAGGTGGCCGACCGGCTGTTCGGCGCGATCGAACGCGGTGACACCGCGCTGGTGGCGCAGCTGTTCAGCGCGGGTGTCACGGTGTGGAAGAGCGGCGACGCCCGGGACAGCGACCATGCCCGGTCGGTCAAGATCATCAAGTGGTTCGTCGACGCCACCGTTGATCGCCGCTACCAGGTGCTGGACCGGCAGGTGTTCGACGGAGGCTTCGTCCAGCAGCACGTCCTGCATGCTCTCGCCCGCACCGGAGCGACGATCGCGATGCGGGTGTGCATCGTGATCAAGGTCGGCGACGACGGCCTGATCACCCGTGTCGACGAGTACTTCGATCCGGCCGAGATCGCCCCGCTGCTGTCGCGCACCCCGGTGTGACGTCCGGAAAGTGCCTCGCTGCACCCGTTTTCGGTGTTTGAGCCTCGGCGGGCCGACTGCGGGCTAACATCGCGGCCATGGCTGTGCCATCTCCGGAGCCATCGCGGGCGCAGGACCCGCTGCGGATCCTCGTCTACAGCGACAATCCCAGGACCAGGGAACAGGTCCGGCTCGCGCTGGGCACCCGCATCCACCCGGAGCTGCCGGAGCTGAGCTATCTCGACGTCGCCACCGGCCCGATGGTGATCCGGCACATGGACGACGGCGGGTTCGACCTGGTGATCCTCGACGGTGAGGCGGCACCCGTCGGCGGGATGGGGATCGCCAAGCAGCTCAAGGATGAGATCGACGGCTGTCCGCCGGTGCTGGTGCTGACCGGGCGTCCCGACGACGCGTGGCTGGCCAGGTGGTCGCGCGCCGAGGCCGCCGTGCCGCATCCGATCGACCCGATCCGGCTGGGCGACGCGGTCGTGTCGCTGCTGCGCCCCGTCAGCTGAGGCCGATACCAGCAAAAACCCTGGCGCAGTTGCCTATTCGAGGCAGGCGAGATCGCCGGACGACGCCAGTAGCGATACTAACCAAAATGTGTGGCATCAATCCCAAACACGGCTAGGCTGTGTGGTAGCTCACATCGACTGCCCCGAGGAGCTGCAACTCAGTATGGATCTGTACACGCCGATTCTGGTGCTCGGTGCGATCGCCGCTGTGTTCGCCGTCGGATCCGTCGGGATCGCCCTGCTGATCGGGCCGCGGCGCTACAACCAGGCCAAGCTCGAAGCCTACGAATGCGGCATCGAGCCGATGAACCCGTCCGACCCGGCCGCGGCGGCCACCGGACAGCGGTTCCCCATCCGGTACTACCTGACCGCGATGCTGTTCATCGTCTTCGACATCGAGATCGTCTTCCTTTACCCGTGGGCCGTCGCGTTCGACAGCCTCGGCCTGTTCGCGGTGGTGGAGATGTTGTTGTTCATGGTCATCGTGTTCGTTGCCTACGCCTACGTCTGGCGACGGGGAGGCCTGCAATGGGACTAGAGGAACGGTTGCCGGGCGGGATCCTGCTGTCCACCGTGGAGAAGGTCGCCGGGTACGTGCGCAAGGGTTCGCTGTGGCCGGCGACGTTCGGGCTGGCGTGCTGCGCGATCGAGATGATGGCCACCGCGGGGCCACGTTTCGACATCTCCCGGTTCGGCATGGAACGGTTCTCGGCGACACCCCGCCAGGCCGATCTGATGATCGTCGCGGGACGGGTCAGCCAGAAGATGGCGCCGGTGCTGCGCCAGATCTACGACCAGATGGCCGAACCGAAATGGGTGCTGGCCATGGGGGTGTGCGCCTCGTCCGGCGGGATGTTCAACAACTACGCGGTGGTGCAGGGCGTCGACCATGTGGTGCCGGTCGACATCTATCTGCCCGGTTGTCCGCCCCGGCCGGAGATGCTGCTGCACGCAATCCTCAAACTGCACGACAAGATTCAGCAGATGCCGCTCGGCGTCAACCGCGAGGAAGCCATCCGGGAGGCCGAGCAGGCCGCTCTCGCGGTGACCCCGACGATCGAGTTGAAGGGCCTGCTGCGGCCATGAGCGAATCCAACGGTGACGCGCGCCCCGAGGTGATCGGGGTACGCCGGGGCATGTTCGGCGCCAACGGCTCCGGCGACACCTCCGGGTACGGCCGGCTGATCCGGCCGGTCGCGCTGCCCGGCGGTTCCCCGCGTCCGTACGGTGGCTATTTCGACGAGGTCGTCGACGCACTGGCGGACGCCCTCGGCGAGGAGACCCACGCCGAATCCATCGAGCGGGTGGTGGTCTACCGCGACGAACTCACGGTCGAGGTGCACCGCGACCGCCTCGTCGAGGTGGCCCTGACCTTGCGCGACGATCCGGCGCTGCGCTTCGAACTGTGCCTGGGTGTCAGCGGCGTGCACTACCCCGACGACACCGGCCGCGAATTGCACGCGGTGTACCCGCTGATGTCGATCACGCACAACCGGCGGATCCGCATCGAGGTGGCCGCGCCCGACGACGATCCGCATATTCCGTCGTTGTTCCGGGTGTACCCCACCACGGACTGGCACGAGCGCGAGACCTACGACTTCTTCGGCCTGATCTTCGACGGCCACCCGTCGCTGACCCGGATCGAGATGCCCGACGACTGGGTGGGCCATCCGCAGCGGAAAGACTATCCGCTGGGCGGGATTCCGGTCGAGTACCACGGCGCCGAGATCCCCCCGCCCGACCAGCGGAGGGCATACAACTGATGACCACATCGCAGCAACCGCCCGAACGGGTGGTCGTCGTCGGCGGCCAGGACTGGGACCAGGTCGTCACTGCGGCAAGGCAGAACGCTGCCGAGCACGCCGGTGAACGGATCGTGGTGAACATGGGCCCGCAGCACCCGTCGACACACGGCGTGCTGCGCCTCATCCTCGAGATCGAGGGCGAGACGATCGTCGAGGCCCGGTGCGGCATCGGCTACCTGCACACCGGCATCGAGAAGAACCTGGAATTCCGCAACTGGACCCAGGGCGTCACATTCGTGACCCGGATGGATTATCTCTCACCGTTTTTCAACGAGACGGTCTACTGCCTCGGGGTGGAGAAGCTGCTCGGGGTCACCGACGCGATCCCGGAGCGGGCCTCGGTGATCCGGGTCATGATGATGGAGCTCAACCGGATCTCCAGCCATCTGGTCGCCCTCGCGACCGGCGGTATGGAACTCGGCGCCATGACCGCGATGTTCCTCGGCTTCCGGGAACGAGAGCTCATCCTGTCGGTGTTCGAGACGATCACCGGGCTGCGGATGAACCACGCCTACATCAGGCCGGGTGGGCTCGCCGCGGATCTCCCCGACGAGGCGCTCCCCCAGATCCGCGACCTGCTCGCGCTGCTTCCGCAGCGTCTGCGCGATCTGGAGAACCTGCTCAACGAGAACTACATCTGGAAGGCCCGCACCAAGGGCATCGGTTATCTCGATCTGACCGGATGTATGGCGCTGGGGATCACCGGGCCGGTGCTGCGGTCCACCGGGCTGCCCCACGACCTGCGCAAGGCGCAACCCTACTGCGGTTACGAGACCTACGACTTCGACGTCGTCACCGACGACCGGTGCGACTCCTACGGCCGCTACCTGATCCGGGTCAAGGAGATGCACCAGTCGATCAGGATCGTCGAGCAGTGCGTCGAACGTCTCGAACGGCTGTCCGGTGCGCCGGTGATGATCACCGACAAGAAGCTGGCCTGGCCTGCCGACCTGAAGGTCGGCCCCGACGGTCTGGGCAACTCCCCCGAGCACATCGCCAAGATCATGGGCCACTCGATGGAGGGGCTGATCCACCACTTCAAACTGGTGACCGAGGGCATCCGGGTGCCGGCCGGTCAGGTCTACGTGGCGGTCGAATCGCCACGCGGCGAACTCGGGGTGCACATGGTGTCCGACGGCGGGACGCGTCCCTACCGCGTGCACTACCGGGACCCGTCGTTCACCAATCTGCAAGCGGTGGCCGCGATGTGCGAAGGAGGCTTGGTCGCCGACGCCATCACGGCGGTGGCCTCGATCGATCCGGTGATGGGTGGGGTGGACCGATAGTGACGATTTTTCTGGAACTGGGCCAGCGGCCCGACGAGCCCGGACCCCCGATCCACGGGGCCGCGGAGTACCCCGCGGACGTTGCGGCGAGGCTGCAGACCGACGTCGCGACGATCATCGCCCGCTACCCGCAGGCAAGATCGGCGCTGCTGCCGCTGCTGCACCTGGTGCAATCCGAGGACGGCTGCCTGACCCCGGCCGGAATCGCGTTCTGCGCAGCCCAATTGGGCCTCACCGACGCCGAGGTCACCGCGGTCGCGACGTTCTACTCGATGTACCGGCGCGAACCGACGGGCGAGTATCTGGTCGGGGTCTGCACCAACACCCTGTGTGCGGTGATGGGTGGTGACGCGATCCTGGAAACCCTCGAGAGTCACCTCGACATCTCGCCGGGTCAGACCACGGCCGACGGTGCCGTCACGCTGGAACACATCGAGTGCAACGCGGCGTGCGACTACGCACCGGTGGTGATGGTGAACTGGGATTTCTTCGACAACCAGAACCCGTCGTCGGCACGGGACCTCGTGGACGCGCTACGCGCCGGCCGGCCACCGGCACCGTCACGCGGCGGTTCACTGTGCACGTTCCGGGAGACCGCGAGAGTCCTTGCCGGGCTGGCGGGCCCGAGCGACGCCGACACACCCGGAGAGGTCGGCGCGGCCACGCTGGCCGGTCTGCGGTTCGCCCGCGACCACGGCATGTCGGCGCCGGAAGCCGATGCGCCGGCGCCGCCGCCGACTCCGCAGACCGATCCGACGACGACGGACAAGCGATGACGGCGCTGACGCCGGTGCTGAGCCGGTTCTGGGACGAACCACAGCCGTGGTCGCTGGACGCCTACCGCCGCCACGGCGGCTACCGGGCGCTGGACCGCGCGCTGACCATGAGCCCGGACGAGGTGATCACCACCGTCAAGGACTCCGGCCTGCGCGGACGCGGCGGTGCCGGCTTCCCGACCGGCACCAAGTGGTCGTTCATCCCGCAAGGTGAGGAAGGCGCCGCCGCCAAGCCGCATTATCTGGTGATCAACGCCGACGAGTCCGAACCCGGTACGTGCAAAGACATTCCGTTGATGTTGACCACCCCGCACTTCCTCGTCGAGGGCGCGATCATCGCCGCGTACGCGATCCGGGCACACCACGCGTTCATCTATCTGCGCGGTGAGGTGGTGCCCGTGCTGCGGCGGCTCCAGGCCGCGGTCGCCGAGGCGTACGCCGCCGGGTATCTGGGCCCCGACATCCACGGTTCGGGTTTCGACCTGGAGCTCATCGTGCACGCCGGCGCGGGCGCCTACATCTGCGGCGAGGAGACCGCGCTGCTGGACTCACTGGAGGGCAGACGGGGGCAGCCCCGGCTGCGGCCGCCGTTCCCCGCCGTCGCGGGCCTGTACGCGTGTCCGACCGTGGTCAACAACGTCGAGTCGATCGCCAGCGTGCCGCCGATCCTGCTCAACGGTGTCGACTGGTTCCGGTCGATGGGTTCGGAGAAGTCCCCCGGTTTCACGCTGTACTCGCTGTCCGGCCATGTCACCACACCCGGCCAGTACGAGGCACCGCTCGGCATCACGCTGCGGGAGTTGCTCGGGTTCGCCGGCGGGGTCCGCGCCGGTCACGAGCTGAAGTTCTGGACGCCGGGCGGATCGTCGACGCCGCTGCTGACCGCCGAACACCTGGATGTGCCACTGGATTACGAGGGTATGGCCGGGGTGGGTTCCATGCTCGGCACCAAGGCGTTGCAGATCTTCGACGACACCACGTGTGTGGTGCGGGCGGTACGCCGCTGGACGCAGTTCTATGCCCACGAGTCGTGCGGCAAGTGCACTCCGTGCCGGGAGGGCACGTACTGGCTGGCGCAGATCTACGAACGGCTCGAGACGGGTGCGGGCACCGAGGCGGACCTGGACAAGCTGCTCGACATCTCCGACAACATCTTCGGCAAGTCGTTCTGTGCGCTCGGCGACGGCGCGGCGAGCCCGATTCTGTCGTCGCTCAAGCACTTCCGCGCCGAGTACGAGGCACACCTCGCGGGCGGTTGCCCATTCGACCCGTACGCGTCGATGCTGGCCGCACCGGAAGGGGTGAGTGCATGACCCTCGCCGAACACAGTCACCAGGCCCCTCCGGTGGAGATGGTGACATTGACCATCGACGGCCACGAGATCACGGTGCCCAAGGGCACTCTGGTGATCCGCGCCGCCGAGTTGATCGGCGTGCAGATCCCCCGCTTCTGTGACCACCCGCTGCTCGACCCGGTCGGCGCCTGCAGGCAGTGCCTCGTCGAGGTCGAGGGTCAGCGCAAACCGCTGGCGTCGTGCACCACCACCGTGACCCCCGACATGGTGGTACACACCCAGTACACGTCCGAAGCGGCCGAGAAGGCGCAGCACGGAGTGATGGAGTTGCTGCTGATCAACCATCCGCTGGACTGCCCGGTCTGCGACAAGGGCGGTGAGTGCCCGTTGCAGAACCAGGCCATGTCCAACGGCCGTGCCGAGACGCGGTTCGAGGACGTCAAACGCACCTTCCCGAAGCCGATCAGCATCTCCTCGCAGGTGCTCCTCGACCGGGAACGCTGCGTGCTGTGCGCCCGCTGCACCCGCTTCTCGGATCAGATCGCCGGTGACCGCTTCATCGATCTGCTGGAACGTGGTGCGCTCCAACAGGTCGGCATCGCGCCGGGCGAACCGTTCCGGTCCTACTTCTCCGGCAACACCGTCCAGATCTGCCCGGTGGGCGCGTTGACCGGCACCGCGTACCGGTTCCGGGCGCGGCCGTTCGACCTGGTGTCCAGTCCCAGCGTCTGCGAACACTGCGCGTCGGGATGCGCGCAGCGCACCGACCACCGGCGCGGCAAGGTGCTGCGACGGCTGGCCGGCGACGACCCGGAGGTCAACGAGGAGTGGAACTGCGACAAGGGGCGGTGGGCGTTCACCTACGCGACGGTCGGTGACCGCCTCACCACACCGCTGGTGCGCGACGGCGGGGCCCTGCGGCCGGCGTCGTGGTCCGAAGCGCTCAACGTCGCCGCGGCAGGCCTGAGCGCGGCCGCGGGCAGCGCGGGTGTGCTGGTCGGCGGCCGGGTCACCGCCGAGGACGCCTACGCCTACGCGAAGTTCGCCCGGATCGTGTTGCACACCAACGACGTCGATTTCCGGATCCGACCGCACAGCGCGGAGGAAGCCGGCTTCCTGGCGACCCGTGTCGCGGGCCTGCCGATGACGGTCACCTACTCCGATCTGGAGAAGGCCCCCGCGGTGCTGCTGGCCGGGCTGGAACCGGAGGAGGAGTCACCGATCGTGTTCCTGCGGCTGCGCAAGGCGGTGCGCAAGCACGGGCTGCAGGTGCTGTCGGTGGCCCCGCTGGCCACCCGCGCTCTCGGCAAGTTGTCCGGCCGGCTGATCCGCTCGGCCAACCGGCTGCGGAACCGGCTGGTGGAGCGGGTCAACCAGCTGCGCGTCGGCCACAGCCTCGACCCGAAGGCCGACTACGGCCCGCTGGTCACCGGCGCCGCGCTGGAACGGGTGCGCGACTA
>NZ_LMVQ01000028.1 GCF_001545925.1 Mycobacterium sp. NAZ190054 | reverse complement strand
CGGGGAAGCGTTGTCCGCCGTGCTGCTCGAGGCGACCATGGCAGGGCTGGCGACCTGCACCGTCACCCACATCACCGAGGTGCCCGAAGGCCGCGACGTCGTCGCGTCGTTGATCGGCAGCACCGCGATCCCACAGGCGCTCGTTCGGGTGGGACGGGCACCGGCCATGGACGTCGCGCCGCCCCCGACACCTCGCCGGGCGGTTCGCGACGTGCTCGTCATCCGCGGAGGCCCCTCATGACCGCAGCATCCCCGACCCCCTGTGTGGTCGTCGGCGTCGACGGCTCCCCCGCCGCGGTCGAGGCCGCGCTGTGGGCCATCGACCAGGCGATCGACCGCGACGTGCCACTGCGGCTCGTCTACGTCATCGAGAGCGAGGACAGCGCGGCGGATCCGTCCGATCAGGCCCGCCGCATCGCCACCGCCGAGGTCGCCCTGCGCTACGCGCTCACCGCCGTGGAGTCCACCCAGCGCCCGGTCAAGATCGAGGTCGAGATCCTCCAGGGCAGGACGGTGCCGACCCTGCTGGAGGCGGCCCGTCCGGCGGTCATGCTGGTCGTCGGCGCCCGCGGGCTCAAGCACTCGACCCAGGGCCGGATCGGTTCGACCGCGGCGGCGCTGTCGACGTCGGCGCACTGTCCGGTCGCGATCGTGCGCGCCCACCGGCCACACCGCCGCGGCGAGCGGGCCGTGGTCATCGAATTCACCGATACCGCGGCGGGCAACGTGGTGATGCGCCGCGGGCTCGACGAGGCACGCCGACGGCGCGCCCAGGCCCGGGTACTGACACCGGCGCGGACAGCCGCCGACGCCGTCGCGCACTGGGAACGCCGGCTGGCCGAATGGCGCCGCCACTTTCCCGACGTCGACATCACCGCCGTCGCCAGGTCCGGCGACACGCTCGACTATCTGTCCGCGCATGGGGACGGGGTTCAGCTGGTGGTCGCCGACCGTAGGCGGCCGGGAGGAGTCGCCGGCCTGGTCGGCGCTCCCGGCAACGCCGCCCTGCGCGACACGGATTGTTCGATACTGGTGTGTGAACCGCACAACGCACTGTGAACCGGTGCCGATCCGTTGAGGGGATGACGTCGCGACATGGTGAAGGTGTTCCTGGTAGACGACCATGAAGTGGTGCGGCGCGGGTTGATCGACCTGCTCGGCGGTGATCCCGAACTCGATGTGGTCGGTGAGGCCGGCACCGTCGCCGAGGCGCTGGCCCGCATCCCGGCCACTCAGCCGGATGTGGCGGTGCTCGACGTCCGGCTGCCCGACGGCAACGGCATCGAGCTGTGCCGCGAACTGCTGTCCCGGCTGCCTGACCTGCGGTGCCTGATGCTGACGTCGTTCACCTCCGACGAGGCGATGCTCGACGCCATCCTCGCCGGTGCCAGCGGCTACGTCGTCAAGGACATCAAGGGCATGGAGCTCGCCCAGGCCATCAAGGAGGTCGGGTCGGGCCGCTCGTTGCTGGACAACCGGGCCGCGGCGGCGTTGATGGCGCGGTTACGCGGCGACAGCGATCCCGGTGACCCTCTGTCGGCCCTGACCGAACAGGAGCGCGTACTGCTCGATCTGCTCGGCGAAGGGTTGACGAACAAACAGATCGCGGCGCGGATGTTCCTGGCCGAGAAGACGGTCAAGAACTATGTGTCCCGGCTACTCGCCAAACTCGGCATGGAACGGCGCACCCAGGCGGCGGTGTTCGTCTCCAAGCTCGACCGCCACCGTCGCCACGACGGCATCTGAACCGCTACTGCTACGCCGGACCGTCAAGCCGGACAACGACTTCGGTCAGATCACGGCGCGGCGTCGACGGCAGCGGGTCGGCATTGACCGGCGCCCAGCCCACCCGCAGCAACATCTGCGGATGCCCGTCGGCGCCGAAGACATCCCGCCGCACCGCCTCGCGGGTTTCGGCGATCTCCAGCGGCTCGGTGATCGGACAACTCGCCAGCCCCAGCGCGGTCGCGGTGAGCAGCACCACGCTGGTCGCCTCGCCGGCGCGCAACCAGGACAGCTCGTCGTCGTCGACCGTGCCGAGCGCGAGCACCGCGGCGTTGTCGTCGACCGCATCGGCATCCGGGGGCTGCGGCAGCACACCGCCGGCGAACGTGCGCGGAGGGATCGGTCCCGCCCCGTCGGGGCCGGGCGCGCTGCGGGCCGGGACACCGGCGGTGGAGGCGTACCGGCCGCTCCAGGTCGCCAACTCGGTCAGGTAACCGGGGTCCGCACCGTGTCGATGCGCCGCGGCGTTCACCAACCGGGTGAGGCCCTCCAGGTCGTCGATCCGGCGCAGCATCACTCCGGCCCGGGCCGCCCTGGCCCCCATCAGCGCGATGTCCCCACGGGGCACCGGCCACGAGCTGTAATGCCGGCGGTCCGTGCGCCGGCGCGGGATCGCCGCCGCCAGCGTCACGTCGAGTTCGGCTGCCGGATAGCGATGCAACTCCAACGCGGCCAGATGGCCCGGCTCGGCCGGGTTCGGATATCTGTGCACCCTGGACTGCCAACCGAGTGCGGCCAGCGCCACCACGCAGTGGTTGAGCGCCGCACCGCAGCTGATCACCAGATCGCGCCCCTCGGGGTCGGTGTGCGGCAACAACAGATCCGAATTCGCGTACAGGTGCACGCTGCGGCCACCGACCCGCCACTGCCATGGTTGCGAGTTGTGCACCGAGGGCGCACGATTCGCCAGCGACAGCGCCGACCTCAGGGTCTCGCCGTCGGGAAAGTGACCGGTCATCGCTACGTCTGCCCTTCAGGAGTTGTCGTCTCCTCAAGGGTGCTCCGCCGGCGCCGTCATGGAGAGGGCACAAAGACCTCTTCTGCCGTGACTACCGCAACCACACCGCGGTGTCCGGCGGGAGCACGTCCACCACGCCGGGTTCCGACGCCAGCGCGGCCGCCGCGCCGCCGGGCAACCGGACGTCGGTGTCGCCGGTGTTGACCCAGCACTGTGCGTCGCCGCGCCGGAATGCCGCGACGTCGGGCGCGACGTCGATCCACTCGACCTCCGCTGCGTCGCGCCACAACCGCGGGCGCAGCCGCAACGCGGCGCGGTACAGGTTCAATGTGGAGGCGGGGTCGCGGTCCTGCGCCTCGACGCTGTGCTCGGACCAATGCCCGGGCTGCGGCAGCCAGGGCACCGCGTCGGGATGGGACGCGAACCCGTATGGAGCCTCGGTCTCGGTCCACGGCAACGGGATTCGACATCCGTCGCGGCCGACGTCGGTGAACCCGGATTGCTCCCAGGTGGGGTCCTGACGCGCTTCGGCGGGCAGGTCCTCGATCTCCTCGAGCGCGAGTTCCTCACCTTGGTAGATATAGGCCGTGCCCGGCAGCGCCAGCTGGATCAGCGCGGCGGCGCGCGCCCGCCGCCGGCCCAGTGCGTGATCCGGCTCTTCGCCGCCCCAGCGTCCGCGCTCCCAGTCGGTGTCGATCAGATGCGCCGGCTGAGAACGCGAGAAGCGTGTCACGGTGCGGGTGACGTCGTGGTTGGACAGCACCCAGGTGGGCGGTGCGCCGACCGACGCGGCGGAGCCGATCGCGTCGTCGACGACCTTGCGCAACAGGTCGGCCCGCCACGGTGAGCGCAGGAAATCGAACTGGAAGGCGGTGTGCAGCTCGTCGGGGCGCAGGTAGCGGGCCAGCCGCTCATTGCTGGGCACCCAGGCCTCGGCGATGAAGATCCGTTCCGGCGCGTAGCGGTCGGCCACCGCCCGCCAGCCACGGTAGATCTCGTGCACGCCGTCCTGATCCCAGGCCGGGTGGCGGTTCTGGGTCTGCAGGATCGCGTGCGGTTCGTCGCCGGCGCTCGTTCCGTCGGGCAGGCCGGCCTCCTTGACCAGACCATGCGCCACGTCGATGCGGAAGCCGTCGACGCCCCGGTCGAACCAGAACGCCAGGATGTCCTCGAATTCGGCGCGCACCTCGTCGTGGTCCCAGTTCAGGTCGGGCTGTCCGGGAGCGAACAGGTGCAGATACCACTGGCCTTCCAGCGGACCGCTGTCGACCCGCGTCCACGCCGGGCCACCGAACACGCTCTGCCAGTTGTTCGGCGGCAACCCGCCGTCGGCGCCCCGGCCGGGCCTGAAGTGGTACCGCTGTCGCGCCCCGGGCTCGTCGTCGAGTGCGGCCTTGAACCACGCGTGTTGATCGGACGTGTGGTTGGGCACGATGTCGAGGATCACCCGGACACCGGAGGCGTGGGCCTCGGCGATCAGTGCCTGGGCATCCGCCAGCGTGCCGTAGGCCGGTTCTATGTCGCGGTAGTCGGAGACGTCGTATCCGGCATCGGCCATCGGGGACGGATACCAGGGGTTGATCCAGATGGCGTCCACACCGAGCCGGGCCAGGTAGGGCAGCCGGGCCCGCAGCCCCTGGATGTCTCCGACGCCGTCACCGTTTCCGTCGGCGAAGCTGCGGATGTACACCTGGTAGACGACAGCGGTCTGCCACCATGGCGACTCGTCGGACACGGATCGGATCCTCCCCGGGTGAACGTAAACGTTTTCCCGTCCAGATTCCGGATGTAAGGGCGCACTGTCAACTCGTCTCGAGCTTACGTAAATAATTACGCTCGGCTATTCTGCGGGTTCGATGATCCCGAAGCAGGCCGTGAACATGACCGACGTCGCGCGGCGTTCGGGGGTGTCCATCGCGTCGGTGTCGCGGGCGCTGCGCGGTGAGTCCGGCGTCTCACCGGCGACCCGCGAGCGCATCCTGTCGGTGGCCCGGGAACTGTCCTATGTCGTGTCCCCGGAGGCCTCCCGCCTGTCGGGCGGCCCGACCGGCCGCGTCGGGGTGATCGTGCCGCGGATCGACGCGTGGTTCTATTCGACCGTCCTGGCCGGAATCGCCGACGAGTTCGACACCGTCGGTGTGGATCTGGTGCTGTGCACGCTGCCCGACTCCGTGGCGCGCCACCGCTTCTTCGAAGCACTTCCGTTGCGCCGCAAAGTCGACGCGGCGGTCGTCGTCTCCCTTCCGCTGTCCCCGCGCGAGCACACCCGGCTCGAACAACTGGCGGTCCCAACCGTCTTCGTCGGGGGGCACCGCACCGACGACCACCGGCCGTGGGTGGGCATCGACGACGACCGCGCCGCGCAGCAGGCCGTCGGCCACCTGGTGCGGACCGGCCACCGTGACATCGCGATGATCCAGGCCGGCGCCGACGCCGACATCCCGTGGGCGACCGACCAGGCCCGCATCCGTGGGTTCCACCGCCGACTCGCCGAGGCCGGGTTGACCCGACCGACCGTGGTGACCGTGAAGTGGAGCATCGACGGCGGTTCACGCGGCATGGAGATGCTGCTGAGCCGCGACCGCCTGCCCACGGCGGTGTTCTGCCATTCCGACGAGATCGCCCTCGGTGCGCTGCGCACCCTGCGCCGATCGGGAATCGCTGTGCCTCAGCAGGTCTCGGTGATCGGCGTGGACGACCACCCGTCGGCCGACATCAATGACCTGACGACGGTCGCGCAGCCGGTGCGTGAGCAGGGCCGGCTCGCGGCCCGTGCGGTGCTCAGCCGCCTGAGCAGCGACGAAAGCGCCGAACCCGCGCCGGCGGTCACCGTACTGCCCACCCGCCTGGTCATCCGCGGGTCCACCGCCCCGCCGCGCTGACACCGCTACCCCACCAGCCTTGTGAGGTGTGACACACTCAACTGCGTACCGAATGTGCTGCCCGTGGCCCTCATCGGAGACCACAACTTCATAGACGAGGACGTGATGAAACGAGATCAGTTCGCCCGCGGGCGACGGCGTCGTGCGATCGCGCTGGCCAGTGCGCCGCTGATCGCGGCGACAGTGTTGTCCGGCTGCGGCAGTGAAGGCGGTCCCCCGACGCTGACGTGGTACATCCTCCCCGACAACGGTGGCTCGGCCACGCGCGCGCAGGAATGCGCCGACGCGTCCAACGGCGCGTACCAGGTGCGTATCGAAGCGCTGCCCAGCACCGCGACCGCCCAGCGCGAGCAGATGGTGCGCCGACTGGCCGCCGGTGACTCGTCGATCGACCTCGTCAGCCTCGACGTGGTGTTCACCGCGGAGTTCGCCAACGCCGGCTTCCTGCGCCCCTACACCGCCGAGGAGAGGGAGCGGCTGACCGCGGGCATGCTGCCGGCGCCGGTCGAGACGGGTATCTGGGACGACGAGCTCTACGGGGTGCCCTACAAATCCAACGCCCAGTTGCTGTGGTACCGCAAGTCACACGCCGCCGCGGCGGGTGTGGATCCGGCGAGCCCGACGTTCACCTGGGACGAGATGATCAAAGCCGCTGTGGGGCAGAACAAGAAAGTCGCCGTGCAGGCCCAGCGGTACGAGGGCTACACGGTGCTGATCAACGCGTTGGTGCTCTCGGCGGGCGGCGAGATGCTGCAGGACGTGGAGGCCGGCCGCAACGCCACACCGTCGATGGCCAGCCCCGCCGGGGAGAAGGCCGCCGAGATCGTCGGTAACCTCGGGCGCTCCAGCGCGGCGCCCACCGACATGTCGAACGCCTCCGAGGAGCAGGCGCGCGCCAACTTCCAGTCCGAGCAGGGCATGTTCATGGTCAACTGGCCCTACGTGCTGGCAGCGGCGCGCAGCGCGGCCGAGGAAGGCACCCTTCCGCAGGAGGTCGTCGACGACATCGGTTGGGCGCGTTACCCGAGGGTGGCCCCGGACCGTCCCAGCGCACCGCCGCTGGGCGGCGCCAACCTCGGCATCGGCGCCTACACCGAGCATCCCGACGAGGCCGTCGCGTTCGTCGAATGCGTCAACGCCCTGCCGAAAGCCACGCAGTACATGCTCGACGAGGGCGAGCCGTCGCCCTACGCGGCGTCCTACGACGACCCGACGTTACGGGCCGAATACGAGAACGCCGACCTGATCCGGGAATCCATCGCCGAAGGTGGCCCCCGACCGCTGTCGCCGTTCTACACCGACATCTCCGGCGCGATCCAGCAGACCTGGCATCCGCCCGCGTCGGTGAACGCCGAAACCCCGGAAAGGACCGATGAGTTCATGGCTGACGTGCTGGCCGGAAGGCGGCTGCTGTGACCACGTTGCAGACCCCGCCGCTGCAGAAGGACCCGGGCACACCGGCGGTCAGTGAGCGGGCCAAGGGCGAACGCCGCCTCGGGCTCTACCTGACCTTGCCGTCGTACCTGGTGATGCTGCTCGTCACCGCCTACCCGCTGGGCTATGCACTGGTGCTCAGCCTGTACAACTTCCGTCTCACCGACCCCGAAGGCCGCAGCTTCGTCGGCCTGGCCAACTACGGGGTCATCCTCACCGACCCGGTGTGGTGGAACGACTTCGTCACCACACTGGCGATCACGGTCGTCACCGTCGCGATCGAACTCGTCCTCGGATTCTGGTTCGCGTTCGTGATGCTGCGCATCGTGCGAGGGCGCGGACCGCTGCGCACCGCGATCCTGATCCCCTACGGGATCGTCACCGTCGTGTCAGCGTTCATCTGGCGCTACGCGTTCGCGATCGATTCGGGCTTCGTCAACCAGTGGCTCAACCTCACCGAGTTCGACTGGTTCGGCGACCGCTGGTCGGCCATCTTCGTGATCTGTCTGTCCGAGATCTGGAAGACCACACCGTTCATCTCGCTGCTGCTGCTGGCCGGTCTGGTCCAGGTGCCCGAGGACATGCAGGAGGCCGCCAAGGTCGACGGCGCCACCGCATGGCAGCGACTCTGGAAGATCACCCTGCCGAACATGAAGGCCGCCATCATGGTGGCGCTGCTGTTCCGCACGCTGGACGCGTGGCGGATCTTCGACAACCCGTACGTGATGACCGCCGGCGCCAACAACACCGAGACCATCTCGTTCCTGGCCTACCGGCAGAACGTCACACTGGTGAACCTCGGTATGGGATCGGCGGTCTCGGTGCTGTTGTTCCTGTCGGTGGTCGCCATCGCCTGGGTTTTCATCAAGGTCTTCAAAACCGACCTCTCGCAAGTCAGGGGTGACCAGTGACCAAGAGCACCAAGTGGTGGACGATCGCGGGCATCGTCATCGTCATCTACAGCTTCGTGCCGATGCTGTGGATGATCAGCCTGGCGTTCAAACCGCCGTCCGACATCGTCTCGGGCAATCCGTCGTTCCTGCCCAGTTCGATCACGTTCGACAACTTCGCGCAGATCTTCAGCCAACCGCTGTTCACCCGGGCGCTGATCAACTCGATCGGCATCGCGGTCATCGCGACGGTCATCTCGGTGGTCATCGCCATGTTCGCCGCGTACGCCATTGCGCGCCTTGAGTTCCCGGGTAAGAAGGTGCTGCTGTCGTTGGCGCTGGGCATCGCGATGTTCCCTCAGGCCGCGCTCGTCGGCCCGCTGTTCGACATGTGGCGCGGGCTGGGGATCTACGACACCTGGCTCGGGTTGATCATCCCGTACCTGACGTTCGCACTACCGCTGTCGATCTGGACGATGTCGGCGTTCTTCCGCCAGATCCCCTGGGAGATGGAACATGCCGCACAGGTCGACGGCGCCACCCAGTGGCAGGCGTTCCGCAAGGTGATCGTCCCGCTGGCCGCACCCGGCGTGTTCACCACCGCGATCCTGACGTTCTTCTTCTGCTGGAACGACTTCCTGTTCGCGATCTCGCTGACCTCCACCGACAGCGCCCGCACGGTTCCGGCCGCGCTGGCCTTCTTCCAGGGTGCGTCGTACTTCGAGTCGCCGGTCCCCTACATCATGGCCGCGTCGGTGATCGTGACGATCCCCGTCGTCATCCTGGTCCTCATCTTCCAGCGGCGCATCGTCGCCGGTCTCACCTCCGGAGCAGTGAAGGGATAACCCCCATGGCAGCAATCACGATGCGCAATATCGTCAAGAAGTACGGTGACGGCTATCCGGCGGTCAACGACGTGAGCCTCGACATCGCCGACGGCGAGTTCATGATCCTGGTGGGTCCGTCGGGCTGCGGCAAGTCGACCTTGTTGAGGATGATCGTCGGTCTGGAGGACATCACCTCCGGCGACATGCTGATCGGCGACACGCGGGTCAACGACAAGGCCCCCCGCGACCGCAACCTGGCGATGGTGTTCCAGAACTATGCGCTCTACCCGCACCTGACGGTGTTCGAGAACATCGCGTTCCCGCTTCGGTTGGCCGGCAAGCTCTCCGACGAGGAGATCCGGCAGCGGGTCAACGACGCGGCCAAGACGCTCGAGCTCGGCGAACACCTCGACCGCAAACCGGCCAACCTCTCCGGCGGTCAGCGGCAGCGCGTCGCGATGGGCCGCGCGATCGTGCGCGAGGCCGATGCGTTCCTGTTCGACGAACCGCTGAGCAACCTCGACGCCAAGCTGCGCGGCCAGATGCGCACCGAGATCCTGCGGCTGCAGCGCAAACTCGGCGTCACCACCGTTTACGTCACGCACGACCAGACCGAGGCGATGACACTCGGTGACCGGGTCGCGGTACTGAAGAAGGGGATCCTGCAGCAGGTCGCCAGCCCGCGCGAGCTCTACGACCAGCCGGTGAACCTGTTCGTCGCCGGCTTCATCGGCTCCCCGCCGATGAACTTCGTCCCCGCCCAGGTACGCGGCGACGAGATCGAGCTGCCGTTCGTCACCGTCCCGATGCGCGACGAGTGGCGCGAGGCCGTCCAGGACGGCAAGATCTACATCGCCGGGATCCGGCCCGGCGCGTTCGAGGACGCCGAGTTCGTCGACACCGACAAGCGGTCCCGTGGCGTCACTTTCGACGTGACCATCGACGTCACCGAGTGGCTGGGTAACGAGCAGTACGCGTTCGTACCGTTCGAGGCCTCCGCCGAGATCGCCCGCCAGCTCGCCGAACTCGCCAAGGACCTGGACTCCGAACAGCTGCGCACGCAGATCTGCGTCGAGCTCGACCCGTTGAGCCGGGTCCGTCCGGGCGACCGGGCCACCCTGTGGCTGGACGCCGAGCGCCTGCATCTGTTCGACCCGCAGTCCGGTGAGAACCTCACGCGCGCAACCGAAGCACGCGGGCGGCACGCGGCGGCCACCGGCTGAGCCGACGGTCGCACGACGATGGCCGCCCCCGAGTTGCGGCTGCGGGCCCCGCGCCCGGGACTGATCGCGCTGCCGTGGGAACGTCCCCTCGCCGACTGGGCGGTGCCCGACGTCCCCCTGCGCGCCATCGCGGTGGGACCGAGCCGCCACCTGGTCAGGTTCGTCGAATGCGACGGTGAACTCTGGGCGCTCAAGGAATTGCCGCCCAGGATCGCCGCCCGCGAGTACGACGTGCTGAGCCGGCTGGAAGGGATGGGGCTGAACGCCGTGCGGCCGGCGGGACTGGTGTTCCAGTCTGATTTCGACACCGCGATCCTGCTGACCCGCTATCTGGTGGGCTCGTGGCAGTACCGGCGGTTGTTCATGCGGCTGCCGCCGGACGTGCCCAAGCACCGGGCGCGGTTGTTCGACGCGATGGCCACTCTGCTGGTGGAACTGCACCGGCACGGGGTGTTCTGGGGCGACTGCTCGCTGGCCAACACGCTGTTCTCCCGCGACGGCCAGGTGCTGCAGGCGTTCCTCGTCGACGCCGAGACCAGCGAGGTGCACCCCACGCTGTCCGACGGGCAACGCACCCTGGACATCGACATCACCGTCGAGAACGTCGCGGCCGGGCTGTTGGACATGGCCGCCAAGCTCGAAAGGCCCGAGCTGGAACCGGGTTTCATCCAAGAGGCCCTCGGGATCAGGGAGCGCTACGAACAGCTGTGGGGCCTGCTGTCCGCCGAGCCGACGTTCGGTTTCGCCGATCGCTATCGGGTCGAGGGCACGATCCGCCGGCTGAACGAGGCCGGGTTCGCCGTCGACGAGGTCTCACTGCAGCCGATCGACACCGGCGCCGACGAGTTGCGGCTGCGCGTCGCGGTGGGCGACCGCAACTTTCACGCCGACCAGTTGCGGCGGCTGACCGGGCTGCACGTCGGGGAAGGTCAGGCACGGATCCTGCTCGGGGACCTGCACGCCTACCAGGGCCAGCTGTGCCACGAGGCCGGCCACGACGTCGACGAACGCACCGCCGCCCAGCTGTGGGTGATGGAGGTGGCCACCCCCACCATGCACCGGGCGCACGCCGCGATCGGGAAGACCGGCACCCCGATCCAGGCCTACTGCGATCTGCTGGAGGTTCGCTGGCTGCTGTCCGAAGGCGCCGGCCGCGACGTCGGCACCGAGCGGGCGCTGCAGGCGCTGTCGCGCAGAACCGTGCCCTCGGAGTCGGCCGCCCAGCTCGCGGTGGTCGAGGAGCCTACCGAGCCGTTCTCGGTGCTCGACGACGACGTCTGACGGTCACGACACCTGCCGCAGCGCGGCGTCGAGGCTCGGGCACAACGACAGCTCCGCGTCGAGCCCGAGGACGGTGAGCGGCCGCCTGGTGACCGCACTGTCGGCCACCACGGCGAACCCGATTTCGGAACCGGCCCGCTCCTTGGCCTTGAGCAGCACCGTCATTCCTGCCGAAGCCAGGAACGTCACACCGCAGAGGTCGACGATCACCGCCCCCGGCGCACCGTCGAACACCTTCTCGATCTCCGCGGTGACCTCGGGCGCGGTGGCGGCGTCCACCACGTCGGACAGCGCGACCACCACCGCATTGCCGACCGTTCGGGTGCCGATGGTGACCTCGCTGCGGTCCGGTGGGAACGCGGGGCTGCTGATCTCGTCGCTCATGCTGCGCTTTCGGTATTCGATCTCCGGGACGGGCTGTGCTGAGATCATCTCAGCATGGACGTGGTTTCGAAGAACAATGTGCGCGTGACCGGCCGGACGGACGGCCCTGCGGTCATGCTGGCACACGGCTTCGGCTGCGACCAGAATCTGTGGCGGTTCGTCGTGCCGCTGTTGGCAGACCGGTTCCGTCTCGTGCTGTTCGACCACGTCGGCGCCGGCGCGTCGGATCCGGCGGCCTGGGATGAGCAGCGCTACACCGACCTGCAGCAGTACGCCGACGACATCCTCACCATCATCGACGAACTGGACCTGCGGGACGTGATCTTCGTCGGCCATTCGGTCGCGTCGATGATGGGCGTTCTCGCCGCGGCCGCCGCTCCCGCCCGGTTCGCCGGGCTGGTGCTGCTCACACCGTCTCCCCGCTATCTCGACGACGGTGATTACCGGGGCGGGTTCTCGCGGTCTGACATCGACGAGTTGCTCGACTCGATCGAGAGCAACTACCTGGGCTGGTCCCGCGCCATGGCGCCGGTGATCATGGGCACCCCGGACCGGCCTGAGCTCGAACAGGAGCTCAGCGACAGCTTCTGCCGCACCGATCCGGCGCGGGCGCTGACCTTCGCGCGCACCACCTTCCTGTCCGACAACCGCACCGATCTGGCCCGCGTCACCGTGCCCACCACGATCGTCGAATGCGCCCACGACACGCTCGCACCGCGCGATGTGGGCGCGTACTGCCACACCCACATCCAGGACAGCACGCTGGTGACCCTCGACGCGACGGGCCACTGCCCCCACCTGAGCGTCCCGGCGGCGACGGCGGCCGCCATCGCGGACTTCGCCGATCGACTGTGAAAGAACAGCAGCCGCAACCCTGTCGGGACGCGCTCGACGACTATTTCGACAACGCCCCGTGCGGGCTGCTGACCACCGGCCCGGACGGGAGCATCACGCTGGCCAACCGGACCTTCGCCGACTGGGTCGGGTATCCACCGGACCAGCTGGTGGGGCGTCGGTTTCCCGACCTGCTGGCCGTCGGCGGTCGGATCCACTACGAGACCCATTTCGCTCCGCTGCTGCAGATGACCGGCACCCTGGGTGGCATCACCGTCGAGCTGCTCAGCGAGAACGACTCGCGGATACCGGTTTTCGTCACCGCCAACGTCAAGACCGATTCCAACGGCGCTCCGGTCGCGCTGCGCATCATCGTGCAGGACGCAACGGACCGGCGTTCGTACGAACGCGAGCTCCTCGAAGCGCGCCGTGCCGCCGATCGCGAGCGAGAACGGGTGCAGCTGTTGGCCGCGACTCTGCAACGCTCGCTGGTGCCACCGAATCTCACCCCACCGGACGGACTGGTCGCCGCCGCGCACTACCACACCGCGTCCGCCGACGACGTCGGCGGCGATTTCTACGACCTGTTCCCGTTGACGCGGCGCAAGTGGGGCATCTTCCTCGGCGACGTGTCCGGCAAGGGGGCCGGCGCGGCCGCCGTGACGTCGCTGACCCGCTACACCCTGCGCGCCGCCGCGGCCTACGACGACGACCCGGTCACCGTGCTGCACAACCTCAACGCGGTGCTGAGCCACGAGTTCCACGGCGACGACCCGCGCTTCTGCACCGTGCTGTTCGGCGTGATCACCCCGAAGGCGGACGGTTTCGGCCTCGAGCTGGCCAGTGGCGGACATCCGCCTGCGCTGCTGATGCCCGCCGCGGGTACGGCGCGCTACGTGCACACCCACGGCGGCCAGGCCGTCGGCATCCTCAGAAACCCGCGGTTCGTGGCACAGTCGGTCCATCTCGGGCCCGGCGACACCCTGGTGATGTACACCGACGGTCTCACCGAGGCGAGGGTCGGCCCCACCCGGCGTTTCGACGATGACGACGACCTTCTTGACTTCGCCGGCAGGAACAGCCCGACCGACGCGCCGACGTTCGTGGCCGCGGTCCGTCATCTCCTCGACGGCTTCGGCGCGGGTCTCGAAGACGACACCGCGGTGATCGCGGTGAGCGTGCCGCCGCCCCGTTCCTGACCCTGGCATCCGCAGACGCGGACTCAATGGCACTATAGGTCCGTAAACACGGACATAGCCGGTGAGGGAGCCCATGCCGAACATTCGCGTCCGGGACGCCGCCACCCTGCTGGGGGTCAGCGACGACACGGTGCGGCGCTGGATCGACAGCGGCAGCCTGCCGTCGGCCAAGGACGCCGCGGGCCGCGCGGTGATCGACGGCAAGGCGCTGGCCGACTTCGCGCGTGACCATGCCTCGCCGCCGCCGGACCCGGTGGGCATCGGCAGTTCTGCGCGCAACCGGTTCGTCGGACTGGTCACCAAGGTCACCGCCGACACGGTGATGAGCGAGGTGCAGATGCAGTGTGGCCCGTTCACGGTGGTGTCGCTGATGAGCACCGAGTCCGCGCGCCAACTCGGCCTCGAACCGGGCGTGGTGGCCGTCGCGGTGGTCAAGGCCACCACCGTCATCGTCGAGACCGCGGACGCCTGATGAAACACGTTGTCGCCGTGGCGCTGTGCGGCCTTACCGGGGCAGGCTGTGCGTCGCCGCCCGATGACGCGACCGCGACCGTGACGGTGTTCGCGGCCGCGTCGCTGAAATCCCCGTTCACCGAACTCGGCGCACGATTCGAAACCGACCATCCCGGGACGAGGGTCACGTTCAATTTCGCCGGCTCGTCGGATCTGGTGGCTCAACTCACCCAAGGCGCACCGGCGGACGTGTTCGCCTCCGCCGACACCGCCAACATGGCCAAGGCCGTCGAGGCCGGGCTGGTCTCCGGTGCGCCGGCCGACTTCGCGACGAACACGCTGACCATCGTCACCCCGCCCGGAAATCCCGGGGGCATCACCTCTTTCGCCGATCTGGGCCGACCGGGGATCCAGGTCGTGGTGTGCGCACCGCAGGTGCCGTGCGGGGCGGCGGCGGAGAAGATCGAGGACGCGACCGGTGTGACGCTGACCCCGGTGAGTGAGGAGTCCGCAGTCACCGACGTTCTCGGCAAGGTCACGTCGGGCCAGGCCGACGCCGGCCTGGTGTACGTCACCGACGCGGCCGTGGCCGGCGACAAGGTCACCCCGGTACACCTCGCGGAGTCCGGCGCCGCGGTGAACACCTACCCCGTCGCGACGCTGGCCGGGTCGCCGAATCCACCCGCGGCGCGGCAGTTCGTCGATCTGGTCACGGGGCCGCAAGGCCGAGAGGTGTTGTCCGCGGCCGGGTTCGGCCCGCCGTGACCGCGCGCCGACGTGCCGGCGGTCCGGTCCAGGTCGGGCTGTCGGCATGGGTCTACGTCCCGGCGGCAGTCGGTGCCCTGTTCGTCGTCCTGCCCCTGGTGGCTGTGCTGCTGCGCATCGACTGGCCCCGCTTCCTGCCGTTGGTGATGTCCGAATCATCGCGCGCCGCTTTGGTTCTCAGCCTGAAGACGGCGGCGGCCAGCACTGCGGTGTGTGTGCTCGTCGGCATCCCGATGGCGCTGGTGCTCGCCCGCGGGCGGTTCCCCGGCCGATCGGTGGTGCGGGCCCTGGTGCTGCTCCCCCTCGTGCTGCCCCCGGTGGTCGGTGGCATCGCGCTGCTGTACACGTTCGGCAGACAGGGACTGCTCGGCCGGCACCTCGACGTCCTGGGCATCCGCATCGCGTTCTCCACCACGGCGGTGGTGCTGGCTCAGTCCTTCGTGTCGCTGCCGTTCCTGGTGGTCAGCCTCGAAGGAGCGCTGCGCTCGGCGGGGTCGGGCTACGAGCACGTCGCCGCGACGCTCGGCGCCAGGCCGACCACGGTGTTGCGGACGGTGACACTGCCGTTGGTGCTGCCCGGCCTGGCCTCGGGCGCCGTGCTGGCCTTCGCACGCGCGCTGGGCGAGTTCGGTGCCACGCTGACCTTCGCCGGGTCGCTGCAGGGGGTCACCAGGACGTTGCCGCTGGAGATCTATCTGCAACGGGAGACCGACGCCGACGCCGCCGTGGCGCTGTCGCTGCTGCTGATCGTCGTGGCCGCCGTGATCGTCGTGGCGACCGCCGGCCGCCGGTTGGCGGGCCCGTCGTGAGCAGCGTGCGCGTCCGGGCCCGTCTCGATCGGCGCGCCGCCGACTTCGACCTGTCGCTCGCCGACGGTGAGGTGCTGGCGGTCCTCGGGCCGAACGGGGCCGGGAAATCGTCCCTGCTGCACCTGATCGCCGGCCTGCTCCGTCCTGACGACGGACGGATCGAGCTGGGCGGCTCGGTGGTGGTCGACACCGCCGCAGGGACGTTCGTGCCCGCCCATGCTCGGCGGGTGGCGATGCTGAACCAGCAGGCCCTGCTGTTCCCGCACATGACCGCGGAGGCCAATGTGGCGTATGCGCCGCGGTGCCGGGGGTTTCCACGCGGGCAGGCACGCGCAAGCGCACGCCGGTGGCTCGCCGCCGTCGGCGCGGCTGAACTGGCGGGGCGAGGGGGGAGGGAGAGCGGCGGGGGGGGGGAGAGGGGAGATATTGGGGGGCGGCGGGTCAGTAAAAAAAAAAAAGAGAGAAGATAAGTGGTGCTCTACGTAGACACGGGATGAGTGACAGGCTG